>JAEDMA010000011.1 GCA_016295005.1 Christensenellaceae bacterium
CCGTACGGTAATCTGGCGCGCGTGGGACGTCGCTATGAGAATTTAACCGATTAAGCAATATATATAAAGGAGAAAACGAAATGGAGTTAACGAAAGAGCAACAGGCATTGTTAGACGGTAGCCAAGGCGAAACAATGGCGAAGATAATGAAAACGCTCGTTATGTACGGCGAAACTTTCGGCGCGACGAAAATGGTACCCGTAACTTCCGAATACGGACATATAGTTACCAGTTTCGGCATCTATATAGTAAAAGGCGTGTTCGAACTTATGGATAAACTTATAGCCGACGGCGTGGTGTCCAAGCAGAAATTTTCCGCAGACCCCAGACCGCTCGATAAATCCGTTCCGAAGAGTTTGCTTGCCGATATAGTGTTTAAGGTAATGTACTCTCCGCAAAAAAGATACGAAGAGCAACTCAAAAAAATAGGGCTTCTTTCGGACAACGCTTTTACCTGCGCTTGTTACTTCCCCGAAGTGGGCAACAGACCTAAAAAGGGCGACGTGTTATCCTGGGCGGAATCTTCCGCGGTAAACTACGCGAATTCCGTTTTGGGCGCGAGATGTAACCGTAACAGCGGCATTATAGAAATGTTCGGTTCTATCGCAGGTTACGTTCCGTATTTCGGGCTTTTAACCGACGAAGGAAGAAAAGCCGACTGGATAGTGGAAGTAAAAACTTCTTCCCGCCCCGAAGCGCAACTTCTGGGTTCGGCGGTCGGTATGAAGGTGTTAGAAGAAGTGCCGTTTATCAAAGGACTCGATAAGTTTTTGGGAACGGAACTTAACGACGACGCGACCACTTACTTAAAAGATTTCGGCGCGGCGACGGCTTCTAACGGCTCGGTAGGACTGTATCACGTGGAAAATTTAACGCCCGAAGCCAAAGAACAGGGCGAAAGCCTTATCAAAGAGAACGCGAAAGTTTACGTTATCGACGACGCGGAAATAGAAAGAATAAAACAAAGTTATCCCGTAATCTGGAAAGATAAAAACGCTAAGCCCAAACTGTGCTTTATGGGGTGTCCGCATATGACGAAAGCGCAACTTATCGACTGGACGGAAAAACTTACTTCCCGCCTTAACGAAAAGGGCAGAAAAAAGGTGGCTATAAAAACGGTGTTTACGTCTGCCCCTGCGGTAATCGAAGAATTTAAGAAAACCGAATATTACGGAAAACTTATGAAAACGGGTGTGGTTCTATCCTATATCTGCCCGCTTATGTACATGAACAACCCGATTTGCGCTAAAATGCCCGTAATAACAAATTCCAACAAGTTAAGAACGTACACTTCCGCAAGATATTATACCGACGCGGAAATATTAGAAAAAATCACGGGAGGCAAAGAATAATGAAAACGTTTAAAGGAAGAGTGGTGGTTCCCGGAACGGCAACGTTAAAAGCGCTCGTTTCTCACGAAGGTTTCAACACTCTTGCGTCGTATAAAAACTGTAAGGAAGGGAAAAACGTCTGTACCGACCAGAACAATAAAGATTTGTACGGAAAATCGACGGTAGGAGTTGCTCTGTGCCTTCCGCAGACGATAGGTTCTACAACGGGCGGTATGGTTTTGTTTAACTCGGCGGTAATAAAATGCAACCCCGGCGCGTTGCTGTTTTCAAACACGATAGATTCGCTTGCGGCGGCGGGCGCTATTCTCGCCGACGTATGGACGGAAAATTCTATGCCGACGGTAGATAATCTCGGCAAGGAATTTCTCGATTACGTAAAAGACGGTATGACCGTAACCATAAAAGAAAACGGCGAAGTAGAAGTTTCCGAATAAAAAAATTAAAAGACCATAGGGTATAGAATCAGGTTTTTAAAACTAGTAAAACAAAGAACACTTTAATTTGAAAAGGTTAGAGTGTTCTTCATTACTTAACCAAATTTATATTGCTGTGACTGTCTTCGTCGTTACTTTGCGTCATCGAAGAAAATTACTTATTTGAATGCCATTACAAAAGTTTATTTAAGTGAAGACATTTTATTGGTTTTATGTTAAAATACATATATGACTAAAGATTACGTGATAAACAGTAAAGAGTTAATGAAAGACTGGAACTGGGAGAAAAATACTTCTCTTGGGGTTTTCCCTGATAAAATAACTCTCGGTAGTAATAAAAAAATCTGGTGGAAATGTCATATTTGTAATTATGAATGGTTAAGTAATTGTAACAACAGAAATAAGGGGACTGGTTGTCCGGTATGTGCAAATAAGATTTTAATAAGCGGCAAAAATGATTTGGAAACGTTATTCCCGGAAATAGCCAAAAAATGGAATTACGAATTAAATAAAGAAAAGCCTAATGAGATTTTTCCGCATTCCGATAAAAAAGTCTGGTGGAAATGCAACAAAGATAAAAGGCATATTTTTCAAGCAAAAGTTTGCCATGTTACGGAAGGCAGAATTATTTGCCCAATATGTTCAAATCAAAAAATAATTGTAGGCGTAAACGATTTGGCAACAACAAATCCCGAACTCTTAAAAGAATGGGATTATGATAAAAATATAATTACGCCACAGCAAATAACATATGGCGCAAATAAAAAGGTTTGGTGGAAATGTAAAAAAGGACACGAGTGGCAAGCAACAATCGGTTCAAGAGCAGGTTATCAAAAAACAGAATGTCCATATTGTAAAAATGAGTTAAAAGTTTCAATTCGCGAAAAAACAATAGCGTATTATTTGTCAAAATATTTTAAAATAGAAGAAACCAAGCACTTTGATTGGCTCAATAAAATGGAACTTGATATTTATATTCCAGAAATAAGTTTGGGTATTGAATATGATGGCAGGCAATGGCATAAAAACATTGAAAAGGATTTAAAAAAAGATAAACTATGTGCAGATAACCATTTAAAACTGCTTCGCATTCGCGAAGAAGGTTGCCCTAAATATAAAACGACTTCCTACCTGTTATATGTGAATATTGATAAAGACCCTATTTTACAACTTAAAGAAATTATTAAAAAGACATTTGATTTTATCAATAATAATTTTAACACTCACCTTGATTCGAATCCGGATATTGATAAGGATTACGCGGAAATATTAAGTAGAACAATGACATTGTCAAAAGAAAATAGTGTTGCTAACCATATTTTAATAAGTGAATGGAATTATGGTAAGAATATAGTTAATCCTGAGTATATTTCAATTGGCAGCGATAAAAAAGTTTGGTGGAAATGCAAAAAAGGACACGAGTGGCAAGCGACTGTTTCATCTAGAACAGGTAGCATGAAATGTGGCTGCCCATATTGTTCAGGGCAAAAAGTATTATCTGGCGAAAATGATTTGGAAGCGCTATTTCCTGATATTGCAAAGGAATGGAATTATGTGAAAAATGGTGATATTAGACCAAATCAAATCAGACCGCAAACGAATAAAAAATACTGGTGGAAATGTAGAAATTGTGGTTACGAATGGCAAACCTCACCCAGTCATAGGGTCATGGGTCGCAATTGTCCAAGATGTGCAAGACGAATAACCACTTCATCTCATTACAAAAAAGTTTTAAATATTGAAACAAACAAAATATATGAAAGCATAGTTCAGGCGTCTAATGAAACGAACATATCTTATGGGGCTATAGGAAATTGTTGTCGCGGGAAATCTAAAACCGCAGGGGGGTATCATTGGAGATTTTTAGATGTTAAAAAAGACTAGTTGATTTTTCTTTTTTTTCAGGTTCAAAAATTGTTAATTTTGTGCTTTGGTTTTTGAGATAGCCTATTGTTGACATACGCAAGGAAAAATGATATCATCGAAAGACAAGGAAAAGAGGGGGTGTAAGGATATGAATTATGATCGAGAAAAAGTCAAAAAGAAGGTAACGTTTTACAGAGTTTTATGGTGCGTGCTGACCGTTGTTTTCATCGCGCTTACCGTGTTGGGACTTCAAAAGGTTATAAACTCCAACAGTATACTGTGGGAAGTCGTATACGTTCTTTGTCCCGTTATGGCGGCGTTTTCGTTAGCCGCATTCATAAAATCTTTTACGATGAAATACAAAGAATTTACCGTAAACGGTAAAGAGATATTCGTTTACGCCGGGTTACTTCGCCATTATCTGTTCGTGGACGAAACGCTCGTCGACAGATTCGACAGTTTCTTTTCCATAAACGACAAGCTGCTTATAGCGACGGTCGGCGAAAAAGAAATCACCGTAAAAATATCGCCTTTTAACGCTATAAGAGTTAAGGTAAGCGATAAAATAAAAAAGGGAGAGTTATTCTCGGAATAACGGGTAAATTATAGTAAAAGAGTCTTTAAGGAGCAATCCGAAAAATAGGAAACGCCGCGGCAAAAATTTTTGCCGCGGCGTTTTTTGTTCTGATTTTTAAGCGGAAAATTCTACCGAATTCAACGTGTAAACCATCGCGCCCATGCAGTAATAGTTGCCCGTGTACATGGTAAGCGGGGTAACGTATTTAACGAGAAGCGATTTCATCGCAAGATTTTTCGAAGCCTTGTTCTGAATATAAACGAGTTGGCTTCTGCCCGAACTCATATCGTTTTTTCCGAAAGAGAAAAGGCTTGCGGAAACTTCTTCTTCGGTAATCTCCGCGCCGTTATTTGAAACGTTTTTAAGTTTAAGAGTAAGTTCTTCGTTGTTTTTGACGGCGATGTTGGTATAATCGACGTACGCTACGTTTATCGTCGGAAGGACGGCAGATTTGTCTTTAACGAGAGCGCAGTTTCTTATAGCGAAAAGAAGTTCGTTGTTGTCGATAACCGTTTTAAATGTATAATTTTTTTCTTTCGAAGATTCGGGTTCGACCGACGGGTTTTCCTTATAGGCGTCGTAATCGAACGTTTTTAACGTATAAGAAGAAGAGTTGTAGAAAATTTCCGCAACGTATTTTTGTCTGTTCGTTTCTTTCGCAATCATATACTTTTTATTGTTTTCGGCTTCTTTGTACATCGGAATCAGACAATCGTATTCAGTCAGAGAATAAACGGGGGCGTAAGCCGAAGAAGAATTGCAGACGTAGGATTTCGTTATTATGGAATCGTTGAATTCCTTTTCGCCTTCTTCGGTGGTGTATACGGCGGTGATTTTAAGTTCCGAAGTGATTTTATATACCGTGTCTATCGTGTGCGTGGTAAAAATATCGCTCTCCTTTACGTTGTCGGGCAAGTTAAAGCGTTCGATAACGGAAACGGTCGTCGTGTATTCGCCGTTTTTGTAATTATAGAACAACCCGTCGAGCGCGCTGTCTTTCTTAAAAGAATAAGAATCGCCTTCGGTAAAGTTTTCGTCAAAAGTTACGGAATATTTCAAAGTTTCGGTAACTCCCGATCTTTCCGTGCCGGAACCGAGCCACGCGGTGCCTAAAGAGAGTTCGGCAAGAGTTCCGCAACCCGTCGCCGCAAATAAAATTGCCAAACAAAGCAACAAAGATAAAAGAGTTTTTTTCATTATATCTCCGGATAAGTCGTTTTTTATTTATTTTAACATAAACATTTAAATTTGTAAAACCGTTAAAATAAAATTCTTTACTTTACCGTAAAATATGCTACAATATACCTATGAAAAACAATGCTACGCTTATCGAAACGAATAATTATTACGGAATTTTTTCCGCGCTTATTAAAGCGCTTGACGGCAAAACAGCGGGTTTAAAAGGGAAAAACCTTATTTTTTGCGAAGAAAAGATTTCTTTAATGGCGGAATCGGCTATATGTTCTGCGTACTCCGGCAGTTTTAATACCGACGTGTATTCTTTCGGTAACTACTTACGTAAAAACAAAAAAATCGAAAACGTTTTGGGTAAAGAAGGCGCGGTTATGGCGGTAAGAAAAGTGCTTAACGCCGTTTCGCTTAACTGTTTCAACAAAAGCAGAGTAAACCTTTCGCGCTCTCTTTACGATCTCATCATACAATTAAAAAGCGCCAAAGTTTCTCCCGAAGACGTGTTCGCCGCAATCGGCGGAACGGACGGGCTTTTAAAAAATAAAATAACCGACGTGTACTCGGTTTATTCGGAATACGAAAAATTCTTAAAAGAAAACGGGCTTGAAGACCAGAGTTCCGTTTTATCGTATCTTCCCGATATTATAGAAAAGGATAAAGATATAGAAAATACCGACGTGATTCTGCTCGGGTTCACGTCCTGGACGGCGCAGGCGAGAGCGGCGGTGGAAACGATAATAAGAAAAGCGAAGTCGATAACGGCGATAACCGTCGGCGGCGAAAACAATTTTTTGTATGTCAACGAAGTTACCGAAGCGTTCGCCCGCTTGTGCAGAAAACAAGGCGTTTCCGTTTCGTACGAAAAAATCACCGACTACTCTAACGAAGAAAGCGAAATCATAAACCGTAACCTTTTTAATCCCGCGGCGTATAAAAGAGAGCCGAAAGAGACTGACAAAATTTTCGTTACGGCGTATTCCGACGAATACGAAGAGATAAAAACCGTCGCGGAAACGATAAAGAAAGCCGTAATCGAAAAAAAATGCAGATATTCCGACGTAAACGTCGTTATAGACAAAAGTTATTCCGACGCGCTTAAAGAATATTTTTTGTTGCTTGAAATTCCGTTTTTCTTAGACGAAAAAAAGAAAGCGGACAATCATCCGCTTATAAAACTCATAGTTTCTTACGCCGATATATATAAGAGCGGTTTCGAAAGGGAAAAGGTTTTGTCTTTTATAAAGAATCCGTTGTTTTCGGAAGACAAAAACGCCAACGACCTTTTTGATAATTTCGTTACCGAAAACAATATAAATTACGAAAAAATAAAACTGCCTTTCGAGGGGGATAACGAGATAATATCTATAATAGAACCCCTTCGCAAAAACTTCTGTGAAGTAACGGAAAAATTCGACGTTGACGCCCTTTTCGAAAAATTAAACGTTGCCGAAAAGATAAAGAAATTTTCGGTGTTTTTGGCGGAAAGCGGGCAAGCGGAAGAAAAGGGGTTAAACGACCAATCTTACGACGCGGTAATCTCGCTGCTTAATCAGATGGAAATGATACTCGGCAGAAACGCTCTTACTCCGTCGGAGTTTAAAACGGTGTTTTTAACGGGCGTTTCCGCAATGGAACTTTCCCTTATTCCTCAGTACCGAGACGCCGTTTTCGTGGGGGATTTTAAAGAAACCGCGCTCGTTTCTTCCGATTACCTTTTCGTTACGGGATTAAACGAAACGAGACCCGTAGCCGGCGACGACGTGGCTATTTTGTCCGATTCGGATATAGATAAGCTGGAAAAATTAAAACTGCTTGTAGAGCCGAAAATCAAAGCGGTGAACGACAGAGCGAGAGAACAGGCGGGGCTTGCCGTCACGGCGTTTAAAAAAGGATTGTTTTTATCTTACGGCTTAAACGGAGGTAACGGAGATAAACACGAAGAAAGCGAAATAATAACTTACGTTAAAAAACTTTTTAACTGCAAAAAACTGAACTTTTCTTCCGATTATTTAACGGAAAAACAAGGAATCCGCAACTTTGCCAAGGCGTGCGGAGATTTTGCCGCGGGCAAAATAAACGATTTTACCGCGCCGTCGTCTTTTTACGCGGCGGCGGATAAAACAAGGCTTAACGAAATATTGAACGCTTCTAATAAAGAAATAAAACTGCGGCTTCTAAATCGCTCGGCGGTGGGCGAAATAACTTCGCCGACGGCGATAGAAGATTATTATTCGTGTCCGTTAAAGGCGTTTTTGACCCGTACGCTTAAAATAAAAGAAAAAGAAGTCGGCGAAGTAAGTCCGCTTTCCGTCGGAAATTTTATGCACGACGTTTTCGAAAGGTACGTTAAAAATATAGATAAAGTAAACGACGAAGAAACGTCCGCCGCGCTCGTAAAAGAGATAGCGGAAAAACTTTTCCTTTCGGAAAAATATTCGAGATACTTAAAAGACGAAAGCGCGAAAGCCGTAATCGACCGCCTTATCGAAGAAGCGACGGATTATTGCTATAAAACGTATAAACAACTAACCCGTTCGAAGTTTAAGCCCGCCGAAACGGAAGTAAAATTCGGCGACGGCGAAAAATACCCCGCGGTGTCCCTTTTGGGCGGGAGAATAAAACTTCGCGGAAAGATAGACAGAATCGACGAATACGACAAGTATTACAGAGTAATAGACTATAAAACGGGCGCGGCTACGGCAAGCGAAAAGTATCTGTTTACGGGGCTTAAACTGCAACTGTACCTTTACGCGTCGGTAATAAAAGATAAAGAACTCGCCGGGGTTTACTATTTGCCCGTGTCGGGCGGATACAAAAAAGGCGGCGACAAAGAACCTCCCATGACGGTAGGTAAATCGCTTAACGATAAAGAAGTTCTTTTCGCGCAGGACGAAAATTTAAAAGAGAACGGCGTTTCCGAGTTTCTGGAAACCAAAATCGAACAACTTAAAAAAGGCGAAAAGATAAGTAAAGCGACGGACGGCGAAACATTGCGCGCCTTTACCGGGTACGCTCTTAAAATGTGCGAAAACGCCGCAATGCAGATGGAAGAAGGGGTAATCGTTCCGTCGCCGTTCGAAGACGCCTGCAAATATTGCGGATATAAAGGGATTTGCGATTTTTCGGCGGTTACGCCGAGGGAAACGGGAAAGATAGACGAAGAAACGGTCGCGCTTGCGGTTAAAGAAGGAGAAGAGAATGCCGAATCTTAAAGAAGAACAAAAGAAAGCCGTTTATCACGAAACGGGCGATTTGCTCGTATCGGCGTCTGCCGGCAGCGGGAAAACTTTCGTAATGATTTCCCGAATAATAAGGCTTATCTCCGAAAAGAAAGCGGGGGTAAAAGACGTTTTATGCGTTACTTTTACCGAAGCGTCCGCCGCGGACATGAAAAACAAACTCAAAAAAGCGATTATAGAAAAGATAAACGAAACGGGCGACGAATTTCTGATTTCGCAATTAAAAGAAATACCTACGGCGGATATATCCACGCTGCATTCTTTTTGCATGCGCCTTATAAAAACTTATTTTTACGTCGCGGGGGTATCGCCCGATTTCGAAATAGCCGACGAAAACTACGCCGTAGAACTTAAAGGCAAAGCCTTGCAGAAACTTTTCCGTAAACTCTATTCGGAGGAAGGTATACCCGAACTGCCGCTATCCGGGAAAATTGCCGAAAGATACGCCGTAAAACGCAAAGACGGCGAACTTAAAAAGTATATTTTAAGTTTATACGACTACGCTTCGTCGGAAGCCGACCCCGAAGAATTCTTAAAAAAGTCGCTGTCGTTTTACGCGGACGAAAACTTCGACGATTTATTAAAGGATTATAAGTCGAGAATAGATAAAGAACTCATAAAATACTCGGCGAGATTCGTCGCGTATTCCGCCGTAATGAAAGAGCGCGGGCTTACGGTTGTATCGGAGGCGGACGAGATAATCGACGATTTGGAAAAGTTGGTTAAGAATACCGATATTTACGCCGTAAAGAATTTTGCCGACTATAAAAAGAGTCTGCGTTTCGGCAGAAACCTATCCGAAGAGGACGAAAAATTAAAAAAACAGGTGCAGGCGACTCTTAAAAAACTGAAAGCGTTTTTCGTAAAAGTAAACGCTTCTTTAACCGATTATCAAACGGATAAAGCGAGAAATTCCGACCTTTATTCTTCCACCGAAACGGTTTGCGGACTGGTTAAACTGTTCGGGGAATATTATTCGGAACTAAAAAAAGACGAAAATCTTCTCGATTTTAACGACCTTGAAAAATACGCTACCGAAATTCTTTCCGATAAAGAGGTAAACGAAGCCGTTTCGGAAAGGTATAAATACGTTTTCGTGGACGAATATCAGGATATAAACGGCGTTCAGGAGAAAATAATATCGCTTATCGCCCGTGATAATCTGTTTATGGTAGGCGACGTAAAACAAAGCATTTACGGATTCCGCGGCTGTAAATCGGACTTTTTCAGCAAAAAATACGAAAAAATGAGCAAAACGGGCAATACCGTTTTGTTAAATCATAACTTCCGCTCGGCGAAAAAAGTTATAAATATGGTAAATTCCGTATTTTCCTTTTCGATGACGGAAAGGGATTTCGGAGTAAACTATAAAGATAATTCTATGCTTGTTTCGGGCGGAGTGTACCCCGAAGAATACGAAGGCCGCGCCGACGTAACGGTTATAAACAAAATAAAATCGGAAACAAAAGAAAAAGAAGTTCCGAGAATTTACGATATATTAAAGGAAGCGAAAGAAGAAAAAACCGAACGTTCGGCAACCGCAATCCTTATCACCGATATAATAAACAAAGAAATATTCAATACTTATTACGATATATCCGAGCGTAAAGAAAAAAGGATAAAATACGGCGACATAGCGATTTTGGTCAGAAGTAAAACGGGCGTGGGGTACGAAAGGCTAATTAAAACGCTTAAAGCCAACGGCATACCCGTTTCTTCCGCCGATTCGGAAAGCATTATAGAATATCCCGAAACTCAACTGCTTATCAACTATCTCGAACTTATAGATAATTCCGTGCAGGACGTTCCGCTCGCCACCTTGCTACTTAGTCCGTATTTTTCTTTTACCGAAGAAGATTTGTGCGACGTTTGCGCCTTTTACCGCGAAAACGCCAAAAAACCCGAATGGACTTTTAAAGACGCTTTCAGTTACTACGCGGAAAACGGCGGTGGCGAACTGAAAGAAAAAATAAAAAACTTCGACGATTATATTTCGGAAGCGAGAAAACTTGCCGATTTTACTTCCGCGTCCGACGTTTTGGAAAAGTTTATAGCGGATAAGTCGGTAAAAGCGGCGGTTTTAGCGGGTAAAGACGGCGAAAGGGGATTAAACAGAATAAAAGCGTTATTGTCTTTTTCAAAGTCGTCGGACAGAAAACTTTCGGTCGGCGAATTGTTAAGGAAAATAAAGAATAATCCCGACGGTTTAACGAGTTTCGAAACGAGCGGCGAAGACTGCGTGAACGTTATGACGATACACTCGTCCAAAGGGCTCGAATACCCCGTCGTAATCGTGTGCGGGCTTGAAAAGGCCATGAACACGCGCGACGAGTCGGAAGAGATAATGAAAGACAGAAATTACGGTGTGGCGTTAAAATATTTTGACGACGATAATAAACTTAAATACGAAACGGTATTACGCGGACTGTTGAAACTTAAAATGAAAGACGATAGGGTAAAAGAAGAGTTACGGCTCTTTTACGTCGCATTGACCCGCGCGAAATACGCGCTTCACCTTACGTTGGTTTCCGATGACGACGACAGGTCGGACGACTTTTACGGCGCGGACAGTTTTATCGATTACGTTCCGAGAACCATTCCCGTAACAAGGTTTAACGAAGACGATTTTACCGCGCTCGAGTTAAAAGAGGGGGTAAGGAAAGTTTTAATCGGCAAAACCGACTTATCTACCGAAAACAGAATAAGAAAAAATCTTTCTTTCGAATATCCGTTTATGGCGGACACGATTCTTCCGATGAAAGTTTCCGTAACTCGGGCGAACGAAGTCCGCGAAGAAGACGAGAAAAAAGTTTACGTCATATCGGACGAAGATACTTCCGCCGAAAAAGGTACGATAGCGCATAAATTCATGCAGTTTTTAAACTTCAAAGCGTCCGTTCCGGAAGAATTTTCCCGTATGATAAAAGAAGGAATACTTTCGGAAGAAGAAGCGAAAAGCATAAACGCCGAAAAAATAGAAAAAGCCGTGTCCGGGTCGGATTTATCCGTACTTAACGGAGACGTTTACCGCGAAAAAAGTTTTATAGCGGAACTTCCCGCGAAACTCGTTTTAGAATCGGAAAGCGAAGCGAACGTTCTCGTTCAGGGGGTTATAGACCTTCTCGAAGTATCGGAAGACGGGGCGAGAATAATCGATTATAAATACTCGGCAAAATCGCCCGAACAACTCGTAAAAACGTATAAAAAACAGTTGAATCTTTACGCCGCGGCGGTGGAAAAAATTCTTAAAATACCCGTTAAAAGCAAAACGATTTTAAGCCTGCTTACGGGCGAAAAAGCGGAAATCGACTAAAATTTACAAAATACCGCATAAGCCGTCGAAAAAAGCGGTCCGCTTAGGGTTATTATTTTCGTATGGAAAAAATTTTTACCGCGATAGCCCGAGTGAGAGATTACCTTTTTTTCAACCCGCAATGCGCGTTTGCGGCATCGCTTATAATACTTATAATTTCGTTTACGGTTTTCGCCATACTTTTGCGAAAAGGAATCGCGGGGGAAAAGAGTTTAAAGTTTTTCTTTATCTTTACCGCGGCTTTAACGTTGTTTCAGACGGCGTGTTCCGTTCCCGTGGAAAAAGACTTCGTTCTGCCGACGGCGCTTTTCGTTATCGGGTGCGTGCTTTTCGCCGCGCTGGGACTTATAAAAGCCAAAAAAACCGAGAGTGAAAGCGAAAAAAAAGCGGAAAAAGAAGAAGACGATTTGCCTTTGTTTTCCGAAGTGAAAACGCCGTCCGTCATACCCGAAGCGATAAAACGTTTCGCTAAAGAAAACGTTTCCGTTCAGAAAAGAGAAACGGCGGATAAAGACGTAGATTTTTCTCACGTTAAAAGCGTCGTCGATAAACTCGAAAGATTCAATCTTTCGGCGGCGGACAAAAGAGCCATTAACGCGCTTAAAATCAACGTGATGACGGCAGAATCCTGCGGAATGAACAACAAACTCAAAAGCGATATAAACGACGGGCTTTGTTCGGTGCTTAAAATGATGTCAAAATACAACGTGTAGCGTTAAATTTCGGATAAGACGGCAAAGAAAGGCGCACGGCAAAGATAACCTTTCGGGAAACGAAAACATAATATGATAAAGACCTTATTTTAAAAAGGAGATTATCGTATTATGGGAAAACCTTTGATAGTAGATTTACCCTATCCCGATTTATCGGGGATAGAAAAAGACCCCGTTTCCGCAGGAATAATAAGACCCGCTTACGGCGGCGGCCACGGAGAGATAACCGCGATACTGCAATACGTTTATCACTCGCTGTTTTTCGATTGCTACGGGGAAAGCGATATATCGAACGTCCTGATAGACATTTCTGTCGCCGAAATGAAGCATCTCGACATCTTGGGCGAAATGCTTCTTAAACTAGGTTCGGACCCCGTTTACGCCGTTTGTCCGCCCTTTTACGAGTTTTATTCGACGGAAGGAATCTCTTACTCCAAATCTCCGCAGAATATGCTTTTAGACGATATCGCGGGGGAAATGAAAGCGTCCTCTATGTACGGGGAAATGGCGGAAAAACTTTGCAACGAAAAGGTTATCGCCGTAATAAAAAGAATTCGTATGGACGAAGAGTTACATATAGCGATATTGAAAGAACAACTCAAAAAACTGAAAAATCGCTCTTAAAAATCGTAAATTTTAATAAAACCGCCTTAAAACAGGGCGGTTTTTAAAAAAAATCAAATAAAGTATTGCTTTTAGTCGTCCGATAGTGTAAAATAATATAAGCCGTAAAAAGAAAAATTTTAAAAATATATGGTTCAGAGAGAAAAGATGCCTAAATTCAAGAAAAAGCAAAAACCCAAAGGCGAAGCGGGGATAGTCGTAAATAATCCCGAAACGTCTTTCGAGAAAAGAGAAGCGTATACAAGGCTTAAAAATAATATACTGTATCTGAATGCGGACGGGAATAAAAAGGTTATTCAGATAATTTCTTCGCTTATGCACGAAGGTAAAACCACTATCACGTGCAATCTTGCGGTCGGGCTCGGAATGACGGATAAAAAAGTCGTCGTGGTAGACGCCGATTTCCGTAAACCGAGAACGCAGATGGAATTCAATACTTCCATTAAAAACGGTCTTGCCGATTATATAAAAGGCGCGCTTAAAAAGGAAGAAATAATCAAACACACCGAATATAAAAACGTGGATTTGATTACGCGCGGCGAAGATTCTTCCAATTCTTCGCTGGTATTCGTTTCGGACAAGTTTAAAAACCTTATACAGGAATTAAGGGAAGAATACGATTTCGTTCTGGTAGATTGTCCGCCCGTTTTGCAGGTTTCCGACTATATCAATATCACGCCCGTAACCGACGGAACGCTTTTCGTCACGGCGTACGGAAGGACTACGAGAAATCAGGTTTCCGAAGCGGTCAAAGAATTAAGAAAAGCCAACGCGGATATCATCGGCACGGTGTTCTCTTTTTATGACAGTAAAAAGGACGAGGATTACGGATATTATAATAAAAAGTACGGTAAATACGGGTACTACGGATCGGAAAAATAATTGAAATCGGGGGAAACGAGTTGGGGGAACTTACCGATATTCACTCACACATATTGCCGGAAATAGACGACGGCAGCGAATCGCTTGAAAAATCTCTGGCGATGATAGGGGAAGAAATATCGCAAGGCGTAAAAAACATTTTTTGTACGCCTCATTATCGTATTCCTTATACGAAGGAAAAGGAAGAAACCAAACGGATTTTCAGCGCTTTTAACGAAAAAGTAAAAGAGAAAAATCTCCCCGTGAATCTGTATCTCGGGCAGGAAATCGCCGTAAACGAAAACACGTTGTCTATGTTAAAAAGCGGACGGCTTTTAACCCTTAACGACGGCAAATACGTACTTTTGGAATTTTGTCTTACTAAAAAAACGATGGACGTTTCCGAAACGGTACACGAATTCGTGATAGAAGGGTTTAAGCCGATAGTAGCGCATATAGAAAGGTATCCGTACCTGAAGATAGAAGACGCGTACGACGTAAAACGCGGCGGCGGACTTATTCAGATAAACGCGGACGCCGCCTTAGAGGTCGGCAAAATCTTCGGCGGAGCGCACGTAAAAAAACTGATAGAAGAAAATCTCGTCGATTTCGTTGCGAGCGACTATCATTATTTCAGAAAGAACAATATGAAAGAAGCGTACCACGCCGTAACTAAACGGTACGGAGAAGAAGTCGCGGAAAAATTGTTCTTTATTAATGCGGAAAGGATACTGAAAAACCGAGATTAGTCTCGGTTTTTATCATACAAAGGACTTGCTATGGAAAAAAGAATCATCGCCATAGGCGGCGGAGAAATAAAAAACAAAACCACGCTCGAAATCGACCGATACGTTGCGTCTTTAATAAAAGAAAAAGCGTGCGGCGGCAGAGGCAACGCGCTTTTTATAGGCACGGCTTCGCACGACAGCATGCCGTACTTTAACAGTTTCAGAAAAACTTACACTTCCGTTTTCGATATAAAAGCGGAAGTCGCTTTAATAGTGTACGGCGAAATGAACGTGGAAAAAATCGCGGGCAAAATCGACGCTGCCGACTGTATTTACGTGGGCGGCGGCGATACCGTGTATATGCTGGAAAAGTGGAAAGAAACGGGGCTTGACAAGCTTATTTTATCCGCTTACGAAAAGGGCAAAATCATCTGCGGATTGTCCGCGGGGGCGATATGCTGGTTTAACGATATTTACACCGATTACGAAATAATGCGGGGCGTCGGCGGCGAGTACGTTATGAAAAAAGGTCTGGGAGTTATAGACGGGTGTATGTGTCCGCATTTTAACGAACGCGAAAAAGATTTTATTCCCGCGCTTATAAACAGCGGAATAAAAACCGCATACGCCGCGGAAAACGACTGCGCGATAGAATTTATCGACGGTAAATATTCGAAAACGGTATCGGCAGGGGGTAAAGCGTACTTTATAACCATGGAAAACGGACGGGCGGAGAAAAAGGAATTATGAACGTTATAAACTACGATAAAGAAATGAAAAAAATCGCCGAAGCGGAGAAAAAGCAAAAAAGATTTCCCACGCTTTTGCTGCATAGTTGCTGCGCGCCGTGTTCTTCGGCTTGCATAGAAAGACTGAAAGATTATTTCGATATCACCGTGTATTATTATAACCCTAACATAGATACCGCCGAAGAGTATAGGTTAAGGGCGGAAGAACAGGAAAGGTTCTGTAAAGAAGTCGGGGTAAAAGTAATTATCGAAGACAGAAGAGAATCGGAATTTTACGCCGCGGCGAAAGGATTCGAAGACGCGCCCGAAGGCGGAAGCCGCTGCGAAAAGTGTTTCACTCTGCGGCTTGGAGAAACCGCGGAATACGCAAAGAAAAACGGGTACGAATATTTCGCTACCACGCTGACGGTAAGTCCGCTTAAAAATTCCGCGCTTATAAATGAGCTCGGCATAAAAATCGGGGAAGAAAAAGGCGTAAAATACCTTCCGTCGGATTTTAAGAAGGGCGGCGGATATTACAGGTCTGTGGAACTTTCCAAACAATACGGATTATACAGGCAAAATTACTGCGGTTGCGAGTTTTCTAAAAGAAAATTGTGTTAAATGGGCAAAAATTTCGAAAAAAGCGGAAAAACGTTTGCTTTTAAAGGAACGTGTGTGCTAAAATATACGAGCGAAAAAATTCACACCCGAACGCTTTCGGACATTCGTGTTTGCGGAAATTTCACTTAAACCGCGAATGTTGTCCGTAATAACAGGGCGGCGGGGAGGAAAAACGGAGGAATTTATTATGGCAGTTATTACAATGAAACAACTCCTTGAAACGGGAGTTCACTTCGGACACCAGACGAGACGCTGGAACCCCAAAATGAAGAAGTACATCTTCGGCGAAAGAAACGGTATTCATATCATCAACCTCGAACAGACTGTTGATCTTATCGAAAACGACGCGTATCCTTTCGTTGTAGACGCGGTTAAACAGGGCAAGAGCGTGCTTTTCGTCGGAACGAAGAAACAAGCGCAGGACGCTATTAAAGAAGAAGCGGAAAGATGCGGCGAATACTACATCAATTTCAGATGGCTCGGCGGCACTCTTACCAACTTCAAAACGATAAGAAGCAGAGTTGACAGACTTAACAAACTCAACAATATGGAAAAGATGGGCGAATTCGACCTTCTTCCCAAAAAAGAAGTTGCGGAACTCAAAGCGGAACGCGACAAACTCGAACTTAATCTCGGCGGTATCAAAGAAATGAGAACTCTTCCGGGCGTAATGTTTATAGTTGACCCCGATCAGGAAGACATCGCGGTAATGGAAGCGAGAAAACTTCACATTCCTATCGTCGCGATAACCGATACCAACTGTGACCCCGACCTTATCGATCACGTTATCCCGGGTAACGACGACGCTATCCGCGCGGTAAAACTTATCGCTTCCGTCATTGCGGACGCAGTATTAGAAGCGAAACAGGGCGAACAGTTCCTTGCGGAAAAGGCGGAAGCCGAAGCGAAAGCGGAAGAAGCGACTGAAGAAACGGTAACCGAAACCGCAACCGTATCCGAATAATAATTAAAACTATATAAGGGAGTAATAATATATGTTTACAAGTGCAGACGTAATGGATCTTCGTAAAAAGACGGGCGCCGGCATTGCCGATTGCAAAAAGGCATTGACGGAAACCGACGGCGATATGGATAAAGCCGTAGACTTTTTAAGAGAAAAAGGAATCGCTACCGCTGCGAAAAAGGCTTCCCGTATTGCTGCGGAAGGTATCGTTGCGGCGAAAGTCAACGGTAACACCGGCGTTTTGGTAGAAGTTAACTGTGAAACCGACTTCGTTGCGAAGGGCGATCAGTATAAAGCGTTCGTAGACAGCGTTGCAGATTACGTTATGAATAACGACGTAAAAGACGACGAAGCGTTAATCGAAGCGATGAAAGAAGAAACTATAAACGTAACGGCGAAAATCGGCGAAAAGATTTCCGTTCGTCGTTTTGCTAAATTCACCGCAGGTAACGGCGTAGTAACCAGTTATATTCACATGGGCGGAAAGGTCGGCGTTTTGGTAGAAGTCGAAGGTTGCACCTGCGACGGAACGAAAGAACTCGCTCACGAAATCGCGTTGCAGATAGCGGCGGCAAAACCGTTGTATCTCACCGAAGCGGAAGTTCCCGCGGAAGTTTTGGAACACGAAAAAGAAATTCTTAAAGCGCAGGCATTAAACGAAGGTAAACCCGTTGCCATAGTCGACAGAATGGTCGAAGGAAGAGTTAAAAAATATTACGAAGAAAACTGCTTGTTAAAACAGGCTTTCGTAAAAGATCCTTCCATCACTATCGAAAAACTCGTTAAAGATTATTCCAATAAAATGGGTAAACAGTTGACGGTTAAAAGATTCGTTCGTTTCGAAATGGGCGAAGGACTCGAAAAGAGAGTAAACGACTTCGCTGCGGAAGTAGAAGCGCAGATGAAAAAATAATTAACGAAAAAAATATAAAACGGGCGGAAAACTTTTCCGCCCGTTTTTGCTTACCAAAAAAGGCGGTTGAGTTTTTCAACCGCCTTTTTTAATAGATAGGTTATCGCCATATCACAAAATCGTATTCTAACTTTCTTTTGAGATTATTAAATGTCTAATGTGCTTTTTATTACATTAAATACGTAATCTGCGCACTGTTCGTTATCTTCTGTTTCCGATTTTCCGCTTACCTTTATTTCAGACTTTTTTATGATTTCATAATCTCCGCCGGACAGATTGCTAACGGCTTTATCCATTGCGGGCGTGTCGTGTTTTGCACAAATAAAAATATCTATTTCTCCGCCATATTCTTTTCTTATCGTGGCTAAATCATCATATAAAATTTTCGGATAATCACCGTGCGAAGTTATGGCTATTGTTTTGCCTGATTCTTTTAAGATGAAAACCGCCCAAACATCACCTTTATCTTTTTTTATGTGGTCGTAAAAATGTGGACTTGAAAAGTCGGGGCAACCAAATAAGTCTTTTAATTTTTTTGCAACTCTTCTTAAAGTTGCGGTTTTTCCTGTTTTGTCATCTCCTTGTAATGCTATAATTCTCATAAAATTTTTCTCCCTTTTTTTAATTTTCTTCTTTATAATTGTAATTTATCGTATAGTTGCGTATATAACCATCCCAGCCCACGCTTTTGTTAATAGAATTCCATTGCTTTTCATCTCCTTTATAATTTATTGTTTT
>JAEDMA010000012.1 GCA_016295005.1 Christensenellaceae bacterium
TAGGGCTATGCCCGAAAATGTAAAGCCACCCGCTTAGCGGGTGGATATTTACTATATCAGAATATTATTCCGTGAAAACGGGGATAGTGGCGAGATAAACTACGTCTTCTCTGTCTTTAGCGTCGCCTTCTGCTAAAACGAAAGCCTTTTTGGCGATAATTCCGCCGGCTTTTTCAACAAGCGCTTCAAGACCCGAAAGACTTTCGCCGGTAGAAACAACGTCGTCTACAATACCGACTTTTTTGCCTTTTATCAAATCGACGTCGTGCTTGGAAAGGAAAAACTCCTGAGCCTTACCGGTAGTTATGGAAGAACCGTACTGAACGGAAATGCCGTCCTGCATATACAATTTTTTAGATTTTCTCGCAACCGCGTAGAAAGGCATGTTAAGTTCGCGCGCAACTACGTGCGTGAGTTGTAAGCCTTTGCTTTCCGCCGTAATCAACACGTCCACGTCGCCTAAAAGTTTGGCAAGCTCTTTACCGCAGTGTTCGGTAAGTTCCTGATTGCCGTGCAGATTAAAGAACGCAATGCTGATTCCGATAGGAAGGGGGAGAATAGGTAACTCTTCTTCTCTTCCCTTAATGTTAACTTTGTAGAATTTTTCCATCGTTAAAACCTTCCTTTTTTCAATCGTTATTAGTTTACCACAAAATAATTCGTTTGTCTAATTATTAAATCATATAATCCCGAAATTAAGCATATTTTTAATGTGTGAATCAAAACTTTGCCGAAAACTTTGAGTGTCGTAACTTTTAAGTTTTTTTCGTGCAAGACGAGTTATTACGGGGGTGGATATGGATTTTTACCGTAGCGGAACGCAAAAAGCGGCAGAATATTTTAACAGCGACGTTCTGTTCGGCTTAAAACCCGAAACCGTTAAAAAAAATAAAGAAAAGTACGGTAAAAACAAGATTACCGAAAAGAAAAAACAAAGTTTTTTCAAAAAGGTGATGACCGCCCTTTCCGAACCCATGCTTATAATACTGCTTTTCAGTTTCGTCGTCGCGCTCGGGGTGAATATCGGCAGATTCGTTAAAACGGGCGAAGGGGATTTCGGTGAGTGTTTCGGAATACTTTTTGCCGTTGTGTTGTCGGTAAGCATAACTCTTATTATGGAGGGCAGTTCGGAAAAAGCCTTTAACGCGCTCGGCAAAATTTACGACAACGCCCTTATAAAAACGATAAGAAACGGCAAAACGGAACTCGTCCGTCAGGACGAACTCGTTGCGGGCGATATAGTTATTTTAGAAAGCGGCGACAAAATTGTTGCCGACGGCAGACTTATTAAAGGGGATTCTCTCACGGTAGACGAATCCGCTCTTACGGGCGAAAGCGTACCCGTTAAAAAGGAAGCCGATTTTCTGCCCGACAAAATTTTACCCCTTGCGGAAAGAAAAAACTGTTTGTTTTCGGGTACTTTCGTTACGGGCGGCAACGGTAAAATGATAATTACCGCCGTCGGCGACGATACCGAAATAGGCAAAATAGCGGGGGAACTTTCTTCTAAAAAGGAGTTGCCGTCGCCTTTACAGCAAAAGCTCGCAAAACTCGGTAAAATCATATCGGCGGTGGGGTGCGTTTTCGCGGTGATAGTGTTTTTAATAAACGTCGCAAGGCTTATTATAAACGGCGATTTTACCTTTTACGGCGTGCAGGAACTTTTTATATCCTGCATAGTGCTGATAGTCGCGGCGGTACCCGAAGGATTGCCGACGATAGTCGCCGTTTCGCTCGCCCTTAACATGATAAAACTCGCCAAAGAAAACGCCCTTATAAAAAAAATGATAGCAACCGAAACGGCGGGGGCCGTAAGCGTTATCTGTTCGGATAAAACGGGAACGCTTACCGAAAACAAAATGACGGTTTCGTCGGTATGTTTCAACGAATTCTGTTGCAGTGCGGAAGCCATAAAAAAAGAGTTTCTTTTACAGAATTTCGTTTGCAATTCCACCGCCGAAGCAATAGAAAAAAACGGCGGAAAAGATATTTCGGGAAGCGGTACCGAAAAAGCCCTTTTAGCCGCGGCGATAAAGAGCGGCGAAGTAAAAAACGTGAAAGCCTATCGCGAACGGTTTCCGATAAGTAAAAGAGAGCCGTTTTCTTCCGAAAAAAAGTATATGACTACCACGATAAAGGTCGGCGGAAAGGAAAGAACGCTCATTAAAGGCGCGCCGGAAAAGGTGGTCGAAAGGTGCGTTTTAACCAAAGGTCAGAAAGAAAAAGCCTTGAAAGAAGCGCTTGTTTTTCAGAACCAGGCGAAGAGAGTGCTTTGCTTTGCGCACGACGACGGCGACGGTTATATTTACGACGGGTACGCCGTTTTATCCGACGGCATAAGGAAAGAAGTTTATAAAGCGGTAAAAGACTGTAAACGCGCAGGCATAAAAGTAAAAATTCTCACAGGGGATAACTTCGCCACGGCTTTTGCCGTCGCCAAAGAACTTAAAATCGCCGAATCGGAAAGGGAGGTCGTCAACGCGCAGGAACTGGAAAATATGGACGACGCAACCCTTAAAAAGGCGTTGGAAAAAATAACCGTTATAGCGAGAAGCACGCCTATCGTTAAACTTCGCATAGTAAAAGCGCTCAAAGAATGCGGAGAAGTGGTGGCGGTTACGGGCGACGGCATAAACGACGCGCCCGCAATAAAACACGCCGATATCGGCATTTCTATGGGTAAAACGGGAAGCGAAATAACAAAGGAAGCGTCCGACGTGGTGCTTTTAGACGACAGTTTCGCAACCATTATAAAAGCCGTGTCTTTCGGAAGAAACGTGTACAGAAACTTGCAACGGTTCATACTGTTTCAGTTGTCGGTGAATTTGTCGGCTCTATTGTTTATCACCGCGTGCGTAATCACGGGGGCGGAACAGCCTTTCAATACCCTTCAGCTTCTCTGGATAAACGTTATCATGGACGGACCGCCCGCTCTGACTTTGGGGTTAGAAAAAATGACGGATAAACTTATGGACTTAAAACCCATTAAACGAAGCCGAAGCATAGTCACACTTAAAATGCTCGTAAGAATCGCCTTTAACGGGGTGTTCGTGGCGGCGGTTATGGCGTGGCAGTTTTTCGGTAATTTTCTTTGCATACCCGAATCGGAAAAGGGAAGCGTAACGTTTACGCTATTTATAGTTTTTCAACTGTTTAACGCTTTCAATTCGAGAGAACTCGGTTCGCAGAGCATATTCGCGGGTTTTAAGCGTAACGGCGTAATGGTGGTAACGTTTTCGGTAACTTTCCTCGTTCAGATACTTATCGTAACTTTTTTGGGCAAACTTTTCGGAATATCGCCGATGAGCGCGCTTTCCTGGGTAAAAACGGTGGCGGCGGCATTTTCGATAGTGGCGGTGTCCGAAGTGTATAAACTCTGTTACAGAACGGCGTTCGGAACGAGAAAGGCAAAAAACGACAAAAAAACTTTCGCGGCGACGCTTAAAAGGACCGAAATCGCATAAATAAAAAAACTATAGAGGCGTAAACTAATTTATATGACGAAAATAATCGTAACCGAAACCGCGGAAAAAGAAAATAATTTATTGTACGTGCAGACTTCTCTTTCCGAGTTGTTAAAAAGAACGGAAAGCGTCGCGTCGGTAAAGTCGCGCGATAATTACAGCAGACTTTCCGTCGATACGGAAGACTATTATTCGGGAATAGTCAACGCCGAAATATGCGACAAACTTTCCGAAATAATAGCCGTAAACTATAAATACCGCTATTTTAAGAAAAATATCGCTATAAAAGGTCTTTCGGAAACGGAAAAAGAAATTTTGTACGCAAGTTTAATCGCGGCGGACTTCGAAGAAGACAAAAAGTACGTTTTCGATAGGTTAAAGGGGTATACCGACATTACTCTGGAAGGAATATACAATTTCAGGTTGCAACCGCTCAAAAAGAAATGGAAAGAAATCGTCGACTGTATGCCGGCGTGCTTCGTTAATTCGCAAATGGTGGATTTTATCGGCTTTTTGCTGGAAAACAAAACCAAACGGGTGTACGTGGACGGGGGAAGAGTGTACGATTCGCATTACAGAAGACTTAACCGCTGCGCCCTTTTAGACGGCGAAGACGTAAGAATAATAAGAGAAGTTATATTGAGTAGCGCCGGTGAAGCGGAAATTTTCGGAAGCATTCCCCCCGAAGACGAAAAATATTTTAAACTGCTCTATAAAGATAAAATATTTTTTTCGAGCGGATATTTTTGTTAAAAACCTTGACAAAAAAGAAAAAGGGTACTATTATATAAGAAATTTGAATATTTGCGCGAATTTTCGGACAAGTAAACGTTTCAACCGGTTTTCAGAGAGTGGGCGACGGTGCGATTCCCATAAACGGCAAACGATCGAAACCGCCGATTATTGCAAAAGGGTATTCGGACTTACCGAAGAAAGAGAGGTCGCTTTTATTAAAGGCGGCAAGTAGGGTGGAAACGCGGATTAAAATTCGTCCTTACGCTTAAAGTTTTAAGCGTAAGGATTTTTTTATAAGGAGAAGATTATGAAAATTACTTTGAAAGACGGTTCGGTTATCGAAGCGGCGGAAAACTCGACGTGTCTTGACGTTGCAAAACAGATTTCCGAAGGACTTGCGAGAAACGCCGTCGCGGCGAAAATCGACGGAAAATTAGTGGATTTATCTACTAAAATCGAAAACGACTGCGAATTGCAGTTGGTAACCCTTCGCGACAAAGAGGGGCTCGAAGTTTATCGCCACACTTGCGCGCATGTTCTCGCGCAGGCGATTAAACATATATTTCCCACGTGCAAACTAGCTATAGGCCCCGTTATCGAAAAGGGATTCTATTACGACGTGGAATTCAAAACCCCCATTTCTCAGGACGACCTTGATAAAATCGAAAAGGAAATGAAAGACATAATAAAGAGCGACATTCCCGTCGAAAGAATCGTTTACACCAGAAAGGAAGCGCTTAAAGTAGCGAAAGATTTCGGCGAACCCTATAAAGTTGAACTCATTAACGAATTGCCCGCGGACAGCGTTATCAGTTTCTATAAGCAAGGGGACTTTATGGATCTTTGCCGCGGACCTCATCTTCCTTCCACGGGAAGAATCAAGGCGTTCAAACTTACTTCCGTTACCGGCGCTTACTGGCGCGGCAACGAAAAGAACAAAATGCTTACCAGAATTTACGGCACGGCGTTCGAAAAGAAGAGCGAACTCGAAGAATATCTTACAGCGCTTGAAGAAGCGAAAAAGAGAGATCACAACAAACTCGGAAGAGATTTGGGTATTTTTATGACGGAAGAAGTTATCGGTCAGGGTCTTCCGATTTTGATGCCGAAAGGCGCGAAAATTCTTCAGATTTTATCGAGATTCGTTGAAGACGAAGAAGAAAAACGCGGATTTATGATTACCAAAACTCCGAATATGGCGAAAAACGATTTGTACAGAATTTCGGGGCACTGGGATCATTACAGAGATAAAATGTTTATTATCGGCGACGAAAATTCGCCTGAAGCGATGGCTCTTCGCCCGATGACCTGTCCTTTCCAGTACCAGATATATAAGAACGGGTTAAAGAGTTACAGAGATCTGCCTTGCCGTTACAGCGAAACGGCTACAGAATTCAGAAACGAAGCGAGCGGTGAAATGCACGGGCTTATCAGAATTCGTCAGTTCACTCTTTCCGACGGGCATATCGTTTGCCGCCCCGATCAGATAGAAGACGAATTCAAACGCTGCCTCGACCTTTCTTACTACTTCCTCGAATGTCTGGGAATGAGAGAGGACGTTACTTTCCGTTTCAGCAAACGCGGTAAAGCGAACAAAGATAAATATATCGACAACGATAAGGCGTGGAACGAAACGGAAGCGCTTATGAAAAAGATTTTGGACGAGATAGGATTAGATTACGTCGAAGCGGACAACGAGGCTGCTTTCTACGGACCTAAACTCGACGTCCAGAGCAAAAACGTTTACGGCAAAGAAGATACCATCATCACCATTCAGTTAGACTTTGCGGCGGCGCACTCTTTCGGAATGACTTACGTAGACGAAAACGGCGAAAAACAATATCCGTTCGTTATCCACAGAAGTTCTATCGGTTGTTACGAAAGAACGCTCGCTATGCTTATCGAAAAATACGCGGGCGCGTTCCCGTTCTGGATTTGTCCCGTTCAGGTTAAGGTTATGAGTCTTACCGACAGAAGCGCGGATTACGCTAAAAAGATAGTCGACGAATTGCGTATGGCAGGATTAAGAGCCGAAGCCGACGTAAGAAACGAAAAGATAGGCTATAAGATAAGAGAAGCCCAACTCGATAAAATCCCGTATATGTTTATCGTCGGCGATAAGGAAGAAGAAGCGGGCAAAGTTTCCGTTCGTTCGAGAAAAGACGGCGATTTAGGCGTTATGGAAAGAAACGAAATCATAGCGAAACTCGTCGAAGAAGACAGAAGCAAAAAAGTTTAACGAAAATTTATAATTATTAAGTAAAGCGGCGTAGCGAAATTTTCGCTACGCCGCAATTGCGTTTTTGTGGTTTTGAGTACGTTTTAGCCGTCGTAAAATCGGTTGATCGAAAGAGGCTGCCGACGGGAAAAAGGCGTATTCGCGCGGAAAATGTAGGCTACATAATTTTGCAGATAAAACATGCGAACACACAGGAACAAAAAGACGCGAAAAGAGAAATTATAATCGGAAGCAACAATTTTTTGTTTTTCACGTTGGCAAAATATACCGCTGCGATATAGAAAACCGTTTCGCTCGAACCGTATATAACGCAGGCGCACCGCGCAAGATAAGAGTCTGCGCCGTATTCGGAAAAAATTTCCGAAAGCATCGCAAGCGAACCGCTGCCCGAGAAGGGTTTAATCATAACCAGTTTGCATAACTCTTTCGGGATTCCCAAAAAGCCGAAAACGGGGGAAAGGATTTGCGTTAAAAAGTCGGATATGCCGCTCGCTTCGAAAAGTTCGGTCAAAACGAAAATGCTTACAAGGTACGGGAAAATGTTCGCGGCAAAAGGAAGCGCCGACTTTGCTCCTTCGGTAAAGGCGTCGTACGGCTTGACCTTTTTTATTGCGGAATACATAAGTATCGTCAAAAACAAAAAGGGGATAATATAAGATGACATCAGGCTTTTCCTTTAACGAATATTTTAACGAGCAATATTCCGACTACGCTCGAAACGAGCGTCGCTAAAATAGTCGGCAGAATTATATCGGACGGGTTAGTCGCGCCGACTTGCGTTCTTAAAGCCAGCACCGACGAGGGTATAAGTTGTACGCTCGTTGCGTTTATAACGAAAAACATTGCCGTGGCGTAAGCGGTACCGCCGAATTTGTCGAGTTCCTCCACCGCTTTTATTCCCATAGGGGTGGTCGCGCCGCTCATTCCAAGAAGGTTTGCCGAAAGATTAAGGGAAACGTACTTTTCCGCGGGCGGCGGTAACTTTCCGAACAACAACTTGTTAAACGGCGAAAGAACTTTCGCCGTTTTTTCCGTTAAACCCGTTTTTTCCGCAAGCGAAAAAATGCCCAGCCACACGGCGTAAATTACCGCCATTTTAAGGGTGAGAGATAAAGCTTTTTCTCCGCCCGAAAGCATCGCCGCAAGCGCCCCGTCCGGATTGAAAAACAACAGCAAGGCTACCGCGCTTATAAGCACCGTTCCGAAAATTACGTTCATAATAAAACTTTATGCCGCAAAAGCCTTGAATATGTTGTTTTTTTATGCTAAAATAACATAATAGAACAGTTTTTTAAGGAGCGCAGATGAAAGAAAATTATTATATAACGACCGCTATCGCGTACACGTCGTCAAAGCCGCATATAGGCAATACTTACGAAGCGGTTTTAACCGACAGTATCGCAAGATTTCACCGTCTCGACGGAGAAAACGTACTCTTTCAGACGGGTACCGACGAACACGGTCAGAAAATAGAGGAAAAAGCGAAAGCGCTCGGCAGAACGCCGAATGAACACGTCGATATCGTTTCAGAAGAAGTTAAACGTATCTGGGATATTATGAACGTTTCTTACGATAAATTCATAAGAACCACCGACTCTTATCACGAAAAACAAGTTCAGAAAATATTCCGTAAATTATACGAACAAGGAGATATTTATAAAGGCTCTTACGAAGGCTGGTATTGCACCCCGTGCGAAGCTTTCTATACCGAAAGTCAACTCGTAGACGGCAAATGCCCCGACTGCGGCAGAGAAGTCAAAAAAGCCAAAGAAGAAGCGTACTTTTTCAAAATGAGCAAGTACGCCGACAGACTTTTAAAATATTACGAAGAGAACCCCGATTTTATCGTTCCGGTTTCGCGCAAAAACGAAATGGTAAACAACTTCTTAAAACCGGGGCTTCAGGATTTATGCGTTTCGAGAAGTTCCTTTAAGTGGGGAATCCCCGTAGATTTCGACGATAAACACGTAGTCTACGTGTGGCTTGACGCCCTTACCAACTATATTACCGGCTTAGGTTACGACGCCGACGGCAACAGCGACGAAAAATTCAACGAGTTCTGGCCTGCCGACGTTCACGTTATCGGTAAAGATATTATAAGATTCCATACCATTTACTGGCCGATTTTCTTAATGGCTCTGGGCTTGCCGCTTCCGAAACAGGTTTACGGTCACGGCTGGCTTTTGCAGGAAGGCGGCAAAATGAGTAAATCCAAAGGCAACGTTATTTACGCCGACGACCTCGTATCCATGTTCGGTACCGATGCCGTAAGGTATTACGTTTTAACGGCTATGCCGCAGGATAACGACGGTATTATAAGTTATGAAAACGTTATCGAAACCATTAACGGCGAACTCGCCAACATTTTCGGTAACTTAGTCAGCAGAACGGTCGCGATGAGCAACAAATATTTCGGCGGAAAAGTGGTAAACAAAGGCGTAACGGAAGACGTCGACGCCGATTTAAAGGCGATAGTTTCGGGCGCGTACGGTAAAGTTAAGGGCAAAATGAAAGAATACAGAATTTCCGACGCTATTTCCGAAGTGTTCGCGGTGTTCCGCAGAGCGAATAAGTATATAGACGAAACAATGCCGTGGGCGCTTTCCAAAGACGAATCGAAAAAGGACCGTTTAAACACCGTGCTTTATAATCTTACCGAAAGCATTCTCGTAGGAGCGTCGCTTTTGCAACCCTTTATGCCCGAAACTTCTTTAAAAGTAGCGGAAATTCTGGGAACTTCGCTTATTCCTTTTGAAAAATTATCCGAATTCGACGAGACGGCAGAGTATACGGTAAAAGAAAACCCCGATAAACTTTTCGACAGATTAGACGAAAAGGCAATTCTGGAAAAGATAAACAAAGAAAAAGAAGAAAAGGCGGAAAAGGAGAAAAAGACCATGGAAAAAGAAACCTGTAAAAAACCGCAGATTAACTTCGAAGATTTTGAAAAGGTAGAACTTAAAGTCGCTTTGATAACCGCTTGCGAAAAGGTGGAAAAGAGCAAAAAACTTCTTAAACTGAAAGTTAAGTTGGGCGACGAAGAAAGAACGGTGGTAAGCGGTATCGCGAACGCCTATTCGCCCGAATATCTCGTAGGTAAAAAGGTCGTTATGGTAACGAATCTCGCGCCCGCGAAGTTATGCGGTATCGTAAGCGAAGGAATGATAGTCTGCGCGGAAAACGAGGAAGGCAAAATTTCTTTCCTTACGCCCGAAAAGGATATCGAAGACGGCAGCCCGATTTTCTAAAAAAGGGGAACGTTATGGACGTTACGACCACGATTTACGAAAAAGGTAAAAATATCCCCGTCGTCGGCAGTTACGACGTAATAGTCGCGGGCGGCGGAATAGCGGGCATATCGGCGGCTCTTGCGGCGGCGGAAGAAGGGAAAAAGGTTTTGCTTATCGAAAAAGAATATCTTTTGGGCGGACTTGCAACGTTAGGGCTTGTTACCTTCTTTTTGCCCGTGTGCGACGGAAACGGTAATCTGGTAGTCGGAGGAATAGGCAAAAGGCTGCTCGAACTTTCCTATTCTCACGGAGCGGAAACGCCCCTTCCCGAACCCTGGCTTAAATACCTGAACGGCGAAAAAGTTTCTAAATCTTCGTTAAAAGAAAACAGAGCGGAATGCAGATATAACGCGGGTCTTTTCGCAATTTTAGCCGAAAGGCTTTTAATCGACGCGGGCGTTAAAATCGCGTACGGTTCTCTCGTGACGGGGGCAACGGTTAAAAGAAACAAAATTACCCACTTAATCGTCGAAAATAAAGGGGGAAGACAGGCTTACGCCGTCTGTTCCGTAGTGGACGCGACGGGGGATTCCGACGTGGCGAGAGCAAGCGGCGCTTTAACCGCGACTTTCGGCGCGGGCAATATTTTGGCTGCGTGGTATTACAGAAACGGAAAAAATACGCCTAACGACGTGCAGACCTTAGGTTTTTGCGACGGAACGATAAAAAAAGAAAACAGTCTCGATACGACTAAAAAATATTACGGGCTTACCGAAGAAGATTTGAGCGAACAGGTGATAGATTCGCACGCTTCGCTTCTTAACCACTTCTTAAAAAACGGCGAACTTACCGATACCCATACCCTTAACGCCGTGGCGACCATTCCGCAGATAAGAATGACGAGAAGAATAGTGGGTAAAACCACTCTCGACATTTATTCCGATAAAAAGGTTACGGACTGCGTAGGTCTTATCCCCGACTGGAAAAAACGGGGTGTATCGTACAAACTGCCGTATTCGGCTTTATATTCGGCGAACGTAAAAAACCTTATAGCGGCAGGCAGAAACATTTCCGTTACCGACGACAGTTGGGATGTTACGAGAGTTATCCCCGTATGCGCGGTAAGCGGCGAAGCGGCGGGGGTTGCTGCGGCGAACACGTCGGATTTCGCCAAATACCCGGTTAAGGAATTGCGTAAAAAACTGATTGACCGCGGCGTAATATTGAAAATTTAGGTTATCGCGTGTAGATATGTACATAGACACACATTGCCATTTAGACGACGAAAAATTTTCGGACGTTAAAGAAGAAGTAAATAAATACCTTGCTGCCGGAGTAGATACCGTCATCAACGCGGGGTACAACCTTGCGTCTTCCGAAAACGGAAAGAAACTTTCAGAAAAGTTTACGTCGGTATATTTTGCCGTAGGGTTTCACCCGAGCGATTCGGCTTATTACGACGATATTGCCGAAAAAAGGCTTATAGAACTCGCCGCCGAAAAGAAGTGCGTGGCGATAGGCGAAATCGGGCTCGATTATCACTGGGATTACGATAAAACAATTCAGAAAGAAATATTCGAAAGGCAGTTGTATTTAGCGTATAAAGCAGGGCTTCCTTTCTGTATACATTCCCGCGAAGCGACTAAAGATACTCTCGATATATTAAAAAGCAACAAGAAATATATTGAGCGCGGTGGCGTTATGCACTGCTTTTCGGGCAGTAAAGAAACGTGCGCGGAATATCTCGATTTAGGTCTTTATATCGCGTTCGGCGGCGTCGTTACATTTAAAAATTCGGTAAACGTAAAAGAAGCGGCGGCGTTTACGCCGACGGACAGAATCCTTACCGAAACGGACAGTCCGTATATGTCGCCCGAACCTAAAAGGGGAAGGGTAAATTCGCCCGAAAACGTGGCGATAGTGTGCGATTATTTATCCGCACTTAAAAACGCGGATAAAACAGATTTTGCGGAACAGGTAAAAAACAACGCGAAAAGGCTTTTTGTTAAATTGAAATAAAAAAAGCCGCTTTAAATTCAAAGCGGCTTTTTTGTTTAATCATTGGTAAAAAATGATTCGTAAGGTTATCCTTACGTTAATATAATGCCGAGAAATAAAATTTTTATACGTCGGCGGAAAAGGTAAATAATGGAAATAAACGAAAAAAAAAGACTATCCGAGTACGGCTTTTCTTTTAAGAAGGCTTACGGACAAAACTTTTTGACCGACGAAAATCTGCTTACGAGAATAGTCGAAAAAGCAGGCGTCGATAAAAACGTTTCCGTACTCGAAATAGGCTGCGGAGCGGGCGCGCTTACTAAAATATTGTGTAAAAAAGCCGGATTCGTTTTGGGGTACGAAATAGATACCCGTCTTAAACCCGTGCTTAAAGACGCGCTTTCTTCTTTCGATAATTACGAAATAGTTTATAAAGACGTATTGAAAGAAGATATGAAAAAAATCGAAAAGGAACTCGGCGGCGATTATATTCTCGTCGCGAATCTTCCTTATTATATCACTACGGACATAGTGATGGCTTTTTTAGAAAACGCTTCTATGGTTACGGGAATGGTTATAATGGTTCAGGAAGAAGTCGCCAAAAGGTTTTCCGCGAAACCGTCTTCGTCCGATTACGGCGCGATAACGGTCGCGATAAATTTAAGGGGCGAAGCGGAAATTATCGAAAGAGTACCGAGAGAAAAATTTACGCCGTCGCCGAACGTCGATTCGGCGGTGGTAAAAATCACCGTGGATAAAAACAAAAACGCAGACGTCGATAAAACGGCGGTAAGAAACGTCGTAAGAACGGGTTTTAACAATCGCAGAAAAATGTTTATAAACAATCTTATGAAAGATTATAAACTCGACAGAAATACGGCGGAAAACGTTCTTATAAAAGCAGGCGTTCCGCTTACCGCAAGGGGAGAAACTTTTTCCGCCGAACAGTATATAACGTTGTCGGAGATATTGAAAGATTATGAAAAGTAAAATAGTTTTCGCAAGCGGTAACCGCCATAAACTGGAAGAAGTGAAAGCCATACTTTCGGAATACGAAATCGCGCTTTGCTCAGATTTGGGGTTTAACGAAGAAATAGAAGAAACGGGCGCTACTTTTTACGAAAACGCCCTGATAAAAGCAAAAAGGGTGTCGGAAGTTTTAGGCGTTCCCGCGCTTTCCGACGACAGCGGTTTGTGCGTCGAAGCGCTTTCGGGCGCGCCCGGGATATTCAGCGCGAGATACGCGGGCGACGGAAAAGACGAATCCAACATAAAACTTCTGCTTAAAAACATGGAAGGCGTTAATAACAGAAACGCGGAGTTTGTGAGCGCGGTCGTGTATTACGACGCAAAAAAGGATAAAACTCTTTACTATATCGGCAAAACCGAAGGCAGAATTCTCACCGAAAAAGACGGAAATAACGGTTTCGGGTACGACCCCGTTTTTTACAGTTTCGATTTGGGTAAGAGCATGGGCGTTGCGACGTCGGAAGAAAAAAATTCCGTAAGTCACCGCGCGAGAGCGCTTAACGGACTTAAAGAGTTATTGAAAAAAGAAAAGATTTAACGCTTAAACAGAACGCAATGCAAAGCGACCGAGTAAAACTTTTTTATCTACGCATAATAACGATAAGAGTTTTTTATGAAAAAGAAGTTTTTATTCGGCGCGGCGACGCTGATATTTGCCTGCGCGTTGTTTTGCGGCGGAACTTTTACCGCCGAAGCGGAAATGCCCTTTTACGGGTTAAAACCAAAGCCGCTCGTGGAAAGAAGCGTATTCACTACTTTTTACGGCAATTCGTCAATTGAAAGAAAACACAATATATCACTCGCCGTAAAGAGTATAAACGGCGTTTTGGTGGATATAGGCGGAGAATTTTCTTTTAACCGTACCGTCGGCAGACGAACCAAAGAAAGGGGATACAAGCAAGCGAAAATTATAGTGGGCGACGGTTTTGTGGAAGGGACGGGCGGCGGCGTTTGTCAGGTTTCGACGACGCTGTATAACGCAGTATTAAACGCCGGGCTTAAAATTACCGAATATCACGCTCATTCACTTGCGGTGAGTTACGTTTCGCCCTCGTTTGACGCAATGGTGAATTACGGTTCGGCGGATTTAAGGTTTATTAACGACACCGACAATCCCGTTATTGTTTACGCCTTTTGCGACGGGGAATCTCTGACGGTAAAAATCGTGGGCGAAAAAGCCGATTTTACGATAAAACGGCAAAGCGAAATTACCGAAAGGGTAGTAGCGCCCGAACCATTTATCGAGTACGATATAGAAGGCAAGTACCCCGATTTAAAAGAAGGGGAAAAGGCGGTCGTTACTTACGGCAAAGACGGAATAAAAAGTAAAGCCGTGTTCGTAAAAATATATAAAAACGGCAAAAAAGAGTATTTTATACGGAAAGATTTTTATAAACCCGTACGCGGTAAAATAATCGTCGGCACGGCAAAGGCGGCGGAAGAAACGCCCGAAGAAATATCGGTACCGAACGAAGAATGAAACGTTAGAAAGCGTAAAATCGCTTGGATAAAAGGATAACGACGGCAACGCCGAAAAAGGAAAAAATTATGTTTTTTGAAAAATTAAAAGAATTCGACCCCGAAATATACGCTTCATGCGAAAAGGAACTTTTAAGACAACAACACAATATAGAACTTATCGCTTCGGAAAATATTGTTTCCGAAGGCGTTCTTTTGGCAGCGGGAACTATTCTTACCAACAAATACGCCGAAGGCTATCCGTCTAAAAGATATTACGGCGGGTGCGTTTACGTCGACCAAGTGGAAGAGTTGGCGAGGGAAAGAGCGAAACTTCTTTTCGGAGCGGAACACGCCAACGTTCAGCCGCACAGCGGAGCAAACGCAAATTTTGCGGTGTTTTTCGCCCTTCTTAATCCCGGGGATACGGTGCTGTCGTTAAGCCTTGCGCACGGCGGACACTTGTCTCACGGTTCGCCCGTAAACATTTCGGGTAAGTATTTCAATATCGTGCCGTATACCGTAAATAAAGAAACGGAAACGCTCGATTACGACGAAATAAGAAGGCTTGCGTTAGAAAATAAGCCAAAACTTATTCTTGCGGGGGCAAGCGCGTATCCGCGTAAAATAGATTTTAAGAAATTCAGAGAAATAGCCGACGAGGTCGGCGCGTATCTTATGGTAGATATGGCGCACATCGCGGGGCTTGTCGCCGCGGGACTTCACGAAAACCCCGTTCCGTACGCAGACGTGGTTACTTCCACTACCCATAAAACGTTAAGGGGACCGCGCGGCGGACTGGTTTTATGCAAAGAAAAGTACGCCAAGGCGATTGATAAAGCGGTGTTCCCGGGAACGCAGGGCGGTCCGCTTATGCACATTATAGCCGCAAAGGCGGTCGCGTTCGGCGAAGCGCTTAAAGGCGATTTTAAGGTTTATCAGAAAAAGGTAGTCGAAAACGCAAAAACTCTTTCCGAAAGTCTTGTAAATAAAGGAATCAGGCTGGTTTCGGGGGGTACCGATAACCACCTTATGCTTCTAAACCTTACGGGAACGGGCGTTACGGGCAAAGAACTCGAAAGACGGCTCGACGAAGTACATATCACCGCCAACAAAAACGCTATTCCCTTCGATACGGAAAGCCCGTTTATTACGAGCGGTTTAAGAATAGGCGCGCCGGCCGTCACCACAAGGGGATTCGGCAAAAACGAAATGGAAAAAATCGCGGGGTATATCGCAGACGTTATAATAGATTTCGACGGCAACAGAAAAAGAATTACCGAAGAAGTTATCGCTCTTTGCGAAAAATTTCCGATTTATAATAAATAAAGAATACGGAGGATAAAATGAGAGATATAGAAATTGCGCAGAAATGCAAAATGACGGAAATCGGCAAGATTGCCGAATCGTTAGGCATACGCGACGAATACGTCGAAAAATACGGCAAATATAAAGCGAAAATAGATTTTAAATACCTTACCGAAAACAAAAATCCCGACGGCAAACTTATTCTGGTTACGGCGATAACGCCGACCCCTGCGGGCGAAGGTAAAACAACTACCACGGTGGGTCTTGCCGACGGGCTTAAAAGAATAGGCAAAAAGGTCGTCGTCGCGTTAAGAGAACCGTCTTTGGGACCCGTTTTCGGTGTGAAAGGCGGCGCGTGCGGAGGCGGTTACGCGCAGGTCGTTCCCATGGAAGACATAAATCTGCATTTCACGGGGGACTTCCACGCGATAGGCGCGGCGAACAACTTGCTTGCCGCAATGCTCGACAACCATATTCAGCAAGGAAACTCTCTTAATATCGATCCGAGAAAAATTACCTGGAAAAGGTGCGTCGATATGAACGACCGTCAACTTCGTTTCGTGGTGGACGGTCTCGGCGGAAAGGCGAACGGCGTTCCGAGAGAAGACGGCTTCGATATTACCGTCGCTTCGGAAATTATGGCGATTTTCTGTCTGTCCGATTCGATTGCCGACCTTAAAAAAAGACTTTCGGAAATCATCGTGGGGTATACTTACGACGATAAACCCGTTACCGCAGGAGATTTAAAAGCGCAAGGGGCAATGACGGCGTTACTTAAAGACGCATTAAAACCTAATCTCGTTCAGACGCTCGAAGGAACGCCCGCGTTCGTTCACGGTGGTCCGTTCGCTAACATCGCGCACGGTTGCAATTCCGTTCTCGCGACGAAATGCGCGCTGAAAGCGGGCGATTACGTCGTCACCGAAGCGGGATTCGGGGCGGATCTCGGCGCAGAAAAGTTTCTCGATATAAAATGCAGAAAAGCAAATCTCGTTCCCGACGCGGTCGTCGTGGTCGCGACGGTAAGAGCGCTTAAAATGCACGGGGGTCTCGATAAGAAAAATTTAGAAGAAGAAAACCTTTCGGCTCTGAAAAAAGGACTTCCTAACCTTTTAAGGCACGTTTCTAACATTAAAAACGTGTATAAATTACCTTGCGTTGTGGCGGTAAACCGTTTCCCGACCGATACCGACGGCGAAATAAATTGCGTTATAAAAGAGTGTAAAAAACTCGGCGTAAACGTCGTTTTATCCACCGTATGGGCGGAAGGAGGCAAGGGCGGCGAAGCGCTCGCCAAAGAAGTAGTACGGCTTTGCGAAAACGAAAAAGGCGACTTTACTTATAGTTATACCGACGACCTTTCTATAAAAGAAAAAATCGAAGCGGTTGTTAAAAAAGTTTACGGCGGAGACGGAATTGCCGTTACCACGGAAGCGGAAAAACAAATCGCAAAACTCGAAGAGTTGGGATTCGGAAAGTTACCCGTTTGTATCGCGAAAACGCAGTACAGTTTTTCCGACGATCCGTCACTTCTCGGCGCGCCCGAACATTTTACCGTTACGGTAAAAAAAGTAAAAGTTTCGGCAGGCGCAGGGTTTATCGTAGTATTAACGGGGGATATAATGACTATGCCGGGGCTTCCTAAAGTTCCCGCGGCGGAAAAAATCGACGTTTCTTCCGACGGCGTTATTACGGGGCTGTTTTAATAGCGGTTTTCGTAACGAAAAGTCGGCGTGGTCGATAGGAAAGGTTGTATATATGATTTCGAAAATAAGGACACGTGATTGCGTATATGAATCGGTCGTATTCGGAATAATCGCAAACGGTTTTTTGTAACGCTTAAATATAACGATAGAAATAAAACCCCCGAGCGACTAAATTGCTCGGGGTGTTCACGTGTAGTCTTTAGCGAAAAACAACCGCCGCTTGGAGCGGCGGAATAAAAATTATTCAGATAAATGAAATCCCACTATGATTTATTCACGGCAAAGTTTATTGTTGCGGAAATCGAAAATACGCGTTTTAACAAAACGGAAACCTCGCGGAATTGCGGAGTTTCCGTTTTGACTTTTAGAGTTTTTTCGTCTGCTTCGGTGTTTTTTTTCTTGGTTTAGAGGGTTTGGCTTTGTTTCTGTCGCCCGCTTTGAAAACGCCGTCGGTAGGTTTTGCCGTGTAAAGTTTGCGGTATTTAAGGGGAGTTATTTCGCAACAGTTGTAGAAGAATTGCGAAAACATCGATTGAGAAGAAAAGCCGCACGTTTTCGCTATTGTTTTCATCGAGTAGTTGGTTTTTGTGAGAAGCGTTTTTATTTTAGTTAAAACCAGTTCGCTGTGATATTTATAAATGGGCATTTTAGCATGTTTTTTAAATATCTTGCGCAGTCTGTCCGTCGAATAGCCCGTTTTTTCTTCTAAGGCGACGTAGTTTATCTTGTTGTGGTTATATAAATATGATTTTACGTAACTTACTATCTGCTCGTAATAATATTGCGTTTTTTTGGTCTGAATAATTTTCGTTACAAGCAGAACTATATATCTCGTCACTTCGTTGGATTTATCCGCAAGCAACTCTTTAGGGGTAGAAACGTCGGCTTTAACGTCCTGCAATATTTTCAACTGTTCGGCAATTTTTTCAATGTAATCGGCTATTTCGGGTTTATATTCTATAAGTTTCGACGCGCCGTTTATGGAATAATCGAATTGCAGCACGTAAACCGTCTGATTTTTCAGGCATATGTCGTTGTGCAGATGATTCGGCTCGATAAGCACGATGTCGTTCTGCTTGTGATTAAAAACGTTTTGTTCGATAATGGTCTTGCCCTCGCCGCTTTCGTAGTAGCATAATTCCCAGCATGCGTGCTTGTGCATGTCGGCAAAATCCCCGTCGTCGTGGTTATATACGAATGTTTTTGCGAATATCGATTTCTGATTTACGAAACGTTCCATAAAACAAATATAATACCGCGCCGTATAGTTGTCAACGGGGTTATAGAAAAAAATTGCCGTGAACGTCCGAATTCGCCTAAATTTCTAAAATTTTACCGGAAGATTCGCCATGCTTTTTTAGAATTCGGGTTGACAAAGAAAAGAAGCGTATGTTAACCGCATTTCTAAAAAAAACTATTTTATAATTAACCCGTAAAACGAAAGAATTGCAAGGCAACGACCTTTTAACGAACGGAAAAAAGAAAAGGGGAAGCCGTATTTTTTCGGCAATCGCATTAAGCGGTTGAAAAAAAGGGCGGATTTAACCCCGTTACGCAATAAAAAACAAAGATTATCGGAGAAATATATGAAACTTAAAAAAACGATAAAAACCATATTGACGTTAAGCGTTTTAAATGTCATGTTTTTCCCGACCGTTTTCGCCGTAAAAACGACCGAAGCGAAAG
>JAEDMA010000112.1 GCA_016295005.1 Christensenellaceae bacterium
CATCATTTCGCCGCAATCTTTACAGTAGTAAGCGGGAATACGGTGCCCCCACCACAGCTGACGGGAAATACACCAGTCTTTGATGTTTTCCATCCAGTTGTAATAAATTTTAGAAAATCTTTCGGGAATAAACCTTACGCTTTTCTTTTTTACAACATCTACCGCGGGCTTGGCTAACGGTTCCATTTTTACAAACCATTGTTTGGAAACGATAGGTTCTACCGTGTGGTGACACCTGTAACAATGCCCCACGTTATGATGAAGCGGCTCGATTTTAACCAAAAGCCCGAGTTCTTTAAGATCTTCCACAATGTTTTTACGACATTCCATAGTGGTTTGCCCTGCGTATTTACCCGCAAGTTCGTTCATCTTTCCGTCGTCGGTAAACACTTTTATTACAGGCAATTTATGGCGAAGCCCCACTTCGAAGTCGTTGGGATCGTGTGCGGGTGTGATTTTAACCGCGCCTGTACCGAATTCTTTTTCTACGTATTCGTCGCCGACAACGGGAATTTCTTTGTTCAAAATAGGTAAAATAAGTGTTTCACCTATCAAATCGGTGTATCTTTCGTCTTTCGGATTAACCGCTACCGCCGTATCTCCGAGCATTGTTTCGGGACGGGAAGTCGCAACGGTAATATAATTATCGCTGTCTTTAATCTGATATTTTATATACCACAAATGACTGTCTTCTTCGACGTATTCAACTTCCGCATCGGATAAAGCGGTTTTACAATCGGGACACCAGTTTATTATTCTGTCCCCCCTGTAAATCAGACCTTTTTCGTACAGATTAACGAAAACTTCTTTTACCGCCTTGGAACATTTTTCGTCCATAGTAAACGACAAACGAGACCAGTCGCACGATGAGCCGAGTGTTTTTAATTGCTCGACGATTCTTCCGCCGTATTGATCTTTCCAAGCCCAGGCTCTTCTTAAAAACCCTTCTCTTCCGACGTCGTTTTTCGTAAGTCCTTCTTTCGCCATCTGTTCGACGATTTTTACTTCCGTCGCGATAGAAGCGTGGTCGGTTCCGGGAAGCCATAACGCGGAATAACCTTGCATACGCTTAAATCGTATCAACGTATCCTGTAAGGTTTCGTCGAGAGCGTGTCCCATATGTAACTGCCCCGTTATGTTCGGAGGAGGTATAACAATTGTAAAGGGAAGTTTATCGGGGTCGATTTTCGCTTTAAAATAGCCTTCCTTTTCCCACGTTTCGTATATTTCTTTCTCGAATTCTGAAGGGTTATAAGTTTTAGCCATATCCATACGGCAAATTTCTCCTTTTGCGTGTAGAATTTCATTATACTTTAAATACATTCCATTGTCAAACGATATTTTTAAAACATAGTATATTTTATACAAACAAATCAAATTAATCGGAGATTTTAAATGAAAAAAACACTATCGCTTATAATTTGCCTGTTACTCACCCTATTACCCTTTTCTGCCTGTAACGACGACGGGCTCGAAACAATCGAACTGAACGAAGTTACTCATTCGGTGTTCTACGCGCCGTTATACGTCGCGATTGAAAAAGATTATTTCAAGGAAGAAGGACTTAAAGTCAACCTTACGAACGGCGGCGGCGCAGACAATTCTATGACTGCCGTGCTTTCAGGCTCGGCGCATATCGGTCTTATGGGCCCCGAAACGGTTATTTACGTTTATAATCAAGGCAAAAAAGATTACCCCGTCGTTTTCGGGCAATTAACGCAAAAAGACGGCTCTTTCCTTGTTTCACGCGAAAAAGAAGAAAACTTTAACAGGAACAATCTCCGCGGAAAAGAAATATTAGCGGGAAGAAAAGGCGGCGTTCCCGCAATGACGTTCCAGTACGTTCTTAACAGTTTGAACATGAGAACAGACCTGGATTTCAAACTTAACTACGATGTTGCTTTCAACATGATGACACGCGCGTTTTTAGAAGGTATTGCAGACTACTGCACCGTTTTCGAACCGACGGCTTCCGAATATCAGGCGCTCGGTAAATGGCACATCGTCGCAAGCGTAGGCGAACAAAGCGGAGAAATCCCCTACACGTCTTTTATTGCCTTGGGAAGTTATATAAAAAACAACGGCAAAACCGTGGAATCTTTCTTAAAGGCGTTGAAAAAAGCGCATGCGTTTATCGATTCCAACGACGAAAAAACCGTCGCCGAAACGATAGTAAAACAATTCCCTTCGACAACTATAAACTCTATCGAAACTTCGCTTAAAAGTTATAAAAAAATAAATGCGTGGAAAAAAGACCTTATTGCCACAAAGGACAGTTTCGACAGGTTGCAAAACGTAATGTCGAACGCAGGCGAATTATCCGTAAGAGCCGATTTCAATAAAATAGTAAACAATTCGTTTGCCGAAAAACTGCTCGGCTGATAAAAATAAACTTACGGCGGATAAAAAAATGAAAGACCTGTTAGAGATAAAAAACATATCGCTGATTTATCAGACTCTTAACGACGAAATTACTGCGGTACAAAACCTTTCTTTTAACGTTTCGGAAGGAGAATTCGTATCCGTCATCGGTCCTTCCGGTTGCGGAAAAACTACTATTCTTTCTATGATTGCCGGTTTACTCCAACCCACAGAAGGAGAAATTCTTTTCGACGGAAACAAGGTAAAAAGAGACGGAATCGGTTATATGCTGCAAAAAGATCATCTGTTTCCGTGGCGAAATATTGAACGAAACGTCTTTCTTCCGCTCGAAATCAAAAAAAGACAGTCTGAAAAGGATAAAGAATTTGCCTATTCACTTCTTAAAAAATACGGCCTTTACGAGTTCAGAAACAACTACCCCGACCAACTATCGGGCGGAATGAGACAACGCGTCGCGCTTATAAGAACTCTAGTGTCGGCCCCTAAACTTTTATTGTTAGACGAACCGTTTTCCGCGCTCGATTCTCAGACGAGGCTACGCGCTTCCGACGACGTGTACAACATAATCAAGAGTGAACGAAAAACAACCGTTTTGGTCACACACGATATATCGGAAGCAATCGCTATGTCAGACAAAATCATAGTACTAACCAATAGACCGGCACAAGTGAAATCGATTGTTTACCCAAACATCGGAAAAGACACTCCGCACAAGCGCAGAGAAAGCCCTGAATTCGGATTGTGTTTCGAAAAACTTTGGAAGGAATTAAATTAATGAAACAATCAAATGATAAAAATTTTTCCGTCAATCACGCCCTGTTTATAAAAAAACACAAACAGGAAAAAGCAATGATAATATTCGCGCGAATCGCTATTCTTATAGTCTTTCTGGGGCTTTGGGAATTGCTCGCGTATCTGAACGTCATAGATTCGTTTATTACGAGTTCCCCGTCGAAAGTTTTTGTTACGCTAAAAGACTTGTTTACGGAAAATAATTTATTATATCATATAGGCGTAACCCTGTCCGAAACGCTGCTCGGCTTTTTAATCGCCGTTTTTCTCGGCTCTGCCATTGCGCTTGCTTTATGGTGGTCCGAACGTTTAAGGCTTATTTTAGAACCTTATATCATAGTTCTTAACAGTCTTCCCAAAATCGCGTTGGGACCGATAATAATCGTATGGTTCGGAAGCGGTAGCAAAGCAATAGTTTTTATGGCGGTTTTAATAGGAATAATCGTTGCGATAATGACCATGCTTAACGGATTTTTGGAGACAGATAAAAACAAAATCCTTTTACTTAAATCTATGGGCGCGACAAAATTACAGATACTTTTAAAACTTGTTATTCCCGGTTCTCTGTCGTCTTTTATCAGTATGATGAAAATAAGCGTCGGAATGGCGTGGATAGGTTCGATTATGGGCGAATATCTCGTTTCGAAAGCGGGGTTAGGTTATCTTATCGTATACGGCGGTCAGGTATTTAAACTTAATCTCGTTATGGCGTCCACGTTCGTTTTGTGTATACTGGCGGCTTTAATGTATTTTGCCGTTTCTCTTCTGGAAAAATTCCTGATTAAACATAGACAATAACCGTTATCGTTTTCTTTTTCATATAAGTTTCTCTCTTTTATAATTAAAAAAGCCCCGATAATACGGGGCTTTTTAATTACTCGATACTTTTTGCAATCAACCTACTGTTTTATCTACTTTTTTATAAAATACGGTAGTACTTCTAAGGGTGTTTCAAATTCGTATTCCTTTCCGCCGTCATACGTTTTACCGTCAAAAACGTATTCCCATTTACCTTGCGGCAGTTTAATTATTTTTGTAAACTGTCCTTTTTCCACAACCGGAGAAACAAGATATTTATCCCCCAACATAAATGTTCCGAATTCTTTTTCGAAAC
>JAEDMA010000013.1 GCA_016295005.1 Christensenellaceae bacterium
GTAACCGCGTTACCTATCAAAGCGTTTTCGGCGTCGACGTTGATATATCCGTCGGCGTTGAATCTCTGACTCGTTTCGTTACGGTCTCTGTCGTCAAAGGCAAACATACCCTGAAGCCAATGCGCCGTTCCTACGTTATCATAATAACGGTAATGAGGGTTAATTCTTACTTTATCGGGAATCTGTTCCGCAGAATTTACGGAAATATTTATTTCGTTCCACGGAACGAAAAATTCAATTGTCAGCGAAACCGCTTTATCGTTCTGATAATTTGTAACCCCTTTCGCTTCAAAATTCGCGCTGTTAAAGTTCCAATGATTGTTTGAATCGACGTAGAAATTGAACGTAGACGTAGCGACTTCGTAAATTACGTCTTCGGCTTTAACCGAAAACCAAAAACACGAGTTGGCGTACATATCCATTCTTCTGACCCATTTAATGTTCGAATCGTACGCTACGGCGCCGATATACAAACCTTTTTCGGAGAAAGAAGTGGTAACGTTCATTTCCACACCGTCGTCTTTCAATATATATTTGTTCTTGTTCGACCAACGTTCTTCGTTTAACGATCCGTCGATAGTCATTCCGTCATCACAAGACACTTTCGAATTCGGTTGATAAGTCCAGGAATACGGATTGTCGTTCTCTACCCTTTTAATTTCCGCGCAACCGCAAAGAAAGAAAATAGCGCTTACGATACTTAAAAAAGCGATTAAAATTTTCTTCATATCTTTTCCCCTTATTTTCCTCTTATTTTCCTAATACTACGATATCGGAAATACGTATTTCCGAATTGTTGCTTTTACTTATCTTTTTCGATATGCTTATCGTAATCGAATTTACCTTTATTTCGTTAAAAGACGCAAGGCACGAGGCTCCCGCTTCCACATAGTTATATGACGTTCCGATAAAATCTTTACTGAACTCTATATCGGAAACCCTTGCAACGGGAACGTATTCGCTCCCCTTGTACCAACTCGGTTTTTCGGCAAGATTAAATTCCATAAAATCGATTTGCGAGAAAGCGTAATCATAATTATACGAATTGTACACAAGTACCGAACTTATCGTTCGAGGCTCGCTGAAATTAAGAGTAATCAAAGTTTCTCCCTTACTCGCGAATTCCCAATCGGCATAATACGAGTGAGATACGAATAATTCGTCGTTTAAGTATTGCGTTCCCGAATATCCGTTTTTACTTGTAATCGTAATCTTTGCGTCTTTGGCAATATTTTTTACGCCTATGCTGTCATACATTTTCGGTTGACAACTTTTTGTCGGTCCGTTTCCGTATAACAATAATCCGTATTCCGGATTAGTCACCCAATGTACTTTATCTACGCTATACCATCTGCCGTACTTCTCCGCCTGATAGGTTTCGTTGGCATGTCCCCAGCCTAAAATAAACAATTCGTCTTGCGTGGGAGAATAAACCAGACAGCCGTGTCCGCAACCCGGCATCCAACTGTTGTCGAAACTTGTTCCGCAGATAGCCGAAGCATATTGAGAAGGTTTCGTAAACGGTCCCAAAGGATTATTATCGGAAACGGTTTGTGAAATGTCGTAATATTTATTGTTGTATCCGCCGCCCGAATAACAAAGAATATATCTTCTGACGCTTTCTTTTTTATCGTTTATATAGTTTTTGGCAATCATGAACGCGCCTTCGTTACCGTCGCCGTGAGCGCCGTTTTCAAGAACGTATTTCTCGCCCATATCGTAACTTGCCATGTTCCAGGGTTCTCTTTCCCAGTTATCGTTTTTCGTAACGGTGGTATATCCGCCGCGAATCAATAAAGTCATCGTGGAATAATCGGGGGTTACGAAATCTTTCATTTTCATACCCCAGATATGCACGCCAAAATCGTTGGAGTCCACGTGATGACAGAAATACAGATACAATTGACCGTCGCTGTCCATAAACGGATGCGCGTCGATCGTTCCCCACGGTATATCCAGATTGTTATCACTGCTGATATCGATGGAGGGAGTATAATTAGTAAGTATTTTACCGTTCAGGTTCGGTTCGTTGGCGTCTCCGTAATATATTTCGGAAGTAACGGGAACAAACGGTCCGGTGGGAGTATCCGAAACGTAAATACCTATACACATAAGATTTAAATTTTGCCAGTTTCTTTCCCAGTCGTGCGTTTCGTCAAATCGCTTTTGCCACGTGTCAAGTTGAGATTGTTTAATACATTCCTTATATAACGACGGATTTTCGTCATACGTTTTACTTTGCGTTTGCGAATAAATAAAGTATTTACCCGATACTTCGTCATAAATAACATCGGGCGCCATAGCCGCTCCCGCTATCCAAGAATCGGCGTAATACTTAATAGAAAAAGTACCATCCACACCGCCGCAAAGTTCCCATTCCACCAGATCTTTACTTCTGTATACGGCGCTCGTTGCGACGTAATTTCCGTTTTCATCGCTCAATCTTTTATACTGCCCGTCGTAATATTCGGCTATTAACCCCTTATATCCGTCGGCATTAGTAGCGCTGGGATACATATAGTAATAGCCGCCGTATTCGTCGTTTCCCGTTTCGTCAGTATGTCTGCCTTCCGGAACGTAAATACAGGACGCGTCGGCGCCGAATAACTGCATGTCGTTACGATAAAAATATTTAGAATCGTAAGCGTCGTTGTCCGAATTATTCGTAAAAGCCGATAATTCAAAATATTCGGCGGGAGCCGTATATCCCGACGTGTTGCACGAAGCCAGAACAAACAACGAACCGACTAACAGCAAACAAGAAATAGCTTTTACAATTTTTTTCATTTTCCTCTCACCTTATAAATTTATATTTTATTAACCCTTTACGCTTGAAGAAATAGCAAGGCCCTTTCTGATATATTTTTGCATGGCGACGTACATTATGATAAGCGGAGCCATTCCCACGAAAGCCCCCGCCATACGAAGAGGCCAATTCTGCGCGTAAGGACCCGCAAACATCGCAAGCGCGACCTGCAACGTGTACATTGACGCAGACTGACAGAAAAGCAACGGACCCAAATAATCGTTATACGCGCTTATGAACGTTAAAATAAATTGCGCTACTATAACCGTTCCCGACATGGGAAAAATAATTCTGTTAAATACGCCGAAAAATCCCAGACCGTCTATCTTTCCCGCATCGATTAAATCGTCGGGAAGTTTGACGTAAAACTGCCGCATAAAGAAAACGATGCCGATACTGCCAAACATTCTCGGGATCATCAACGGCCAGGGAGTATTCATCCAACCTATGGAATCATACAACAAAACCTGCGCAATGGTAGCCATGGAATTCGGAAGCATAATGGTAGAAAGAAGAATCGAAAACATTACGTTCTTCAATTTAAAATGCATCTTCGCATAAGCAAACGCCGCCATAGCCGAAGTGTATATACCGATTATTACGCCCGGTAAATAAATCCAGAGAGTATTGAATAGTCCCTGCATTAAGTTAATTCCCGCAAGTCGCGACGTGAACACCGAGACGTATCCCTCAACGCTGAATTGCTGCGGTAACCAATGAAACTCCGCCAAGTTGGCTTCGGCCTCCGTCTGAAACGAAGTGTCTACCACTATATAAATCGGGAAAAAAACAACAAACACGACTAAAAACGTTATTATGTAATTGCCTAAGTTGTTCTTAAAGTTTTGTAAACGTTTATTTTTATTCTCAGTCATTTTTCCCTCCCTTAATCATAAGAAACAACTTTGTCGCTGATTTTAAATAAGATACGGGATAAAATCATTACAGCAATCGCAAACACCCAGGAAAGGGCGCACGCTCTGCCAAAGCCTTCTGTAACGTTGTTGGTTATACCCATACGATAAATGTAATACGTTATCGTCATTGCCTTGAAATCGGGGCCTATACCGTTGTTTGTAACGAGTTGCATAACGGTCATTTCCTGCAACGCCACCACAAGCCACGTGATAAATATATAAAAAACGGTAGGCGAAATGGTAGGAAGTATAACGTGGAAAAACACTTGCCTCCCGTTTGCGCCGTCGAGTTCCGCAGCCTCTTTCAACGATTTATCCACGTTGGACATCGCCGCCTGCAATTCCAGAATGTTCGTTCCTCTCATCCATATACTAAGCACCAAAACCGTCGGCATAAACCAATGCGGATTTCCCATAAAGTCGATTTTTTGCCCGCCGAGACTACTGATAATACTGTTTACGACACCGTAGTTTGCTTCAAAAATCCATTGAAACGCAAGAGTAACCGCAACAACCGAGCATACCGTCGGTAAATACGCGATAACCGAACCGAATTTCGACCCCAAAAAATTTTTTGAAAACAGATGGGCAAGAAAAACGGCTATCACAACGTTTATCGGTACGCTTATGCAGTATTCGAGAGTGTTCAACAAAGAAACTCTGACCCATTTATTCGTAAAAACAAATTTGTAATTTTCAAGTCCTACGAATATCATTCTGCTTGTATCATACGATTTTAACTCGGTAAAACTTACAATAAAAGATAAAACCATAGGATATAGAGAAAAGATCAGGAATCCGACAAAAGGAATCATAGCCATCAGAGTTCCTACAATCTCCTCCTGCCGCCTCATCATTTTCATTCCGTTTCTTTTTAACTTGTCATTGCCCTTCATATATCCACCTTTGTAATATCATTTCTTCTTGTTTTCCGCCTTGATATAATTATCGTATAAATCTTCGTTAGAGTCGGAAACCGTACTTAAAATCCATTCTTTATAACCCATAAGATCGTTACGTACATTTGAATTAAGCGGAACCGCCCAGACGTCAATCCAGGTAAAGTTTTTAAGATACCACCAGTCGCCCGCTTTCTGATATTTCATCGCTTCTGCAAAATGTCTTATGTTTGTAGGAACGTAATCTCCGAACTTTACTTCATTAATCAAACTTTCCTGATTCGGGAAGAATCCTTGTTTTGCCAGAACCTTTTGTCCGCCGTTCCGGCTTGACATCCACATAATAAAGCGTACTATCTGGTCGCCCTTTTCTTCCAGAGACTTCGTTCTTGTCATCAGACCGCGGGAGTTGGAATGGCCCGCAATTATACCCTGCGCTTTTACCGCATCGCATTGAGGGTCGCTTTCGTCGACGTATTCTTTATATACGGCAATAGGCGCGACGTCCCATTTGAATTTTGCAGTATCGCTGATGGTTTTTACGTAAGAAGATTGTTCCACCAGCATAGCGATTTTGCCGCCGCAAAAATAGTTTACGCTGCTACGGCTCGTGAAATAAGAAGGCTTGGGAGAAACGGATAGACCCTTGATTCCGTCGATGTCTGTACTTCTGCCGACACCGAGTCTCAAATATCTTTCAAACGCGTCTCTCGTGGAAGGGAGCTCGACAAACGTCAGATTATCCTGTTCTGCACCGGTATTGTTCTTTACGCTTTCTCTGATCGTAACGACCTTTCCGTTATAGGAATACGTGCCGTCGTTGTTTGCCGTAAGGATTTCTCCTTTCGGAACGTCGTATTTATCGATTAAATCCAACGTTTCGCCTTTGGTATAAGTTTTTCCCGTATATTCTCCGACGTAAGTATCGGCGTTTACCTTGTAGTTCGGCTCGGGATCAAGCAACGAATAATTCCAGTAACCGTTGTTATTCAAATCGGCAAGACAGTCCCCTCCGACCGACCAACCGTAATTAAACCACCATTCGGTATAATAACCGTAATCCGAACCGTATTTTACCGACGCTTGCGGATTGGTTTCGGTTGCAAAGTTTCTCGCCAGATCTTCCACCTCGTCCCAGTTCATCGCAATACGATTGTTGAACACGGCGATTTCACCATTTCCTATAGGAGACCATGAACCATAATTCACACACGGGTCGTCGCTTCTGTAAAAGCCTTTTTTGGGAACGGTCACGTCTTTTAATTTAGCAAAATCTCTCTTATATTTTCCTCTGTTATCGGGAATTTCGTTGTTGTTCCATTTATCCATATTTTCTTCGTCAACGCTGATTACTACAATCCCCGCCGATTCAAACATAGATTCGTTATAATAAAGCGCGGTAGGTCTGACTTCCATCGGAAGCCCGTATAACGGGTCGGTAGACTTACTCTTCGTTTCGGCGACTTCGTCATAACGATATTTAAGAAGCATGCTGTCAGGAATATCGGAAACGTCGATATCGTCGACTTTACTCATGTATTCTTCGATAGGAGTCATAAATCCCATTTCGACGTATCTCTTAAAATCGGCTTCTGCGACAAAAAATACGTCGGCGCCGCTTCTCGAACTACCGGTTTGTTGAATAAGCGTTGTGTACGTTCCGACCGGTTTAGACGAAACTTCCACGGAAATATCGTGTTCTTTTCCGTAAGTATTATTAAAGGTATCCGTTAATTCGCTGAACAGTTTAAGTTCGCTTTCGTCGCCGTATACCCAGAATTGTATATTACTCGAACTCGAACCGCAACCGGCTAACCCCGTCGCGCCGAACAACGTACAAAGCGCCAACGTCGCCGATAATATCTTTTTCAATGTCTTACTTTTTGCTTTCATATCATTTACCTCTCATTTTTTATATTCTTCGTTATATTGTTAACAATTATATCCGTTTGCCTCTCGAAAAGGCTTTGCCGATTGTTGAAGATATCGTTTTTCCCATCGATAATCATTTATATGGTTTTACATTCGTACATAATTTGCGGAAAACCCGATATTCTTTAGTATAAGGCGTTGTCGTTCCGTGAAAAATTCTTGTATCCTTATTTAAACAAAAAACGCATACCGCCCCCATAAAATATCCTCATAATTTTATGATAACTTTTTTTCTTGAGAAATAAATATCATTTTACTTGTTTTTTATCTCATTTTTTGATATAAGTAGATTATGAAACCTTATTATGAACTTTATCGCGATTACGAAGACAACATTGTAATCAGCAAAAGAAACGACTACACTTTCCCTCCTCACTTTCACGGCTCTCTTGAAATTCTTATTTTATTGAAAGGCAAATACAAAGTCAATATGGACGACAAAACTTATACTGCCGAAGGGAAGTCCGTCGTCGTTTCCGATTCCTTTTGTTTACACGCTTTTTCAAAGATTTCTCCGGAACCTTCCGACAGCATGCTTATCATAATTCCGTCCGCCAAACTTAAAGAATTCGCGGCGTTAAAAAACGGAAAAGCCCTGACGACAAGCATTGTGACGGATGAGAATATTGTCAGCGAAATATCCGTTCTTACCGAGAACATGATGAAACACGGCGATAACGAGGTAATCAAAGAGAAGTATGCAAATTTGATTTTAGCGTTATTCGTTTCGTCCGTAGGACTAACCCCCATATCTCAACAAAAAAACGCGACTATTCTCAAAAACGTTTTGCTTTATATCGCCGATAACTATAAGGAAGATATTTCGTTGAAATCCATTGCGTATCATTTCGGATATTCCGAAAGCCACATTTCAAGATTGTTCCATTCCTATTTCAGAATTTCCATATCCAGATATATCAATAACATGAGAATAGAGTATATCGAAGCAAATAAGAAAAACGACGAGAAAATTCTTTCTCTGATTTACAAAGCGGGATTCAAAAGTCCCCAAACTTATTACAGAAATCTAAAATATTACAAAAAACATTAAAAATGTCAAAAAGTGATACAAAAAAATAAGATAATGTTCTCGTTTTTAAAAAATTCGTATTGTATAATACAACAAAGAATTAAAAATCAAGGACGAGAATTTTATGCCAAAAGCAAAAGAATTAACGATCGAACAGAAATTGAAATTGCTCACGGGAAAAAACATGTGGCAAACGGAGGATTTTGAAGGCGATATCGATAGCATTTTTATGTCGGACGGACCCCACGGAATTCGCAAAATGGATAAAAACCCTCTCGGATATTATCAGAATATCCCTTCCAACGCATATCCGAATCTCGTTAACATTGCAAACAGTTGGGACGTAAAAGTTGCCATGGGGATTTCCGAATGCATTGCCGAAGACGCCATCGAGAAAAACGTCGACATCGTTTTGGGTCCCGGTGTAAACATAAAGCGCACTCCCCTTTGTGGAAGAAATTTCGAATATTTTTCCGAAGACCCCTATTTAGCCGGTATAATGGCAAAGAACTATATCGCGGGATTACACAGAAAAGGCGTTTCGGCATGCGTAAAACATTTTTGCGCCAACAACAGAGAATTAGGCAGATATTGCACGTCAAGCGAATTAAGCGAAAGAGCGCTGCATGAAATTTACTTGCCGGCATTTGAAATCGCTCTTTCGGCAAATCCCGAAGCGGTAATGTCAAGTTATAACCCCGTCAACGGAGTATACGCCTCAGAAAACAAAAAATTGCTGATTGACGTATTAAGAAATCAAATGAAATTCAACGGACTTATTATTTCCGACTGGATGGGCGTTCACAACAGTTACAAAGCTTTAAAAGCCGGCACCGACTTGCGTATGCCGTACGATAAAAGAGCGTTTGACGAATTAAAAACCGCTTACGATAAAAAGTTGATTTCAAACGAAGAAATAAACAGAGCCGTTTCCAAAATTCTGTATACGATACGCAAAATTAGAACGTTGCAGAAAACAAGAAAAATCGAAAGAAGCACCGAAGACAGACTTAAAGCCGCAACGATTCTTGCAAAAGATACCGTCGTTCTTCTGAAAAACAACGACAATCTGCTCCCCCTTAAAAGCGCAAAATCCGTTTGCGTGATAGGCGAATTAAACGTTCACCCTCATATCGGCGGAGGCGGCGCAGCCGAGGTTTTGAGCAATCACTCACAAACTCCGCTCAACACGTTGCTATCCGAAAAATTGTCCGTAGACGTGCCTTGCACACACAAAAATTATCTTGACGGCTGCAATCCCTCTCACGCAGACAGAGAGGCTCTGCTTCTTGCAAGTCAAAACGATATTTCAATCGTCCTCGTCGGTAACGATCACAACACGGAAACGGAAGGAAAAGACAGAGAAACGATTCGTTTGTCCACAAAAGAAGAGACGCTAATTAAAGGCGTTGCAAGAACGTCTACGAATACCGTCGTAATTATAGAAGCGGGCTCGGCTATAGATATGAGCAACTGGATCGACGACGTTGAAGCCGTTATCTTCGCGGGCTTTTTAGGTGATACGTGCAACGAAGCGCTTGCCGATATTTTAACGGGAAAAGTTTGCCCGTCCGGTAAACTTTCGGAAACCTTTCCTCTTTCTTTGGAACAAACTTATTGTAAAAACAACGTCGGAAACGATTCCGTAGAGGTTTACGACGACGGAGTTTTAGTCGGGTATCGATATTATGACACAAAAAAAATTCCCGTACTGTTCCCTTTCGGATTCGGTCTTTCTTACGCAAAATTCGAATATTCCGATTTACGGATAGAAAAAATAACCGAGACCGATTTCAACGTAAAGTTTACGATTACCAACACGTCGGATATAGACGCGAAAGAAATTGCGCAAATCTATATCAAAGACCCCGTTTGTTGCGTATTTAAACCCGAAAAGGAATTAAAAGCGTTTACCAAAGTTCTCATTCCCGCAAAATCTTCAAAGGAAGTATGCGTCTCACTCGATAAAACCGCCTTTTCTCACTACGACGTCATAAACGATGATAAATACATCGAAAACGGTGAATTTATCATTATGGTCGGAGCAAACGTAAACGACATAAAATTAAAGCAAAAAATTATTATCAATCTTCCCGACGAAACTCAATATTCAGCATACTGATAAAAAGCGTATACATAACGGGCCTCTCTCTTTGAAGAGCGAGGCCCGTTTGCTTATTTAATTGCTTTCGGTCTGAGTTGTGTTTCCGACTTTTTCCGCTTGTTGTTCCTTATATAATTTTATCCAGTTTATCGTACCGACGATCAGACAATACGTACTATATACAGCCATAACCAAGTATGTCGACTGATTGAATTGACCGCTTAAAACCATCATCAGATATTGAACAAAGTTGAGGACAATCGATATAGTATTTATAAACATACCTTCCACCACCCCAAACATAATCAATACCGTTGCGGCAAGCCCTAACGAAAACTGTATGCCCTGAAGAAAGGTATAATTCGCCGTCTGAAAATTAGAAAAAATTATGATGTAAACAAAAGCAATTACGATAATACCCAAAAAAGCAAAAATTCGGTTTTTGTTGTTTAACAGTTTCACTTTCGTTCCCTGTTTATACTTGTTTTTATTCCATAAAATAAACGTTACAATCTGAAGGGGAGCCGAATAAAGCAATGTCGAAAGAACGCTGCCGTATAACCCGTCCGTATAATATCCGATACTGTATACGACACAATTGCAAGCCCCGACTATCCGCGCATACCTGTTAAACTTACTGTCAAGATACATAACCGCAACGGTTACAAGACAAGGCATTAATTTTATAAAACTTTGTTTAAAAACAATTGCCAACGGGATAATTGTTATCACGATTAAAATCTGGGCTAAATAATTTATTAAAAAATTTAAAGCCTTTTTCATTTCAGATGACTTTATACGGGCAGTCTCCCTCTTCGTTTTCGAATTCTTCGACGTCTTTAAATGTAAAAGAATATAAATCCGCCTTGAACATTTCTACCTTTAATCTTACTTTCGTGTTCTTCGGAAGTTCCGTTAGCAGCTTTGAGAATACGACTTCATAACTTATTTCGTCTTTCTTTTCTAATTTACAATCTTCAAAGCCGAAACCCTCGTAAGGTATATTCTTCTCGTCTTCCGTCAACGCTACCTTTATATATCCCTTAACTTGTATATCGCAATTAAAAATAATTCTCTTACCCACGTTAAACGGAATGGTCGTAAATCCGCCGTGACTTTCCGAACGTAAACTCGTATACCCGTCTTCTCTGAAAATCGCCCTGTTCGTTCCCGCCATTTTCAGCCCGTCGGGGTGAACGCTTTCCCAACCGCCTTCGTTATGCCCTGCCGCAAACGGAGTGAAAAAATGTATGTATTTTCCGTTTTCGGCAATACACCCCGGAGACATATAGTTCTCTTTTGCCCTGCAATCGTATTGTGATATGACGGGATTATTGATATCAAAAAGAGTAAACGTATATAAATCTCTCGTTAAAACGAGATTCGATTCCAAATAATCCCCTGTTCTGTGAAAAGTCGGGGGAAACATTACGTAAGCGTCGCTTGCGCCTTCCCACTTCGTCATTGCGGTTTGATAATAGTCAATATCGGGATCAATGGTGGCGTTACCGTTCATAATCAATCTCGGCTTGGACCAGTTAATAAAGTCGGCTGATTCCGAAAGAATGAGGGTTCTTCTTGCCAGATGGTTGGAATATTGCGATTTTACCGTTGCAACGTATTTCCCCAAATCTTCGTCATAAAATAAAGTTGCAAAAGCGTCTCCGCCCTTAAAAGCATATCTTTCGTTTTCCCAATGAATTCCGTCCTTACTCGTTTGGGAATACATGGACACGTCCGTTACTTTTCCGTCTTTATAAGAAACTTTGGTATATAACGTTTTGAATCTTTCGTTTTCGTTTTCGGTATATTTATCGTAGTATACAACGTCCCCTTCTTCTACGTAATTAAGATACGGCGCGCCGCATATTTTCACGATATTGTTATTTTTATTACCGTTAAATTCTACCAGACCCAAATCGGGTTTTACCCAATGCACACCGTCTTCGCTTTCGGCATAGCATAAATTTATCCATTCCGGCGTTTTGTTAATACCTTCGTAGTATGCAATATATTTTTTATCGGACAACTTGATTACGTTCGCCATACCTGCCCTTAACTCATCCCAAGGTTTATCGCAGCATATGACGGGTTCTAACTCGATTTTGGGTTTGTGTTGAACGATTTTTACTCCATACGGCGAACCGTTCAAAGGTCTGTATCCGGGATTATCTACCCCGTAGCCTGCGTCGATATCGTAGTAATCTACAAATACGTGTTTTTTATCCATAATCTTCTCCTTTATAACTTTATCTATACAAATTGATTTTTGCAAACGTTACCGCGTTTGAATTATGAAAATTTTCACTACCGTTTAACGCCGTTCTTATAACGGTAATCGCTACGTTATTTTCTATAATAAAACTCGGATACTGTATGCCGTTTAAGTTTTTATCCGTTTCCGTAATATCTTTTATCGTTTTTACGTATTCCCAGTTTTCTAAATCCTTGCTTCTGTATAATTTCAGAATTTGTCGCGGAAAACAATGGTGATTCCCCATTGCGTAATAATATCCGTCTTCTTCGTTCTTTTCTATATAAAATTTGCAATATCCTATTTCTAAATCGATTACTTTATAAAACTCAAGTTTATTATTTTCTTTGTCGTAACGAGTCATCAAGGCTTTATTAGTAAAATATCTCGAAATAACGTATATTTCTCCGTTTCTTTCCACAACGTTGCTTTCTTCGGCGTAATGGTGATTTTCGGCGTCGATATTCCACGCGGGGTCCGGATATAACGTATTTGAAAACGTCCAACTTTCTTTATTCAATAAGCCCGTTTTTACGTTCCCTTTCGCTATAGTCAAAGAGGAATACGCAACGCCGTCGATATAATACGGCACTCCGCCTGCAAAATAAACGAAATCTTCCTTTACCAGAACTTGCGTCGGAGAACTGCAAAAGTGAACGTCTTTTCTGTCATATTCGGGAGAGATAACGTCTCCTTTTTCAAAAGTTATGCCGTCTGTGGTTTTATAAAAAATAACGCCCTCTCCGACTTTTGTCCCTATAAAATATAATTCGTCTTTAACTATTATAAATCTTCCCCATTCCGCCGGAATAATCTCGCTTAAATAACTCCATTTTTCCCCGTCGTCGTCTGAGATGAATACAATCGATTGCTTATGTCCGCTTGCCGTTCCGCCGTTCTTAAAAGTATCCATCGTGCAAAACAACTTTTCATGATATCTTACGATATGCGGGCTTCCTAAAAAATTCCCGCTGAAATCATAAACGCGGTCTTTGGGATTATAATAGTTAACAACCGGATACAGATAGTCGCCTGTAACGAACAATCTTCTGTCGCTCGCTTGATTATCCGCGCGAATTACAGCCGAATATTCTGTGTTGCTTTTTAGATTATCTATTTCGATTTCGTTTTTATCGGAACGAGTTTCTACGATTAAATTTTTATTCTGATAAATCTGAACGGTAAAATCACCCGTCGTTTTCCCGACCCATTCTAAAATTACGCCGTTTTTTTCAGGCGAAACCCTTACAATCATAAGATTGTAATTTACCGCTGAATCATCGTTATGGTAAGGACAAAACTTAATTACGTCTTTCATTCGACGACCACCGTTATTCGTTTTTATGTAATTATATAATCGGGCAGTATCAAATTCAATATCAAAACACAAAAATAATATCTCGTTTTTTGATATTTTAATGTCAATCGATTTTTACGTTTAACGCAAAAAGTTTTGTTGGCCATCAACAAATCTTAAAGCCCAATACAGAGCCGTATATTTCATATCTTTACTTATCATTCTTTGGCTTAAATATAAGAACGTCGCTATTTTTCCAAGTAAACTTATTAAAACTGTTTTCTTGTAACTTTTTCACTTTACAAATAACAATATCTTCATAGGAATAGCAAAACCCATATTTATTGTTTATTTCGTTCATTTTATTTATAGCATTTTCAATCCAGCCATTAATATATCCTAAAATTTTTGCCTTTTTTATAAACTCTACTTTTGTCATACATCACCTTTTGCCTTTTTATTACAATTATTATAAACGGTATATATGATAATTTTTGTCATATTTGAACAATTTTTATAAATTAAATAACCTAACCCGAATTGAGTTCGGATTAGGTTACGAATGGCGGAGGCTGAGGGATTCGCTCTTGCCTTTTGCAAAGCAATTTTTCCTATCTCCTGCCTATGCTTTGCAAAAGTCTTCGGTCAGCCGCTAAAAACAGCCATACTGGGCTGTTTTTGCGCCCTATGGGCGTCGCTCTCGTTCGAATCCCTCTTTCAAACCAATTTAAAAGAAAAAAAACGAACTGCAAGTGTTCGTCTTTTTTTGCTTTGGCGGAGGCTGAGGGATTCGAACCCCCGTGGGCTTGCACCCAAACGGTTTTCAAGACCGCCTCGTTATGACCGCTTCGATAAGCCTCCGTTTACGCGGCTTCGTTTCGCCGCGTTTATATTTCTATTTATTTTATTCTTTTTCCAAATCGGAATATTTTACGAGTTCGACGTCGGACCTTCCGAAAAGTTCCAAGGCAAACTCGTCCGGATAACCGTTTTTATAAATAACCCTTTTTATTCCCGAATTGATTATCATTCTCGTACAGATAACGCAAGGTTGGTGCGTGACGTACATCGTAGCGCCTTCTAAACTGACTCCGAGTTTTGCCGCCTGTATTATGGCGTTTTGTTCGGCGTGAACGGCATAACAAACTTCCTGCATGGTGCCGCTCGCAATATTACGTACGCGTCTTAAACATTCGCCGCGTTCGGCGCAACTTTCTATTCCGCTCGGCGCGCCGTTATACCCCGTAGTGAGTATTCTTTTATCTTTTACGACAACCGCGCCGACGTGTCTGTTTTGCTGAAAACAACTCGACCATTCCGCAACGGTTTCCGCCATATTCATAAAGCGTACGTCCCACTTATTCATTTATCTTTTCCCCCGCGTGATTATTTATCTTTATTTTTAACTATGTTTTCCACTTCTTTCATAAAAGAAGATATATCGGTAAAAGACCTGTACACGGAAGCAAATCTGATATACGCTACTTCGTCGATTTCTTTTAAGCCTTCCATAACCATTTCTCCGAGATCTTTACTCGAAACTTCCTGCGCCATGGAATTATATACTTTTTTCTGTATATCGTCGGTAAGTTTTTCTATTTTACTTGCCGGAACGGGACGTTTTTCGCACGCCTTTATAATACCGTTTTTGATTTTATTTATATCGAAAGCCTGTCTGGTTCCGTTGGCTTTGACAACAAGAACAGGCGTGGTTTCCACCGTTTCGTAAGTAGTGAAACGCTTGCCGCAATGAAGGCATTCACGTCTTCTGCGAATAATCGTACCGTCTTCCGCAGAGCGGGAATCGACAACCTTGCTTTCAAGGCAACCGCAATATAGACATTTCATCGATGGTTTTTCCCCCGAACAACTCGAATTTACTATATAATAGCACACTTTTTTGAAATTATCAAACGATATACGAAAAAACAGACGGCATTTTAATATTTTTTACGAATTTGCTTAAAATAAATTTATATAACGGAGATTAAAATGCCTGTTTTAGTTTATATTCTTATAATCGTATACATTTTCGCCGTAAACCTTTACGGAATTTTAATGCTTAAATTTCAGAAAAAAGCGAGAGAAAAAGGCGACGAAGAAAACATCGCCGTATCCGACAGCAAAATTTTGCTCGCAGGACTTTTAGGCGGCGCAACCGGAATATTTATATTTATGTTTATTTTTAAATACCGCGTTAAAAGTCTGTTTATGATGGTTTTGATGCCCGTATTTATCGCGCTCAATATTTACGTTCTGATTATGATTTTAAACGGCGGACTCGGCTTTTATATCGTCTGATTTATCTCTGTTTTCCGCCCCGATTTACAGGACTTCGTTTATCGCTTCGGGCAATGCCTTTATAACGTCGGTTGCCGTCATCGTGTAAACGTTTTGTTCTTTTTCGGCTATCTCGCCGCACCTGCCGAAAAGCCTTGCGCCCGCAGTCACGACGTCTATCGCGTCTTCATGAGAAGTAAGCATTCCGCACAACAATCCGCTTAAAACGTCGCCGCTTCCGGCCTTCGCAAGACCAGACGAACCCGTTACGTTTATATAAGTTTCTTTGCCGTCGGTAATAACGCTGACGGCGTTTTTAACTAACAAAGTCACGTTGAAATCGTCAGCAAATTGCTTGCTTTTTGCAATTATGTCTGACATAAACGACGCTTTATCCGACTGTAATAACCTTGAAAACTCGCCTATATGCGGAGTAAGGATTACGTCGCACTTTTTCGTCTTTAAAACGTCTACGCCGAAAGCGGATAACGAGTTAAGACCGTCGGCGTCGATAAGCAATCTGCCGGTAAAATTTTCAAGAAAGTACTTTACGATTTTAAAAGTTTCTTCGCTTTTCCCCATACCCATACCGATTGCGACGCTATCGAATTTAAGCGCGGGTTTAAGAGATTCTTCGTCGAAAATCATATGTCCGTTTTCGTCTTTAACCGTCGAAACTATAATCTCGGGATTCTTGCAGGCGTACACCGAAAGGAGACTTTCGGGAACGAAAAGATAGGCGTATCCAACCCCCGTTTTCATGGAAGCAAGAGCGTTTGCGGAAAGCAAACTGCTGCCCGTAAACTCTTTACTTCCGCCGATTACCGCGCACTTGCCGAAATCTCCTTTATTGACGTTATGATTTCTTTCGGGGAAAAATTTTCTTACTTCTTCATTCCCTATAATTTTAACGCAATCGTCTTCCCAGACGCTTATGCCGATATCTTTCGCTACGACTTTACCGCAATAATCTTTTCCGTCGTTTATGAAATGTCCGAGTTTATATTCTTGTATGGCGACGGTAAGGTCGGCTTTTACAGCCGCGCCCATAGCCAGCCCGGTATCGGCGTTAAGACCGCTCGGAATATCGCACGAAACGACGTACGCTCCGCTCGAATTGATTTTTTCTATCGCGGTTAAATATTTGCCTTCGACGTTTTTATTTAACCCCGTACCGAAAATACAGTCTACGATAATATCGTACTTTTTTTCGAACAATCCGAATAACCCGTTATCGATGTTTATGCTGTTCACGGCAAACCCGTGAACCTTACTTAAAATATCGGCGATAACTCTGCCGTCAGCGCCGTTGTTGCCCTTTCCGATACAGACGAGCGCTCTGCCGCCTTTAAACTTTTTCAGTATTTCTTCGGCGACGGCTTTACCCGCCCTTAACACGAGTTCGCTTTGCGCGATACCAAGTTTTTCAATCGTAAAATTATCTGCGGCGCGCATTTGTTCTGCCGTTAAGATTCTTTCCATCAGTCGTTCTCCTTAAAAGCGGATATTGCTTCGCTCGCTTCGTCGTACGAAAATCCGCGACCTATCAGATACCTGTACGTTTTAGCCAGATTTTCTTTATTTATTTCTTTATTGCGCATATACTTTTCGGCGACCGCCGCGGCGTTTTCCTTAGACGGAACGGCGGCTTTTTCGTACGCTTCGTCTATCACGTCTTTCCGAACTCCTTTCGCCATAAGTTTATACGCCGAAAGTTTCTTCCCCTGATTTTTGCTCGCCGTTTCAAAGTACCTTCTCGCGTATTCGGAATCGTTTATGTAACCCGTTTCCGTAAGCCTTGACACGGTGTAATAAACGGCGTCGTCGGAATACCCTTTTTTAAGCAAATAATCTTTAACCTGTTTTCTCGTTTTATACGCTTTCGAAATATATTCCGTGGCGCGGTTAAGAGCGGAAGTTCTTTCGCCGTCTTCTTTAATGGCGGTAATTTCTTCTTCCGATAATTCTTTACCCGTTTTTAAGTAAAATTTATAAACCGTTTCGGTGGAAACGGAAAAAGAGTATTCTCCGTCGATAAATATATTGCAACGGTCTTTATTTTTTTGTTGCGCGGAAATTTGCGTTATTTTCATTCGTTCACCCCGAACGGCTCGAAACCGCCGCCCGTAATTTCATATTTTATATTACCGCAAAAAACGTCGGTAAGTTTTTCGAAAAATTTGTCCTTAACGCTTTCTTTTACGGCGGTTCTAAAAACAACGGCGTCGTTAAATTCGGTATTTAAGATTATTACACCGAGTTGATTGCATGCGCCCGAAACCTTGGAATATCCGCCGTAATCGGTATAAACGGTTACGTAAGCAACCTTTTCCATTGTACATATTTTACAATTATTAAGGCAATCGCCGACCGCGCCCGAATACGCCCTTGATAGCCCGCCCGTTCCGAGTTTTATTCCGCCGAAATATCTCGTTACGACGGCTGCCACCTTGCTTAAACCTTTACTTTTTAAGGTTTCGAGCATAGGAATACCGGCGGTACCCTGCGGTTCGCCGTCGTCGGAAAACTTCTGAACAAGCCCCTTTTCGTCGGCAATATAGGCGTAGCAGTTATGAGTGGCGAGCGAATGTTCCTTTTTTACCGCCGCCACAAAGTTTTTAGCGTCGTCTTCGTTTTCGACGCCTTTTATTTTACATATGAATTTAGACCTTTCTATTACGGTGACGTTTTCGGATTCGCCCGTAACGGTCAGATAGTTTTCTCCCATAACCGCATACCTTAATCGTTTTCCTTTATTTTACTACTTAAAAGACAATATGTCAATTACGACAAAAACGCCGACCGCAAAATTACGGAAAGCGTGTTTGATTTTACGATTTTCTACAAAAAACGAAAAGCGCTTGATAAAAACTTTTTATTGTGGTATACTTAACCTTGCCAAA
>JAEDMA010000113.1 GCA_016295005.1 Christensenellaceae bacterium
GTTTTTCATAAGCAAGAATCTGCCGTATTCGTCGCCCTTTACCGTAACGGTTCTGCCTTCTGTTATATCGAAATAGAAGGTTACTTCGCTGCCGATGAAATTGATGAGATTATCTCCCGTGAACGAGTATAAACCGACGTAAGATTTTTCGGTTACCGTGTTGATATAGGTTGCGAAATATCCGAATCCGTCAAGAATAAGACGAATTCCGTTTCCTGTATATTCGCCGGCAGTCGCCGAATCATACTTTGCGCAAACGTAACCGCCGTCTTTCAACGGAATAAGAATATATTCGAAAGACTTTTCGGCAGAAACGAAAGAGTATATAACAAGTTCCGTGGTGTCGGTTACTCTGCCCGTATCGGAAACGGTGCCGTTATACGTCGTCGTAACTTTATCGCTTCCGCTTCCTTCCGTTATCTTGTATTCTGCATTGCCTTTTCCGTCAAAACTTACCGTTTCCGAATCCGAATACGTTCCGTTTTTCTTAAGAACTTTTGCGGTAAAGGGAGCATGAGAAAGAAGAATGAAAGTCCCTTGATCTTCGTCAAGTTCAACGTAAAGGTTCCCATCTTTCGTTGTAACGACGAGCAGCCCGTCGGAAACCGCGTAAATGCCTTTAACGGAAGCGCCGCCCTTCGTATAAACGGCAACACCCGAGACAAGAGTTAACGTTTCGCCCAGATTTTCCGACGTATACGTTTTAACGTAACTCGCGCCGTTTACCGAATACCAGTAAGAAATATTGTAGTTCGTCGTAGACGCGCTGTCGAGAGCGAGAACGATAACGTTAATAGTCGTAAAGTCTATGGATTCACTGACGACTTCCGCGTCATAGCGTTCGGTAACGGTGAAAGTGGATAATTCCGTTGTTTCGTCGTATTCGATAGTTCCGTAAAGAACTTTTTCGTAAGATTTCGAAGCGGTTACGCCGTAAATCGTCGCATAACGTTTGCCGTCCGCCTCTTTTTCGCCCCATACGAGTAACGGCTGGGTCTGAATCTTGTTGTCGTTGCTGTTATATCTGTAATAAAATTCTTTATAGTAAGAGAGTTTCGTTTCAAAGGTATAAGTATAAACCTCTTCTTCTTTACCGTCATCGGAAGAAACCGTGGAAGAAGTCGCCGTCACTTTGAAAACGTAAGAACTTCCGCCGTCGGAGAGAGTTACGATTGCTCCGCCTAAAGAAGATTGCGTTATCGAATAATTTCCGGTTATGGTCTGGTTGCCGTTGACGTACGTCGCTTTATACGCGCCGTCAAGAGTAAGCGTAGCGCCGTTTTCGCCGTTGTAAACGTGGTCGTAAGAAGAATTGTAAGCAATGTATCCTTTTACCCCGTTTATATCCACGGTATTGAAAACCAACTGAGTTCTGCCGTAACTGTCAAGAATAGTGTAAACGCCGTCGCTTTCAATATATCTGAATGCGGAAACATTCGAACCGTCGTAATACCCCGCGGTTCCGTAACCGTTAAGCATTATCGAGTAAGGATGAACGGTAGCGTCTTGTTTGTAGTAGTAGGTAAGCGTTCCGTTTACGACAACGCCGCGAACCATCCATCCCATCTGGTATTCGTTTTCGTTGCGAATCTGAAATGCGGGAATGGTACCGTTGTTCGCGCTGACGCTACCCACGGTAAACGTTATGGTTTTGCCTTTAAGTTCACCGTCGGTAAACAAAGCAATGCGTTCTTCGGTTTCTTCGTTTATGGTATAAGTACCGTTAGACGTGAATATTTCTTCCTTTTCCTGGTTATCTGCGCCTACCGTTATTCTCTTTTCGGTATATCTGATACCGTTGTTGCCGTCAAGAATAATGGTAACGTTGTTATCAACGCCCTTACCGGAAACGAAAAGGGTGTAGTTAGCGCCTTCTCTGTCGCTATTATAGAAAGTAAAGGTATGATCGGCAAAAACCTTGCCTTCGAGAGGGTCGTCGCCTACGGGGAATACGAATACTCCGTTTTCAGCGTCGTATTCGCCTTCGAAGAACACGCCGCCGCGTTGCAGATAAACGCTTTCGTCGGAAACGTAAACGTAATCGTCGCTACCGAAAATATCTCTGTAACCGTTTTCCCAAACGGCGTATAAAGAAACGTCGTCAATCGGAGAGAATTTGTCGGGATTGTTTTTGTTGCTTTCCGCCCCGTATAAAACGGTAGTGATATAGTCCGCGTTATAAACGGCGTCCCCCGTCGGATTGGTTGCCCAACCTTTAAGATAATAGCCTTCCGCGGTATAATCGTAAGGAACGCTGACTTCGCGTCCGAACACAACTCTTTCGGTTTCGGTCGCATCGTTAAGTTTATCTACGTAAGTCAACGTGAACACGCGTCTGTCAAAATAATGTCTGAAAGTGGTATTGCCGCCGACAACGAAATCTTTGCCTTCGATTCTGTAAACGGTATCTTCCTTTCCGACCTCGGTAAATCCTAATAAAGATTCTTCGGAAGTAACCGTTTCGCCGACATACGCGTACCCTATTTTATCTTCATCTTTCTCGTAACCCGTTTGTTCGAGGTTTTGCCTGTAAATCTCTACCGTATACGCTAATTTATATTTGGCGGTGAGTTTTACGTCGCCCGTAACTCTTGCCGTTTCGGAAATTGCGTTGATTCCCTTAAACCACGCCCCGAACACAAGCCCGTCTTTAACGGGAACGTAATCTTTAACGGCATCGTAAAGGCCCGAACCTTCTTCGGCGGTAATTAACGTTTCGTTAAGAGTCCCGCCGTCGGCGTCGAGTTCAATATTATATAACTTAGCCCACTTTGCATAGAAAGTGGCGTCGGCTACGGGGGTCACCTTAGTTACCGCATCGCCGCTGAAACTGGAATTCGTATACCAGCCTTTGAAGTTATATCCGTCTCTTTTAGCAACGGGAAGAGTATATTCTTCTCCGATGGAAACTTCGACGGAGGCGATTTCCGTTGCGCCGTTCGTTTCAAACGAAAAATTAACCTTTTCTGCGCAAGCGGTAACAAAGAACGCCGACACAAAAGTCAATGTCGCAACAAAAAATGCATAAAGGAACTTTTTTTTGTTTTTCATATTATCTCCTTATAAAAGTTACGCAACGAAAAGAAAATCATCAAAAAACTTTACTTTCCAAAAATTTACGATAATTTTTAACGGACGTATTTATTTCGGTTCGGGTAAATACTTAATCAGCACGTTAAATAACGCCACGTTAATTGTTATGTATAAATTTATCACTAAAAGTCTTATTTTGTCAAGTAAAAAATTGCCCCGAACAAAGATTTACGCCCGAACCATATTTTTTTTGCGTTTTTCGGTTTGTAAACGGATTTTAATATCCTTAAATATAGTCTTCGTCATATATAAACGATTATTTATTTCAAAACAAAAACTTGCTTATTTTTAAAATTTTTTTTATTTTTAAATTATTTAAACACAATAAGGTCAATCTTCTTTTTAAAAATAAAAAATCCGTACAAGCGAAGGCCCCTACGCCGATACGAATTCAAAAAAGAAAAATCCGCAAAATCTTCGGCCGGTTATTTTCGATAGCCGTAAGTTTTGCGGATTGTTTTCTATATTTATTCCAGAATTATTCTTGTTCTGTCGGTGTTTCAGGATCGACGTTTTTTTCTTTCCATACGGAGAAAAGTTTAATTCCGTTTTCAACGTTCGCTATTTCAGTCGCAGTATAAACCGCTTCGCCCTGCTCTTCCGTCGCCCAACCTACGAATTCGTAACCTTCTCTTTCGGGAGCCGAGATGGTCGTTTTCCCCGATTTATCGTTTATCACGCTACCTTCTTCTATATTGACGGCGACGACGTATTTACCATCTTCTGAAAGTTCTGCGCCAAAAATCACCGGACAGTATGAGGAATTCCATCTTGCGTTCCATCCGTCGGGAACGGTTTTCGCATCGGTATAAATCGTTAAGTTTTTACAACCGTAAAACGCATGAGCGTTTATTTCTTCTATTGACGAGCATAAGAATAAGGAATTCAGTCCCGCGCTGCCTTTGAAAGCGTATTTGCCGATGCTCTTTAACGTTTCGGGCAACACTAAACTTTCAAGACTCTGCGTTCCGTAGAAAGCGTAGTTGTTTAATACTTCGACGCTGCCTAAATCAAGATTTTTCAAACCGCTGCAATTATAAAAAACGTTATTGTTTATAACTTTCAGCGTCTGAGGAATTGTAACCGACGTAAGCGA
>JAEDMA010000114.1 GCA_016295005.1 Christensenellaceae bacterium
AAACGTTGGTTAATCGACTTATACAAGCACTTTTATTAAAAAAACCGAATAAAAACAAAAAAAGGCAAGTTGTTTTTGCCTTTTTTATTTTACTCCTTTATTCTTTATAAAATCATTTTTTTGGGTATTTGCTTGACCAAGTTGTTTTATAGTGCTGTAATAAAAGGCATGGAGATGTAAACATGAAAAAATATTTGAAGGTATGTTTTGCTTTACTTTTTGTGCTTGCTATCTTTATCAATATACATTATATGCAGTGTAGCTATTTTGTATTAGAAACCCAACAAAAGAAAGCACACCCAAAAGGGTGTGTTTTTCTTTTGCCGTCGGTCACCCGACGGAGATGAACTAACGAGTGATTTTTGCTTTTAGTAAAAACACGTCATCGACGCTCGTCCGTTCACTTCGTTCACTACCGAGGGCTACACTACGATTCGCCCGAGTCTTACAGACGAAGAAAGTCGGTCGTCCGTCATATGATGGGCAGTCTTTGATGGGCAAGGACTCCGTAGCGAAGCGTAGGAGCGTCTGTCAGGGGCAGCCAAAAATAAAAAACCACCGAACGTTCGGTGGTTTTAATCTTCTAATCCTAAAATATAATCTGTTGTAACTTTGTAAAATTTTGAAAGTTTAATTAAAACGTCAATAGGTAGTTGGCGTTTTTCATTTTCATACTGTGAGTAGGTATTTTGTTTAATATTTAAATATTCAGCAATTTGACTTTGTGTAAAATTGTTTTCTTCCCTTAATTCTTTTAATTTCATATAAATATTATATGATATCTCGTGTTGAGATATTGACTTATATCTCAAAACGTGATATAATTTCAAAAAAGTGAGAGTCACTTAAAAACAAAGGAGAAAATTTTATGGCTAAATTTACATTTTCTATGAGCAAAAACGATGCTATTAAAGCATTCAAGAAAGGTTTTATGGGACAAGGCGTAGGGAATATCGCTATTCTAAAAGACAAAGGCGACAAATTTATTTTGGGAGCACCTATGATGAAAGTTACTGTTACTTTTAATGAACATACTTGTCAAACAAAGGCATCACTCTTTGGGAAGGCTATTTTAGCTACTGTCAATACTAAAATAGAGCTAGTAGATGGTTTTATAAAGACATATTAAATAGTTCTTCTAATAATATCCGTTTGATTAATAGAAGAAGAATTCTTTTTAGTCATTTTGTTGTTCTACCCTATAAAAATGGTGCGATTTTAGAGATTTTATAGTACTAACACAACAAAAGAAAACACTCATCAATCGATGGGTGTTTTTTTGCGAAAAAGACTGCCGCTTAACGCGACAGCCCCATTTAATCTCTTTCGCGCTTTTGTGGAAAAAAATTATATCGATTATAAAACAAATATTAGATAGATATTATATGGTTAGTTTAAAAGGAGATATCCTTTCAGTTTTCGATAAATATAGCACCTAAAGCTTTATAGTTTTTATATATTTCCGGGGGTGTTTCATTGGTATTAGAGGATTGGCTTTTTTGGATATTTTACAAATATAAGGACAAAAAACGAAGATAAAATTTATCTTATTGTAAGAAAAAACATACGCGAAATAGAGTATGGTGATATATCCCATTATTGGGAAAAAGTTATCATTGAAAGCGAGAAGCGGACATGTTATAATTGTTCCCTACGCACAGTAAAAAAATTAGAGTATTTTCCTACATTCGGAGGGTGTCATATTATACTTGTTTTTGAAAGCTGTTGCTAAATGTTTCCAACTTGAAAAGTTTAAACGATTGGCAATTTCAGAAATGGGCAAAGAAGTCGTTTGAATTAACGTATAAGCACGTTCTAATTTTACCATTTCAATATATTTTTTAGGTGGTGTTCCGATAATACGAGTAAATAAAACTCGGAAATGTTGTTCGCTAAAACCGTATTGTTTTGCAATATTTCGGACAAGTAACAGATCTTCAATGTGATCGTTGATATAGAGTTCTGCTTCTAACATTATGTTGGCGTGCGGAAGCATATTTATTTTCGTTTCACGGATTTTTCGGAGCCAACTAAACAATAAATCCATAAAAATCGCGTTTGCCGAGCCTGTACCAAGATCCGATTGCATACGTAAACATTTCAAAATTTTGTGTAATGAGTTCATTTCTTTATTTCTTTTGACAATATTATATGGTTTCCATAAATGTAAAGAATAATTGAATAATTGGAAATGGAATGAAATAAATTCTGCTTCATTCCCGTCGTCAAGAAGATAAACATTGTTGTCTGTTTCCCCAAAAAGAATTTGGTTTTCTTTAACGATAATTTCTTTTTCTTTTGTAATAAATTTAATTGAACCTTTGATAACGAAGAAAACAAAATATAACTGATTCCAATTTGGATCGTGGATTAAGGGGTTGCAGTAAGGCACGTTAATGATAGAATGATACGCTGTAATAAGGTTAAGACCCACGAATGATTTTTTAAGATTAAAGGCAAAATCGTTATGTTGATTGTTAATATTTCTTTCCATTTTTATTCTCGTATAATATTTTTTAGCTTCTTTTTATTTTCTAAAAATTTTTGAAACAGTGCCTATTTTTGCTTGACTATTTAATAGTTAGCTTGTATGGATTATAACATAAGAAAAAAATAAAAGCAACTTCTTTCATATTCGTTTTTTGGACAATCCTATTGATTTTATTTCGGAGGGGGGCGAGTTTCTGTCTTGAAATAAAAGCACTTTTTGATATAATATAAGTAGTAGGATTGGCGGTAGTACACATTTGAAAAAGTAAAATCCTAACGAAAAAAATTGTGCAGTAAGAATAGTTACGTTAAATTCTAAAATTGATAATTAGTTTATAGCATTGGAATTAAGACATATTAAATAACAACGAAAACATTGATATTACATATTTCAAAGATAGTATAAGTAGGTAAGATGTATGTCAAAAGGAAGAGTGACGATACCCACGGACGAAAATTACGTAGAGGGTACTAAAAAAATCGCAGCGCTTTGGGGCGCGGACGCGGTGCGGGATTGCGACGGTGTAAAGCTCCCTAAAAATCCCAAAGAGATCGCCGACAAAGTGTATAACGTATATTTTGTCGATAGAGGCAATCACGAATGGGCGGCAAATAATCCCGACGAATGGCAACACATGTTTATTATGACGCCGTTTATCACGGCGACGGAAGCGACGCTGTCCGTGCATTTAATGGACACGTTTTATTCGGAGCAGGTCAAGCCCGATCTTTCGCCCGAGGCGGTGAAATATGTCGAGGTCATAGACCGAACGACGGGGCAGGTATGCGACGACTGGAGCATTGACGAAGAAAAGGGCGACGTGATAATTCAAAACGCAACGCCTTTCCATCAATACACGGTTGCGTTTTTAGGGATTTCTTTGTGGCACCCCGTGCATATGTATAACTACATAACGAACAACTGGAACGAGCCGCACCATATTATGTACGACCCGTATTATCCCAAGACGAAGAAGTTTATTCGTGAAAACTTACAACGTTGGTGTGATGAAAACCCCGAATGTAACGTCGTTCGTTTTACGACCTTTTTGTATATGTTCTCGCTCGTATTCAATCAATACGGCAAGGAAAGAAACGTGGATTGGTTTGGATATAATATGGCAGTTAGTCCGCGAATGCTTGACGATTTTGAAAAACAGTACGGTTATAAAATGCGCGCGGAATATCTCGTCGATCAAGGGTATTATAATCAAACGCACCGTATTCCCTCAAAAGAATACAAGGATTGGATGGCGTTCGTGCAAAATTTCGTAACGGAAACGGTCAAGGATCTGGTGAAGATCACGCACGACAATAACAAAGAAGCGATGATGTTCCTTGGGGATTGTTGGATAGGCGCGGAAATTTTCGGTGAAAGATTCAAAGAATTAAACCTTGACGCGCTCGTAGGAAGCGTGGGCGGCGGCGTAACGGTGCGTATGCTGTCCGACGTGGAGGGCGTGAAATACAAGGAGGGTAGATTTTTGCCCTATTTCTTCCCCGATACCTTCTTTGAAGGGAATGAAGAGAACGCGGTAGCGGAGCTTAACAGTAATTGGATAAAGGCGCGTAGAGCAATGATGAGAAATCCTTTGGATAGAATAGGATTTGGGGGATACTTGGAGCTTGCGGCGAAGTTTCCGAAATTTATCAACCGTGCATCGGAGATTTGCGACGAGTTCAGATATAT
>JAEDMA010000014.1 GCA_016295005.1 Christensenellaceae bacterium
CCCTCGGTGGCAACACCATGCCGGTTCAAGTCCGGCTCCCGGCACCATGTTAAGGTGACAAAAAAGCTGTCACTGTATAAAAAGACCGAGAATATTCATTCTCGGTCTTTTTATACATTATAAAGTGCATAATTAAGAAAAATATAAATAAATATGCAATCAAATGGTTGGGCAAAAAGATAATGATTTTGAGCTGTCATTTTGGGGTTTTTAGCATTCTATTGGACTTGAACCGATACAGGCAATTTTTAGCATTTTTTTGTTTTTTTACCATAGATAAACTACATACCTACATTTATTACTACAACAACGAGAGAATTTTACTAAAAATAAAAGGAATGAGCCCTGTGCAATACAGAACTCATTCACAAGTAATTTAATATTCAATTTTTGTCCAAACTTTAGGGTTCACATCACTTGTCCCGACGGGCATTTTACTTTACAATTTCATCAATTTTGCGCCTGTCTGCCAAGCCCGACCTACTTTTTCGCCTATCGCATAATAGCCGCTTTGGAATTGGTCGAATACAAACGCATTCAATTTTACAGGGTTGACTTTTCCCTTTTCGTCAAGCACTTTTTCATCCGCAAGCACATTGAGTATTTCGCCAAGTACTCTGAAACCATAAACGGTATTCTGACATTCAACGACCTTACATTCAAGCGTCAAAGGGAATTCTTGCACTATCGGTGCACTTACCCTTGAACTCTCTACTGCGTGAAGTCCCGAACGCTCAAACTTATCTTTCATTTTATTGCCCGTTGCAATACCGAAAAAATCTGCTTCTTCGATATGGTCTATATCGGCAATGCTCAATGTAAATGCACCTGTGCGTTTGATATTTTCGGAAGTCTTGTGATCTTCGTCAATATTAAGCGCAACCATATTTTCAGCACAAACTCCGCCCCAAGCCATATTCATAACGTCAACCGTTCCGTCTTCGTTATAGGTTGAAATCATAAGTACAGGCATAGGAAAAGTATAAGGTTTTACTCCCAAATCTTTTAACATTACTTTTACTCCTTTATCGTATTTGAATTTTGGTTATATCTTGACAATATAAATTATATAGTTATATAATAATTATGTCAAGTACGCACATTTATACGTCATTCTGGTTGACGTAAATTTAGGATACTGATTTTTATGGCAAAACAATACGGTTCGTCCGCCGACCGGCAGACGAACCGTATATTTTTTTACTCATGATTTATTCAGTTAAATAACGTCCGAAAAGTTAATTTGTGTCGCGCCCGCAAGGTATGCGTCGATATAATCCCATACTTCCTCGTCGTAATCGCCGAAAAAGAACGACATGTCAAAGCCCCAAAAGGAGAGATTTTCACTGTTGAAGCCGTGGGTTGCGCCCTCTATTATGTAAAGTTGGCAGTTTTCGTAAATTTCAGCCGCCCGTTGCGAATAATCCGAACTTACTATAAAATCGTTGGAGCCGTGCAGAATAAGCACGTCGCCTTTAAAGTTGCCTATATTCGCGTACACGTCGTAATCTTTTATCGTTTCTACGAACGCCTCGCCGTAAGAGGAAGAGCCGAAAGACCCGAATGAGCCGAAGCCGCCCGAACCTCCCGAAAAGCTGCTTGCAAGCTCCGGGATATTGAACGCGGGATAGAGCAGCATCAGCCCCGCTATTTCGTCGGATATATCGTTTGCTACAAGCGCGGATACAAGCCCGCCCTGGCTAGTTCCGAACAGGTAAACGCTGTCGGGGTCAACGAAGTCAAGCCCCTTTACCGTCTGAATAACCGCCTTCAAATCGTCCTTTTCGGTAAATATCGTCATGTCTTCGGTAGAACCGTCGCTCCTGCTGTCTGAACATGCTCCGCAGAAATCGAATGCGTAAGCCGCATAGCCACGCTCGGCAAAGCCGATGCAATAGGCGTTCATGGAATCCGCCGTAAGGTTTGCGCTGTGCGAAAGTACCACGGCGGGCATCTTTTCTGCCGCCTGCCCTTCCGCGGGGAGATATAGCTTGCCGTAAATGTTCGATTCTCCGTTTGCTGAATACAGCTCTTCGGTGCGATAGCTGACCGTCTGGTTTTTGCCTCCGTTTTGCTTGCATCCCATCAGCATAAGCGTCGGCAGGGAGAGCGCAACCGCGGCGCATATAGTTAAAAATAACGTACATTTTTTTAGCTTTGCCATATGATAACCTCTTTTACGAAGCCATTTTATCACTGCGCTTCATTCGTGTCAAGTAGTGCGTATAATATAGGTGAAATATATATTAGCTATCAGATACGAGTAAAAAAATGGTATATTGAAGGGACTGTCATTTAGTATAAATATCGCCGAGTTGAGGAACTACCGACGGAAGATTATTAACCGCAAGAACGCCAACAAGGTTTTACTACTTGGCGGACTTAAAATCAAGCACGCCAAGACCGCCAAAACATATAAATTGCGGTGGCGTAATTCATTTTGGAAAAAAGCACGGTCGGGAGACCGTGTTTTTGTTTGGGGAATGACAGCTATTTTGTACCCATAAGCCAAAATTAGAGGTTTTTTTGACAACAAAAAGCCTCTATTTTTTGCTATTGGGGACAAAACCTCATCATTTTTGCTCTTTGCACCCAATTTTTATGCAATCCCCATACAATTATTCACCCCCTTTTGGGGACAAAACTTTAGGGACATAATGATTCATTTAATAAATGGGACTTAGGTTATTGGATTATCCTTCCAAGATTTTTTATTACCAATCGTCATCAGAATCGTCTTCCCAATCATCGCTATCTTCGTTAAAATAATCGTCGTCTTCATCGTCCAAAACGCTTATGCCCAAATCATCATCTTCTTCCTCGTCATCAAAGACGTCATAACTCGAAGTTGTCTTTTGACTATTTGCTAATTGTTCTTCAAGCTAGTCTTCAAGGTAGGCATCGTCAATATCAACGTCGCCGCCTAAATTCATATCAGAGTAGCCTAAGCTCACGTTTTTTACGCTTTTTCCATTCGTTAAAGTTTTTTGATCGATTAGGAGAAGAAAAAAGTAGTCGCTCTTTCTCAAGAACAACTGCTTTTTTCCATTTTTAATCGTTAAATTCTCCCCAAGATACAATCTCGGTATCATTAACTTCTTTACTATTTTTTAACCAAAGTTTGGCAGTAATTTTTTCTTCATTTTACAAAAAATTATTGTACGGAAAAATAATCAAAATTATTCGTATTTAATTCGTTCCCGTTTTCAAATCCTTCTATAGTATTGAAAACGCCTACGTTATTGAATACGTAATCTTCGCCTATGATAGAATTACTTACGTATAAAAACAAAACGGTATTGTTATTCTCTTGGCTAACGAACGCGCACGTTCCGTTTATTTCGTTCCTTTCCCAAGAACCGTTAAGCCACTCGTCTTCTTGCCATTTTCCGTCGTAATAGAAAACGCAAGCCATTCTTCCCGACGGCCTTATTAACACTTTGATATCATAGTCGTCGATTATTTTATTTCCATTTAAGTCTATTATAAGCGTAGTTAACTTATTATCCTCCCACCAATCTTCCGGGTCGGAGTCATAATCGCAATCAAATAATTCTCTTTCAATTTTTAATCGTAAACTATTTTTTTCCACTTTTGCCGCTAACGAAACGAAATCTCCTCGTTCGTAACAATAGGTTTGCATTTCTGTAAAATTATTCTTTTCCGTAATCGTTCCGTCTTGTTCAAAAGTAATATATTTTTCAGGGCAATTTTCATTATTCCAATTCGAATAATCGAAAATTGACACTGCTTTTTTTGACAAAGAATAGTCTGCAAACGGTATATATATTTTATAGATTATTGCCGTTTCAACAAGTTCCTCGAAAAGGTTTCCATTTAAATCGACCTCGACAACTATTCCGCCTACTGAATTTTTGTCCCAACCTATCCATTCAGCCCAACCACCGTCTTCGCCGCTTCCATTTGCAACGGCGTATTTAGAATCAGGACGAATAACAAACTTTAAATCGTTTTCGTTTATGCAACCGCCGTCGGAAGCCAAATCAACGAAAACCATCGTCTCAAAATTATCCCACCACTCTGTCTGAGTTTCAATTAATTTTTTACCGACAAAATCTCTTGTCAACTGAATATAAACGCCGTCTTCGTCATATTCTACGCTTATTTTTTCGTAACTTTCATCAACGCAGGTTACGGTAGACGTAGTTTTGAACTTTTCATAAAAAATAACGTTCTCTGCTAAAATTTTATTGTCTTTTGAAAATACGTAATACGTCGAAGGATTATCTACGGATTCTTTCCCCTTAATTCCCGACCAAACGTAGAAATATTCACTTGCATCTACGTGTCCGAAGTTTATTCCTAAGGCGTTTGGTTTTGAATCCAGCCCCATTTCTTGCCAGGGAATTGACATTTCTATACTATAACTATTCTTATCTTCTTCAATTAAAATATAGTAATCAATCTCAAAATAAGACTTCGTCCAGCAATAATCCGTTCCCGTTTGAACGCCAACGTAATAATCTACTAATGCATTAATATAAATTCTAAATTGAATATCGTCGCTTTGTGGATAGCCCAGATATCTACTTCCATTTAGCAAGGTATCAATATAAACTTCAATGGAGTCGTTTTTATAAGTACTGTTATCGTTGGCAACCAAACAATCGTCTTTGACGGTAAAAAGAAAGTTTAAGCCTTTATCCCCAAAGAAAAAATTAACATTTGCGTTATTCTCCACGCCGAATTGCAAATCTATCGAACTATCGTATAAATACTCGTCTTGCAATCCGTCGAGTATTACGTCCGTTTGGGCGTAAACCGGCGGTTTTTCAACTTTGCTTTCATCATTATTCTTGCAAGCAACACAGAATAATAGGGAAAAACAAACTATTGTAAATAATAAAAACTTTTTCATAAATTATTTACCCAAAACTACTATTTCCGAAATAGAGAAAGGATTCTTTTTAGAAACTGAAATCTCTATTTTTTTCGTTGATAATTCTTGTTCGAATTCGAAAGCGCCCGTCCCTATAAATCCGTTAAAGAAATTCACTTTATTTTGAGCCCCGTTTACTTTAATATTGCAATAATTTATTTTTTCGCTATCATCTAAGCCCGTATAAATAAGAATGCCCTTAACGCTTTTTTCACTATCGAAAGAAATTGTTATCGTTGAATTTATCCCCGTATTACGCCACAATTTATCATCATCACGATATCGGTAAACTATAAAATCATCGTTTAAGAATTTTTCGTATGCTTTATCTACAGAATTGGTTGCCGTAATAGTCGCTTGATTTGCTATATTTTTATATCCGCTAATTGCTTGCGGCAAATAAGAAATTTCACAACTCGGTCCCGAGACCGTAATATTTCCGTCTCCGACGTACGCCCTGTCGATATTTATAATCCTATTCGCGTCCGGTGAAGTTGGATACTTTGAAGAGTGATATAATATAAACCACTCGTCGCCGACTTTAACAAAAGCATGATGTCCCGTTGCCGCAACGAAATCCGACAAAGGATCAGGACCGAGTATTCTATTATCCACCCCGTTTTTAACAAAACCTTCTAACGGGTTATCGCTGACAACCAGCCCGACCGAATAATTAGCGTCGGTATAACCGTTTCCGGAATACGTAAGATAATACTTTCCGTCGACTTTTATCATAAACGGAGCTTCATTAACGCATCCGTTTGATTTTACTTCCCATGAAAGCTCGGGTTTAGAAAGAACGTAAGGCTCTTCGCTTAAAACCGTCATAAGATCGTTAGATAACTCCACGCCGCAAATCCAGCTTTCGGTTTTATTCGTTTCTTCATTGTAGTTTTGAGTATGTTCTCTACTATAATACATATATACTCTGTTATCGTCGTCTACAAAAATCGTCGAGTCAATCATACCCACGTCAAAATCATAATGAAAATAATCGCCTTGTTCCGTTTTTATTTCTTCAAACGGTCCTTCCGGCGAATCTGACACCGCCAAACCTATATTATGATACTTTTTATTGTTTACCAGCGCAGTATACGTCATATAATATTTATCATTGTGTTCAATAACGTCAGGCGCCCATAGTTGAGTTATTCCCCAACTATCGCTATTCGGCTTAAAAGCAACTCCAAGATTATTCCAATGATATAAATCCTTAGATTTCCACACACCGATTGCGGCACAGTTCATAGTATTAGTCGTAGGATAGAGATAAAAATATCCGTTATTATATAAAACGGTTGGATCCGCGGCGTTTTCAATGCCGATTACCGGATTTTTATAAAAAAGCGTACCGTTATATTCGTTTGCGCTTAAAGCCTCGCTAACGTTTATTCCTTTTACGGAACCGCTACAAGAAACCATCGAGAATAATAAAAGAGATAAAGCTAAGATTAAACTTTTTTTCATAAATTTCGTCCTTAAATTATTTGATGGCGCCCACTATAATACCTTGCCTGAAATATTTTTGAGTAACCAAAAACAAGAAAATCGACGGTATGATCGAGATAACCGCGCCAGCCATTATTAGCGTCCATCGAGTGCCTACCGTGCTTTGGAACCCTTTCAAATAAATTTGCAAAGTATACATTGATTCATCGCAACCTTTTAAATATAAAAACGGACCGAAAAAGTCGTTATATCCGCCAAGGAAGTTTAACACTAATTGTGCGAACATTGCCGATTTTGAGAGCGGAAACATTATAGTAAATAGAATTTTCGGTTGAGACGCTCCGTCGATTTTCGCCGCTTCTATTATTTCCGTCGGTATAGAACCGTAATACTCGCGCATAAAAAATACACACGCGGCGCTACCAAACATGCCCGGTATCATTAAAGGGAAATAGGTATCGGTAAGATTTAAGCGAGAATATAGTATATAACTTGGCGTGAGTGTTAACGTCCCCGGTAACATCATAGAAAAAAGCAGTATAGCAAAAAGCACCCCGCTACCTTTATACTTAATCTTTGCAAAAGCATAAGCTGCAGCCGAAGATACGATTAAGCCGATTACCGTAGGCGGCGTAACCACTTTAATCGTATTCCATAATGCTCTGAAAATTGAAACGTCGTAAAATTCGTTGTCTATTAATATTTTTTTATAATTTTCGAAAGTTAAATTTTTTGGAAAAAAGCTTGAATCGTAACTTTCCGACAAAGTTTTCAACGAGGTTACTATCATATAAACGAAAGGAAATAATACTATCAACGTAGATAATATCAGAAAAAGATGAATAATAACCCGTTCACTTTTTTTTCTAAAATTATTTTTAATTTTAAGCGATTTAAACGTCATAATTCACCATCTTATTTACTACCTTAAAATTAAAAATAGTAATCAGTCCTATAAAAATACTTAAAATCCAGCCGACCGCGGACGCGTATCCCATACCCGTCAAGGCATTATCAAAAGCGTGGTCGTACAAATAATAAACGACGGTAAACGTAGCGTAATTCGGACCTTTGCCCGTCATAACCATATACCTTGTAAAGTCTTGAAGCGACGCTATGATACACGTAGTAAATAAATAGAAAATCGTCGGAGAAATCATAGGAATCGTAATTTTAAAAAATATCGTAAATCCGCCTGCTCCGTCTAATTTTGCCGCTTCGTAAAGTCTTTCGTCAACGTGAGATAACGCTGCGGTTAAAAGTATAATATTATAGCCAAGCGTCGTCCAGATTGCCATTAATATATAGACGATCATAACGAGGTTTTCACTCTCTAACCACTGAATCTTACTTCCAAAGATTGAATAAATAACGTTATTAACTATTCCGAATTCGTAGTTAAACATCCATTTCCAAATCATAGTAACGGCCACCAAGGAGCAAACGTTTGGAATAAATGCGCATACCATATACGCGCCTTGACCCACTTTTACTGAACTTATAGCCTTTGCGATAAATAATGAAATAATAATACCTAATGGAACGCTTAACGACCCGTAAAGCGTTACTAACGTACTACGCCAAAACATTGAATCGTTCAGGATCGTTACGTAGTTTCTGAAACCTATGAAGTTAATCGTATTTAAATCTAAACCGTTATAATCGGAGAATCCAACGTACAAGGAAAACATCATAGGCAGAAATCCAAACAAAAAGAAACCTATAACGGGTAATATGGAAAATACGACGCCCCAAACTACGTCATTATTTATTTTTTTTTTGGACCTATTTACCATTTTTCGACCAATCCTTAACGATGTAACCGTCCAATAAATCTTGCGTGGGGGTTTTTACGGTATTTATAAGTTCTGCTAAACTCATTTCACCGCCTAAAACTTTGGTATTAAACTGAATCGACCACTCTTCAACCCATTGTCTATCCGGATAATACGTCCAGTCGCCCGATTGATAATAATTAGCTACTTCCGAAAAAAGTTTGTAATTCGAAGGTTTTTGTCCTTCGTTATTTTGTATATCTTCTTGTGCGATAGACTTATAAACGGGTGTACCCAATCCTGCTTGAGCCATTTTCAATTGAGAAGTTTTTGACGTCATATATTCAATAAATTCCCAAGCATAATCCTTATTTTTAGATTTCGAACTCATACAGTATGCAACTGAACCGGAATGTCCGCTTATATTTGCTTTTCTTGCTTCAATTTCAGTCGCTCCCGGATTTAACGACTTATATTCTGCAACAGCGTTTGGCGATATGCATAAAGGCATTACGTCCCAATTAAAATCAGCGTTTACTCTGCAAGGTCCTAATAAATAGCTTCCACTTGTGATCATGGCAACCTTTTGAGTGTAAAACATCATATCGCAAGAGTTAGTTCCAACAACGTTTGGACGCATCGACACAGGGTTGCTCCCTGCGCTTAAGCTTACGAATTCGTTTAACGCCTCTAATAATTTTTGGTCGTCTATCGTAAAAGTTCTTCTATCATCACTAACGATATTGGCACCGTTAGACCAACCGTAATTGAACCAGTTGTTTGTATAAAGGCCGTATCTTGTAATGTTATTCTTATTGTCTTTAACGACAAGTTGTTCCGCAAGTTTATGCATTTCGTCCCAAGTCAGAGGAACCGTGTCGTTTATTTTAACGATTCTATTGTTGCTATCATATTCGACGACTTTTTCTAAATCTCTATCGATAGTTATGCCGGAAGCGTTAAATAACGTTGCGTTATAAAACGTCAGATGCGGCTGTACCGTTGATGGTATACCGTATATATCGCCGCTATCCGCCCCGATATAGAAAGACTTGTCCCAACGGAATTCTTTTACTGCGCTAGTATACATATCGGAAAGGTTAACGGTTTGGCTTTTATCAACGTACTCTTGAAGATTTTGAATAATACCTTTTGCAAGCCAAGTTCCAAATTCCCCGTCACCGGCATAAAACACGTCGGGAGGATTAGTGTCGTCTGTTATCGTAGTGTTAATAGACGATTTATGATCGTCGTTACTACCGGCAATATTTGCTTGCACGTAAATAGTCGAGCTTTGATTATTAAAGGTATTTACTAACTCTTTTAACGCTTTCTTTTCCTCTACTCCTCCAAAAGCATAGAATCTTATCGTCGTTTTTCCGGTTCTGGAAACGTCATTGTCGTCTCCGCCGCACGCAGTCAAACCAAGGCATACGCTTAAAATTAAACAAAGAAATATTGCAAATATTCTACTAGTTTTCTTTTTCATTTTAATTCTCCATTATTTAGATATAATTAACTCTCAGCTTAAACGTTTATTTGTAATTGCTAAACCGGCGTCTTCGACAAGTTTAAACATAACGTCGTAACCGAGCGAACTTGGATGAAGAGCGTCTCTATAATATTTGCCGTCGGGTATTCCTGATTCCAAATTAAACGCAGTATAAGAATCCAACACCGTAAGCCAATCTTTATCTTTTGCAAATTCTTTTATCTCTTGATTTACGTAAATCGTTTCTTCCCAAAAGCTTAATCGTTTTGGAGTAATTCTGTTTTCAACCGTCCACCAATATATTTGCAGATCGGTATTTACGTAATGATAAAATTCAAACATGTCTTTAAGAGATTTTGCAACTCTTTCTTTTGCCCAACCTTGAGATATATCGTTTATACCAACGTGCATAACGACTGCTTTGATATTATAATCGATATAGTTTTGACCAAACCAATACCATTGTTCTGCAAAAGAGCCGCTAACGCCGGAAACAAAAGCGTTTTTATTAGCAAACCTAGTATAGAAATCCGTTATAAAATAACGTCTATCCATGAAACTATCGCCCATAAAAATTACCGTTTCTCTTTCGTTGCATTCAAACTTTTTAAACTCTTCGCTAAACGATTCAATCGAAGTATAATGCGTCGGAACGTCATAGACGTTTTCAAGTTTTCCCAAAGTTACTTCAAATCTTACGGTGTGATATTGTGTCTTTGCCGTAACGATGGTTTTACCGCTATCAACACGCGGAGTTACTTTTCCATTCTTGTCTATAGAAATCATATACTTATCGTAATCGTAAGAAATAGGATATTCTTTATTAGAAAACTTCGGCATTACGTAATTATAATAACCATAATAGACTTTCATATTATCAATAAAAAGTCTGCCGTGAGATTCCGCGGCGGTAGCGTTAACCGAAAAAAGATTAACGCTAAACAAGCACGGTAAAACGAATAACCAAACTATAAATTTTTTGCAAATATTTTTCATTCGGCTCACCTATTATCCTATTTTATTTATAGCCACGTTCGTGCCGCTCGTACCGTTTCCGTCTACCGAAATATAAATATTATTCGGTATGCTATCTAACCCTACTATCGAAGCGTCGATAAAGAGATAATAGTAAACGTAATCGCCTGCGGCGTTCCAATCGGAAATATCACAGTAACTCTTAAATCCCTTAAGATTTTTACGCGTCCAAGAGAAATCTCTCCAGCCCGACCAAGAACCGCTATCCGTACCTGTTTTCCAAGCAAAATTACCCGTATTTCTAAGGAAGAAATTAACGGAAGACAAACTGATTCTATTTTCGCCAAAGAAAATATAAACGTTAGATTGAGAGCCGTCCCACCAATTGTAATTATTGCTTATAACCTTATCTTTTTTTATTTTTAACGTAATAGCAATCATTTTGTTAGAACCGTATACGCGAGCCGAGGCAGTACTTGATAAAGCCGTAAGAGAAGATCCTTTCAATAATTCTTTTAAGGTTGTAATATTCCCGTTAGTATCTAATATTGCATAATCGTAAGGTAAATCGGAATTTACTAACTGCATATCCCAATCAGTACTCTCTAATTGCGGAGCAACCCAACCGTCAGTTTGCTCTCTGCCGGCAGAATTTAAAGAAGTAATATTAATAGAAAAAGGAATCAAACTGTTACGATCGACTGCTACCGTACAATTTATAAAATTATAAATACTGCTGATCGCCGTAAAAGAAATTGAAATATCAATCGTTAAAACAATGCCGGTATACGACCTTTCAATATCTATTCCAAAAGATTTTGCATCGTTCAAACTCATGGTTTTTATTAAAGAGTTCGTCAAATTAGCATAATTATAAATTTCTATTTTATCATTATATACTTTTAACAAAATAGTTTCTTCGTTTTTAAAAGCGCTATTAAGCCCGCTTTGCTGTAAGAAAATCGTAACGACGTCGTTTTGTTTATAATTTGCCGAAACGAATTTATAGTTTAAACTTTCGTTTGTTCTTGAGACGTATCCTTCATAACTTGAAGAACCTTGATAACCACCGATGGAGCCTAATGCGGTGAGCGAAGAATAATCTTCGTCGTTTAAAATTACGTTTCCAAGATTAAAATCGTTCATCTTCTCTATAAAGAATAGATAATTTGCATAAGAAATTCTTTTCGTGTACGTTCCGTTAGAAATTTCCATGCAAGAAAAACTACCGTAATTAACGTTCTCTAATTTAAATTCGCCTTTTGCGTTAGAAACGCATTGCTTAACCACGTCGTCTTCATTGCTCAATAATTTTACCGTAGCATTATTCACCTTAGATCCGTCGGATAAAACGACGACGCCGCTAATATCTCGAGTCAACTTATCGGGCTGTATGGAAGATATAATTTTAATATCGTTTGAAGAAATAGCGCCTCCCTTTATAATATCATCAAGCGTCGTTTTTGCTAAATAGATATAGCCTTCAACGTTCCTATTGTAGTCGAACGTAACGTAAACGTCACCGTTAGGCGCTTGTGCGATATCCGGATAAGAACAGGTAGGCTCAGCCATAAGCAATAAACCGCTCGACCAAGTTTTTCCGTCGTCACGGCTTGCAAAAATCGTCAACTTCTCACGAGAAACGGTACTATCGTTTAACGCTACTAAAATAGTGCCGTCGTTTGCTTTGTATAACCAAACGCGAGAGTTAGGGTTTTTAAATCCACTATCCGTTGCTACCGTCCAGCTTCTACCATAGTCGTAAGAGTAAGAAACTAAGGTTTTCGTCACGCCTTGTCTAGCCCTAATAAAGGCCATAATCGTTCCGTCTGAAAGAGATACGCAAGAAATCTCGTCGTGCTGATTCGACGAGGAAGCTTCAATTTCCCCGCTTTTATGCCAAGTCAAGCCGTCGTCTCCGGAATAATAGGTATAGGAGTTATATGAATCTAAATAACTCGAACCCACAACGATAAATTCGTGAACGCCGTTATTGTCCACTTCGGTAACCCCGCGAACGATCATATTCATTTCCGTTAAATGAAATTCGCCTAAATCGATTTTGTCGATATCGTCGTCGGGATTATCAATTCTAATATAGGCCGTGGCGTGTCCGTTAGACATATTTGCCAAATAAGGCTCTTGGCAAAAAAACAACCAAATTCTATTTTGACTATCTTTATATAATTGAGGATCTAGCGGATAAGACTTTGCGTTTTTTCCGGCAATACTGCCCAAAGTTATCCAACTTTCACCATAGTCGTCGCTAACTGAAAGAACTATTTTATGTTGATATCCCGGGTCGGAATCGCCTGCAATATAAGCCAGGTAAAATCTTCCCCTGTCCGTTATCTTTAAAGTTGGAATGCCATAATACGTCATTCCGTAAGAATTTACCGCAGCCAAATCGGTAATAAATTCGGAATTTAGCCGTTTCCACTCGTCAACGTAATACTGCGAAGAATCGTCTAGCTTGTCTCCGAATACGAAATAATATCCTCCGTAAGTACCGTAATCGATTACGTCGCCTTCATTACACCATTTAACGTAATAATGATTAAGCGAATCTAAATAGGTTGAAACGGCAAGATTTAATTGATTTAAACCAATACATTCCCAGCCGTCGCGAACAAGAGCACAATTTAAATTATAGTAATTGGTATTCGTTTGTTCACTCGGTACTGACATAATAACAAATCCCGATTTCGTAACTATACCGCTAACACCCGTTTTTTCACCGCGAAGCATAGAATAGCCCATCAGATCGCGACTTACGCCGTTTCTATCAATGCTAAAAATATTTTCGTTGAATATTGAAGCGCCTTCTTTTACCTCAATAACGGTGGTTAAATCGTTGTTCGGCAATACGGTTGCAAGTTGTTCGACAATTTTACCGCCTTTAACTGCATAATTTCCGCTACGTTCATAAGCAAACTGAATATTAAAAGAATTAACGCATCCTATTTCCTCCGCATACGTTCCATTTTCAACGGTACCGTTTTCCAGAAGAGTATACCAAGTCATAGGATCATTAAAGATTACGTTTATATCTTTATCGTGTAATCCAAGCCATTTTCTTGAACTTGAATTTATTGCATTTACCATGCAGGGATAAAAATGGATTTTTCCATAAGCAGATACGTAATCGGTATTAAGTAATTCGTAAGAAAGAAAACACGCCGCTTTGTAACCGTTATCCGTAACGGAAACGGTATAATAACAGTCTTCGCCCATCAAAGCGTTTACGTCTTCGCCGTCTGCAAGCCATTGTAAAGTTAAGTTTCCATCAGTCGATAAAAGCACTTTAACCGAAAAATTAGATTTTATAGTAACGGAAGCGCCGGCTTGAATATAAAATTCAACGTTATCGTTTAACCAGAACGTACCGTTTGTAGAATAAATACTGTCGTCTTCAACTTCGGCAACAATTTTAATACCGTTAGGCAAATATTCAAAATTCCACGTTGCTTTTGCAATGGAGTTTTGATAGTTGTTTTCAAGAATAAAATTAGTATTAGAATTATAACCGAATCCGTCGGTATAATTTTTGGTTACTTTTATAGTATTTACTAATTCTTTTCCAAGAGTTTCGCCCAATATTGCCATAGAAACGGCAGTATATTTCCCGTTTACGTAAGACGTAGAATCGTTTGCGTCAACAAAAGTCGTTAAGCCGTTCTCCGCCAAAGTTTTCTTACTACGATTTATTGCTTCACAAGCGAAATTATTTGACGAATCGTTATCTACAGCGCAATCTATAAAAGGTATATTATTTGAAGAATCGGCGCCAAAGTCTTTTCTTAAATCTTTAACGAAATTAGACAAAAGAGAATAATATTGAGTGCTATAATCGTTATCTTCATCTCCTTGAATAAATACGCAACCCCTTATATCAGGCGCTAACCCTAAAGAAGTTAACAGATCCAATCCTTCGTTTACGGTACTTTTTAAATTTTTATAGCTCACGCCTACTAAGCCACCGCTTGAAGCGCTCCTATATCTATCAAACAGACTCCCGTCCTCGTTTGTAAATTTTATAATATAGTAATTTCCGTTTTCTTTTGATAAAACGTCTGCAATACCCATTTCAGCGCCAAAGCAAGACGCATTTTTGCCTGAACCAAGTTTAACTTTTTCAAAAGAATCGTTAGAAGAAGATAATCTAGTACCCGTTAAATAATTCTTGTAATAAATAAAAACGTTATTAAAGCCGTTTTGATATTCATTATAAGTTTCGCTATCTTCGTAACTTAATTCAACGTCAGTTGCCAAGCCGGTTGCCTGCTTACCGCCTACCAATAAAATTACGTTGGCCGTATTATCCGCTCTATAAAAAGCCGATACTACCACGTCGCTTGTCGGCGAAAAACTATAAGGATTTTCTTTTGAAAAAGTTTCGCCGTTCACGCGCCACTCTTCAAAAACGTATCCGTCTTTTATATCGGCCGAAATCGTTACGGTATCGCCTTGATAATAATTTCCGCTGCCGGAACCGTTTATTACGGAAATATTATATCCTTCCTGTCCCGCGCAAGAAAAGAAAAACAAAGCCATACAAAATATGAAAACCATGCCTAAAACAGAAATTATTTTCCTTTTCACGTCGTCTCCTTTTATTCTTTTCGAATAATAGTAATTATTTAATCGTTCGTATTTAATGCAATACCGTCTTTAGTCCAAATTGCCCAAGTATTAACGTATAGTCTGTCTATTTGCGTTGAATTATTATATTTCCAGTTAAAGCTTGTCCAACCGGTACTTCCATTTTCTTTTATTAACGTCCCCATAACCGTCGTGCATACGCTAACACTTGTATCTTGCGTTATAGTATAATCGCCGACTATTAGTTTCGATACCGAACGGTAAGGTATTACCATTACGCCGCCCTTTATCTTATTATCAGCATCGGGAGAATCAAAAATTACGTTGAAATGCTTATTGGTATCAGAGGAAAGCGAAGTATTCGTTGCGTTACTTGCATTAAGTCCCGTAGCATATCCTAACGCCGTTGAACTATTGAATCCAAAACAAATATACGTATCTGCGGTTACTTTTGTATTCGTCGTTGCGCTTATATTCGTTCTTACGTCAAATAAAACGTAATATCTGTTCGAATTAAACGAGTTTCCATTTGTTGCCTTAAATCTGATATAGAAATTAGATTCGTCGCGAGTCATTTTAAGCTCTTCAGCGTTTAACATTCCATACCCGTCGTAATGATAAGTTAAAGAAGATAAATTTTTAAACGCTGCGGCGTAAGTAGCGTCTGCGTCCGCCGTAATACTTATTGTGCTTGAATTACTAAACCAGTCGCCGTTTTTCGTCCAATACAAGAAAGTCTCGCCTGCCGCGCCCTTCGCCGTTGCATTAAACGTATCATCTAAATTACAGAACTTTCCCTTTATAGTGGCGTTTTGTAATACGATGGTTGCACCCGTTTTCATTGCGACGCCGGTAGGCGACCAAGTCGCCCAAGTGTTGATATTGTTTTTTTCCGACGCTAAAGAATCTTTTCCGCCCATTTTTCCATCATAAGTTGCCCAAGGACTATTATTATTCGTCCTAAGGTTTACGCTAAAAGAAGAATTACCGTCTACGTTATTTTCACCTTTAGTAAGTAAATTGAACGAAGCATACGGAATTACGAATAAGCCGCCTTTATAATCGGCGTCGAAGAAATGCGTAAAATATTTACCGGTTTCGCTTAAGTCTTCTAAGGTCGTATTAACATCCGACGTATATTCGCCGGTAGTCTTATTAACGTTAAACCCCGCGGCATATCCTAATGAATTTGAATTGTTATACCCAAAACACATATACGTTTCGTCAGTTATCGGCGTTGTATCGCCTCTAGTAATTCCGTCTGCGCGGGAATCCAATAAAACGTAGGTACGATTATTTTTAAACACATAGTCGTTCGTACTGTTATATTTTACGTACGCCGCTTTTTCGTCTCTATAAAACTTAACGACGTCCGCCTTTTCCGTTCCGTAGCCTTCATATTGCCAATCGATAGTCGACAAGTTCTTACTATAAGCTTTATAAGTTGCATTTTCTTCGGCTTTAACGGTTATAACTTGGCTGTTAGAATACCATTCTCCGTCCTTTTCCCAATATAAGAAAGTTTCCCCCGCTTCTACGTTGGCAGTTAGCGTTGCACTTTCGTCTTTTATATATGCTTCTTTATTGGCAGTACCACCTTCTACCGTTAAAACAATGCTTTGTTCTTTAAGCGCCGTTGAAACTATGTTGGTTAATAGTTCCGAAGTCTCTCCATCGTTTAACGCACTTACCGCGACGTACGCTATGGAACGACTAATTGAATTTGTATACAGAACTTTTTCTACCCCTTCTTCCGTAAATTTTACGTAGCTTCTACCGATAAAGTTTACGTTGTATGCGTTTGAAAGAAAATCATTTCCGTTTTCTCCAACTAGAACGGTATTGTATTGGTATAAACCATTTTCATCTTGCTTATTCCAAACTTTGCATTCGATATTTAACACTTTTTCAGTTTCTAATTTCAATTCTGTGCCGTCCCACATCGTTACAGGCAAAATAAGCGTTCCGAAAACTGCATCGTCCGGTAATTTTTTCTTGTCTTCGGTTGAAATCTCCGTAACGAATCTTATACCGATAGGCGTTTGCATTCTAATCGACATACCGTCTTTCATACTAAAATTTTCAAGCGCTATTTCCGCACTTACGGTTTTTATTGAAACACCAATGCCTATGGAACATAAACCAAGCACGAAAAGCGCAAAGATTATTATTCTCGTTTTTAAAGCCCTGATACTCATAACGCGCCTCCGCTAAAAACCCCGTCAAAAGTCCAATCGCTAGGTAATGAACCGATATTATCAGTACCTAACACCACTGTGCTCGCGGTGATTACCTCCGTTTCAAAAACGCACACTTTCATATTTGGTTGCTTATAGATTCTTTTCATTGCTAACCCCTCCTTTACTTTAAATCTTTTATTCATTATTCGTAAAAGTATTTTATCCTAATGTTTTAATTATTTTTTTACGTAGGTATAGCGGTCATTTCATTTTCCGTCCAAACCATATATTTATTTAATTTCGTATAATCAACGGAACTTGATCCTTTAATCGAACTTCCGTTATTAGGATACCAGAAAGACGCACCGTAGTTAGACGAATTTTGACCCCTGATCATAAATAAAACTTCGTTGCCGGACCACTCAATCGGATTATCGGCGAAAGACGTATTAAACATTTTTATTACTTCTGCTTTTGGTATAACGACGTATATTGCATTCGTGCCGATATACCCTTTAATCGGAGAAGTCGTTGACCAAGTACTACAATAATTGCTACTCGTAGTTTTGTTTTCAGCCCCAACGACGTTGCCGATAACCCTAAAAGTTTTGTTTTCTAAGAACTGGAACATTATTCCAACGGCTTTATTTGAAGCAACGGTATCTACGTTATAACTTAAATTATTTACGTCCTCGGCAGAGAAAACCGCAAGAAATCTATAAGTCGAATACGTGTTCCCCGCAGACGGCGAAT
>JAEDMA010000015.1 GCA_016295005.1 Christensenellaceae bacterium
GAGAACAGGCTGTTTCCGTGAGAAACTAATTTGTCCGCAACGCTTAAAAGCGCTGTCACCTGTGGTTGCAAATCCGTCGGAAACTCGGGAAACGGCCTCGTTATTACATCTGCTGATTTCACGCGTCCTATGTTTTCGTATTTTATTATATCATTTTTTGTTTCAATTTTACAAGTGTTATTACAAATTTTATCCGTTAGAGACAAAATATTTTCTCTGTCACATTTTTCTATTTGTATTTTGCCGCCCGTTATTGCTGCAAAAATCAGAAAGGTTCCCGTTTCGATTCTGTCGGGAATAGGTGTATAAATCGTTCCGCGCAGCCTGTTTACCCCGATAATTTCTATTTTCGAAGTCCCCGCTCCGACAATTTTCGCCCCCATCGAATTTAAGAAATTTGCAAGGTCTGCTATTTCCGGTTCTTTTGCAGCATTATTAATAACGGTTTTCCCCTCGGATAATGCAGAGCAAAGCAGAACGTTCTCTGTTCCGCCTACAGTCGGAAAAGGAAACGATATATCACTTCCTTTAATTTTATCCACCGAACAAGTTATCCCGTCGGAGCAAGTTTCTGTTTTTACTCCTAATTTTTTTAACGAATCGATATGTATATCTATCGGTCTGCTACCTATATTGCAACCGCCGGGATACTTCACGTTGGCTTTTTTTAACCTTGCCAGAAGGCTGCCGAGCATAAAAACGGAGGAGCGGAGTTCTCTCGAAAAACCGCTCGGCATATCGTAATTGTTTACGTCTTTCGCGTCTATAATCAAGTCATTACCGAGAAAACTTGTTTTCGCTCCCGCGCTTTCGATAATTTTTATCATTACAAGAACGTCTTTTATTTTAGGACAATTTTTTATAACAACCTTTTCGTCTGTTAAAATCGAGCCGGCAAGTATGGGTAATACTGAATTTTTAGCGCTTTCGATTTTTACCGAACCGTTCAGTTTTTTTCCGCCGTTTATAACGAATTTTCCCATACAGAAATATCTCCCTTTTTGTTTCTGCAACGCCTTATCCTGCGTTGCGGCGAATAGCATATTCTATTGTATGGAAGCGGTAAAAAAAAAGTTAAACTATAACGGTTTTCTTCGATATATTGAAAAGCACCCCCATTTCCGCCATAAAAATAATGATAGACGTGTTCCCGCTGGATACAAGTGGCAAAGGAAGTCCCGTAGGCGGAATACTACCTGTTACAACCAGCGCGTTAATAATAACTTGTATTCCGAAAATGAGAGTAACCCCCGTTGCCAGCATAAACCCGAAAACGTTTTCCGCCTTGGACGCAATCATTATTCCTTTGACTATTATAAATATCAATAATGCGAAAAAGAAGAATACCCCAATAAAACCTATCTCTTCTCCGATTACGGACAAAATAAAATCCGATTCCGCAAAAGGAAGAAAAGCGTATTTTTGTCTGGAATTAAATAACCCTACTCCGAACCAACCGCCCGACCCGAGCGCATACAACGATTGCAGCAACTGATATCCTTCGCCCTTAGGATTAGCCCACGGGTCTATAAACGCAAGCAATCTGTTTATTCGGTAAGGTTCGAGAAAAATAAGAGCGACGCCCCCTAAAAAGGCGGGAATAATTAAAAGCGCAAAGTGTTTGATTTTCATACCCGCGGCAAAAAGTAAGCCGAACAGCAATAAAACCGTGCATATCGTTATCGACATATTCGGTTCTAAAATAATTAAAAGGCATATAATTCCGCCGACAACGAGAACGGGAAGAATTCCGACAAAAGTTTTAATCTTATCGGGATTACCCGAGACGTAGGACGCGGTAAAAAGTATCAAAGCGAATTTCGCTATTTCCGATGGCTGAAGGGTAAAACCTCCAAACCCTATCCATCTTTTCGCGCCGTAGTTCTCTACGCCGATTCCCGGAACGAAAACAAGGCAAAGTAAAACAAACGCAATTATACTTACCGGAATCGTAAACCTTTTAAGTTTATTATAGTTATAAAAAGAAGTGAATATCATTGCCGCAATGCCGAGCAATATTCCGATTATCTGCTTTTTAACAAAATAAAGAGAATCGTTATACGTTGACAAAGCAGAATACCTGCTTGCCGAATAAATAAATACCGTTCCGACAACGGAAAGCAGTATTACCGAAAACAAAAGGGAGTAATCTCCCTTTCTTCTCGTTATGGTTATGTATTTATCGTTCTTCGTTTTTTTCATTGTTACCTAATAAACCAACAAATCTTTCGCCCCTTTCTTCAAAACAAGAAAATTCGTCAAAACTCGCGCAGGCGGGGCTTAATAAAACGGTGTCGCCGTTTTCGGCAAAAATTCTTGCGATTCGCACCGCAGAACAAAAATCATCAGTCAGCGTAAGCGACGTATAATTTTCATTCAGCGCGGCGTTAAGCATATTAAACCTTGACGCACCGTAAAGAATTACTCGCCTTACGGGACAGTTCTTTATTTCATTAAACAACGCTTCGTATTTTTCCCCTTTTTCGCTTCCGCCCAAAAGGAGAACGGTCGGTGAACGCAATGTTTTAAGCGCAGTAATCGCGGCGGCGGTGTTTGTTGACTTAGAATCGTTAATATAAGTCACGCCGTCGATATCGGTTACCCTTTCCATACGGTGTTTTACGCCCTTGAATTCTTTTATTCCGTTTATTACGGACTGATTGTCGACACCGAGAAGTTTTGCCGCAGAAATGGCGAACAAGGCGTTATAAACGTTATGTAACCCGCCGATCGGCATATCTTCGATATCCATTATAAATTCGCCTTTATAATACATTTTACCGTCTTTAAGATATGCCCCGTCGACTTCGTTTTTTACCGAAACGTAAACTATTTTCGCTTTTGTTCCCGACGCAAAAGACTTAACCGTTTCATCGTCGTAATTTAAAACGGCATACTCGGATTCTCCCGCGTTTTTAAGTATTCTGCTTTTTACGTAAACGTAGTTTTCCATCGTGTAGTGTCTTTCTAAATGATCGGGAGCAATGTTGGTTATCATTGCTATATGCGGAGCAAAATAATCGGTGCTTTCAAGCTGAAAACTCGATATTTCTGCAACACACACGGTATCGCTTTCTATTTCGGGAATACAATCGGTAAAAGGTCTTCCTATGTTGCCTACCGATTTTTCTTTTACGTTGCCTTTTGTTAAAACGTTTTCTAATAGACTTACCGTCGTTGTTTTTCCGTTAGTACCCGTTACCGCAACGATTCTCGGAATAAAACACCTGTACGCGAATTCGGTTTCGCCGATAATCTTAATTTTTCTTTCTCTCGCTTCGACGGCAACGCCGTGATTTATAGGAACACCCGGACTCAAAACGACAACGTCTATTACCGGAAATACATCGGTCAGAGTTTCTTTGGTTACTCTTATCAATCCCTTTTCCGTCAAATCGGAAATGGTGGTTTTCGTTTTTTCGTTTTCGATTTCTTCATAAAAGTATATTTTGTTTTTGTTTCTTTTCAGTAAGTAATCGATGACGGTTTTTCCGCTTTTCGATACGCCCAGAATTAAAAACGTTTGATTTATCGCGTCCATTTTACCCTCACAAATATATAATTACAGACATCAGTCCGAAAATACATGTTATTATAAAGTAATAATAAGAGATTAGCGTTTCAGTACAACCCGATAATTGCAAATGATGATGAAGCGGCGCCATTAAAAAAACTCTCTTCTTTTTTTTCTTGTACACGGCAACCTGTACAATTACAGATATGCTTGACACAACAAACATTATTCCGATAACCGGAATAAAAAACGTGTTGGAAGTAAAAACGCTTATCGCACCGATAAATCCTCCGAGAGAAAGAGACCCGGTATCTCCCATAAACACTCTCGCTTTGTTTACGTTAAAAATCAAAAAAGCCGAAATCGCACCTAAAAGGCTGAAAGAAAGTTTAATAACGTTTTCATACTCCGTTACCGAATAATAAACTCTTCTGTTAACCGTAATTTGCAAATAAATCAGCAATCCTATAAAAAACAAGTACGCCGAAGTTGTACTTCCGCATAAACCGTCTAACCCGTCCGATAAATTAACGCTGTTCGTTATAGCAACGAAAACCAACGAGACGATCGGTACGGTTAACAATCCGAGATCAACCGTCTTATATGAAAACGGAACGTTAAAAACGGTTATGCCGTTAAAATAGGCGTATAACCCGGTAAATAGCGCTATCGCGGTTTGCAATATAATTTTCTGATACGCTTTAAGACCTTCGTTACGCGACAGTTTAATTTTAATAAAATCGTCTAAAAACCCTACCGCCATAAACGCCGCTCCGATTAGAACCGAAACAAACGATACCGCGCCGTTACCGCCGAGAATATAAAAAGCCGCTATTGCAGGGATAATAAAAAACAGTCCGCCCATAGTAGGCGTACCGCTTTTATTTTTATGTGTTTCGACGTATTTCAAAATAGGCTGTCCCGCTTTCAACATTCTTAAAACGGGAATAACCGCAAGCGCGGCAAAAAACGTCAACCCAAAACTTAACGTTAAGAATTTAATCGATTCCTTTATCAAACTCTTTTCCCCCGATAACGTTCATAATCGTATCTTTATCATTATAAAGACGTTTTATACCGAGTTTTTCCTGATACTTTTCACACCCCTTGCCGCAGACCAACACCACGTCGCCTTTTTTCGCGTAGTTGATGGCATATTTTATCGCTTCTTCCCGTTCGGAAACCAAAACGTAGTTTTTACTCACGGGAATAATGCCTTTTTCTATTTCGTAAATTATTGCCATAGGATCTTCGTATCTCGGATTATCGGAAGTTATAACGGTAAAATCGGCATTTTCACCGCTTATTTTACCCATTATTTTCCTTTTCGAATCGTCACGATTTCCGCCGCAACCGAATACGCACACAACCTTATTCGAACAAGTGCTTTTCACCGCCCGTAACGCTTTTCCTAAGCCGTCGGGAGTGTGCGCGTAATCAACAATCACCTTATAATCGCCGTCGTAAACCGTTTCCATTCTGCCGCTTACTTTTTTTATTTTTTTTATTCCCTTAAAAACGTTATCTCCTTTAATTCCGCAAAGAGCGGCAACCGCGGCGGCGGACATAACGTTGTAAACGTTAAACTCGCCGATAAGATTAATTTTTATATTATATATCTGGTCGAAAAGATTAAGAACGAATTCGGTTTTGTTAATGAATTTTTTTACGTTAATGCAAAATACGTCGGACGGATTGTTCAACCCGAAACTTAAAGCGTTTTCGTCCTTTATCAATTCCTGACCGAACGGGTCGTCGGCATTTGCGAGAATATATTTACAGCGACCTTTTTCAAACAACTTTTTCTTTGCTTTTTTATATTCTTCCATATTACCGAAAAAGTCAAAATGGTCCTGTGTCAAGTTTGTAAGTACGCCTATAAAAAAGTTTATACCTTCCACTTTATCAAAATATAAAGCGTGCGCAGATACTTCCATTACGACGTATTTTATACCGTCCGAAACCATGTCCGCAAAAAGTTTATGCATAACCAACGGGTCGGGCGTCGTCATCCCCGTTTCGACGGTTTTATTGCCGTAAAAAACCCCGTTAGTGCCTATAACGGCGCATTTTTCACCCGATTCGTCCATTATGCTTTTTATTATCTGTGTAGTTGTCGTTTTCCCGTTTGTTCCCGTTATTCCGATAATTTTAAGTTTTTTATGCGCGTTCCCGTAATAATTGGCGGCGATTATGCTCATTGCTTTCCTTGCGTTATCTACAATTACTTGCGTAACGAACGTGTCGCATGGCTTTTCGGTTAAAACGGCGTTAGCTCCGTATTTTACGGCTTGCCTGACATAATCTTGTCCGTTACACTTTAAGCCTTTAATGCAAATATAAAGACAGCCTTTAGTAACCGAGTAACTGTCTGCCCTTACATCGGTTATTTCGACGTTTTCGTCGCCGATTATCTCTTTTACGTTAACTCCGTCAAGCAAGTTTTTCAGTTTCATTGTTCACCATATCCGTTTTGTATTCCGTCGTTAAATACTATTAACCGCGGGAAAATAATATTACAACGAAAAAGCCTGTTTTTAATACTTTGTTATGTCGCTTTTTGTCTTTTAATGACAAAGAAAAAGCCCGACTTAAAGTCGGGCGAAAATTTTTTTATTTTGCAATCATAATTCGTTAAACAAAGTTATTCCTTTACTCTTAACCCATTGAGAAACAAGAATCGCAAGGCACAACGTTATAACTAAAACGGCGTAAACAGGGATTATATACGGCAGTATAATTCCGAACCCGAAACAAAATGTCGAAAGAAAAACGGCATAACCGAACCCTGATATAATATAAAGAAATACCGCCATACTTTGCTTTATAACGATTACTTCGTTACTCCAATTAAGATTTGCTCTTTTTATTCCGAGAAACATACCGTATTCGGCAAAGAAGTAGGAATAAATAAACGGAAAGCCGAGTATCGCAACAGATTCGGCAATGCCGATCCTGAAAATTATTACGGCGCAAACGGACACGAAGAACATTGAAATCGACGATAACAAAAATTGAACGAGGATTTTTGCCTTTAATATTTTCCCCGTTTCCACAGGCAACGATTTTAATTGCCAGAGAGTTTTACCTTCGAGCGAAACAGACGGAACGACTATGTCGGTCGTCATTCCCAAAACGCTCAATAAAATAAATACCGAAACGCATAAAAAGCCTGTATCTAATCCCTGAGATTGCAAAGATTGAACCAAGGTGTTTCCCGAAAACAAAATAAATATGCCGGCTATAATGCAAAACAAAATACCGAAACCGCAATTTAATATATATTGCGGATTAGATAAAAAGTATGAAAACTCCTTGTTTACAAGCGAAGAAAAAAGACTTTTTTGTTTTATTTTTTTACCGTTTATTTTTGCCGTAGGAGATTTCCCCTTGGAAGTAGCGATTTTAAGAAAAGTTCTTGATAAGCACAACCACAATACAACAAGCAACGACGCGGTAATTCCGACGTAAACAAGCGACGATACGATATCTCCTTCGCCTATTCTCCCAAGCAAATAAACAGGATAAAAGTTATCTTTAATCACCACGCCGTATTCGGAAATGTTCTCTATAAACTCGGTAATTAAGTCCTGAGCAAAAAAGCACAACATATAGTATCCGGCAAAAACCAACAACGAAATAAATACCGTAACGAAACTTTTATTCTTTATTTTAGCGCTTATCGCGGCAACGACAAACCCCAGAAAGCACGACGCTTCCATTACGAGAAAAGTAACGAGAATTGTAAGCAAAAGCGAACCGAAAAATATTTGCGCCGAAAAGCCTATTGTAAACAAGCATACAATCAATGCGGGAATAAGAACGAGAAGCGAATAAAGCGCCCCCATTAAATAAACGCTTAACAGCCTTGAAAGGATAACGGTATTAACAGGTATCGGCAAAGATAATATCAAATCGTTGTCTTTCGAAAGGTATAGCGACGAGTACGTGTTAAACACGCTCCCGAAAAGACCGAACAAAAACGCAAGCACGGAGAAAAACGCAAAGTAAAGCCAACCGAAATTTGCTTCAAAGAGCGGTTTACACATTGCAACGGCAATCATCGCGAACATTCCGCCGACAAAAACCGTTAGCAACAAAACAAACAAAACCACAAACAAAACGGACGATTTTTTAGAACGCGTGCTGTTGGTTTTTGCATTATAATAAAACCCTTTGAAAATCTCGGAAAACTGTCTTTTTAACAGAATTTTGAGCATTAGTTTTCCTCCATTTCAAGGAAAACGTCTTCGAGAGAATCGTCGCCTTTAACTTCTTCCATTGTACCCGATTTAATAAGGTCGCCCTTTTTAATTATCGCAATTTTATCGCATAACTTTTCGGCGACTTCTAAAACGTGCGTAGAAAAGAATATCGCGCAGCCGTTATCGCACGCTTCACGCATCATTCCTTTAAGAATATGCGCCGCTTTTGGGTCTAACCCGACGAACGGTTCGTCCATAATAATAAATTCGGGCGAATGAATCCATGCGGCAATTATCGCAAGTTTTTGTTTCATACCGTGAGAATACGTGGAAATAGGTTTACCTAAATCGTTTTTGATTTCAAACTGTTCCGACAATTTATCGATTTTTTCCTTTCTCGTATTCGTATCGATACCGAAAACGTCGGAAATAAAATTCAAAAATTTTATACCCGTCATATACTCGTATAAATCGGGATTATCGGGAATGTACGCAATTTTCTTTTTATATTCTACGGGGCTTTCCTTTACCGAAACGCCGTTCAACGTAATTTCCCCCTCGTCAAAGTCGGATATTCCTACGACACATTTCAAAGTGGTCGTTTTACCCGCTCCGTTATGACCTATAAAGCCGTATATTTCACCCTTATTTATTTCTAACGACAAATTGTTTACGGCAACCTTATCGCCGTATTTTTTAGTCAAATTTTCGATTTTAAGCATAACACTCTCCTTGTTTTTCAGTTTATCATAGAACAACGTTAAGTGTCAACGCAAAACGCATTTTAAAAAAATCGGTTACGATAAAATTCGTAACCGACGTATGATTTTATTTATTTTTTCTTTTCAACGAATGTTTTACAAGACCTAAAAACAACGGATGCGGTTTATTCGGGCGGCTCTTGAATTCAGGGTGAAATTGAACGCCCACGAAAAAATCGCAAGAAGGATTTTCGATGGTTTCGACTATGTATCCGTCGGGCGAAGTTCCGCCTATCGTTAAACCTTTTTCCGTAATAATATCGCGGTATTCGTTATTGAATTCGTAACGATGACGATGTCTTTCGAAAATTTCTTCTTTATCGTAACATTCGTAAAGTTTCGTGCCTTTTTTAACTTTGCAAGGATACGCCCCAAGTCTTAAAGTACCGCCCTTATTAACGTTATCGTTCTGGTCGGGCAAAAAGTCTATTACCTTGTGTTTACTGTAAGAATCGAATTCTCCTGAATCCGCATCGGCAAGACCGCAAACGTTTCTCGCAAATTCTATAACGGCAGTCTGCATACCTAAACATATGCCGAGATAAGGAACGTTGTTTTCTCTCGCGTATTTAGCCGTGATAATTTTACCTTCGATACCGCGATTCCCGAATCCGCCGGGGACAAGTATTCCGTCGGCGTTTTTCAAAACTTCTTTAACGTTGTCTTCTGTAATGGTTTCACTGTCAACCCACAAAACGTTGACTTTCGCTCCGCTCCAGTAACCTGCGTGGCGCAAGGCTTCCGCAACGGACAGATACGCGTCGTGTAACGCAACGTATTTACCGACAATCGCGATATTGACTTCCTGATGAAGATTTTTAATCTTTTCGACCATGTGTTCCCATTCGGTCAAATCGGGTTTACCGGCGTCGATACCGAGCCTTTTACATACGACTTCGGAAAAATTATTCTTTTCGAGCATTAACGGCGCTTCGTACAAAACCGGTAAAGTAATGTTTTCGATTACGCACTCTTCTTTTACGTTACAGAAAAGAGATAACTTTTTAAATATGTTTTTTTCGAGAGGCTCGTCGCAACGCAAAATTAAAATATCGGGATTTATTCCCATTCCCTGTAATTCTTTTACGGAGTGTTGCGTAGGTTTGCTTTTATGCTCATCGCTTCCGGAAAGGAACGGCACGAGCGTAACGTGAATAAACAAGCTGTTTTCTCTGCCGACTTCAAGGGAAACCTGTCTAACGGCTTCTATAAACGGCTGGGACTCTATATCTCCTATTGTTCCGCCGATTTCGGTTATTACGATATCGGCGTCGGTTTCTCTGCCGACTTTATAAATGAAATCTTTTATTTCGTTGGTTATATGCGGAATTATCTGTACGGTAGACCCTAAATATTCGCCACGACGTTCTTTATTTAAAACGTTCCAAAAAACTTTGCCTGTAGTGAGATTACTGAATTTATTAAGATTTTCGTCAATGAATCTTTCATAGTGTCCGAGATCGAGATCCGTTTCGGCGCCGTCTTCGGTAACGTAAACTTCGCCGTGTTGGTAAGGACTCATCGTTCCGGGGTCAACGTTGATATAGGGGTCGAGTTTTTGCGCGGCGACTTTTAACCCCCTTGCTTTAAGCAATCTACCGAGCGATGCGGCCGTAATACCTTTTCCTAAACCAGAAACGACTCCGCCTGTAACGAATATGTATTTCTTCATAAGCAATCTCCTAATTATTATATGTTTTTATTATGTCATAGGCAATAACAGATTTTTTTACGCACCTGTCCATCGCTTGTTTTTCTATATATTTATGTGCTTCTTCTTCGGTAAAAGAAAGTTTTGTTATCAGAAGAAGTTTTGCCCTGCCTATAAGTTTTATTTCTTCCATTTTTTCTTTTAGCGATTCCGTTTTTCTAATCGTATTTTTTAATCTTTCTCTTACGGCAAACGCTAAAGAAATGCCCTGCGTAAACATCTGTGAAGTTATGGGTTTCGATAAGCAAAGTACCCCTGTTTTCCCCATAGAAAAAGACACTTGTTCAAACAATTCCGATTTGACGAGCAATATAACGCCCGAGCAAGAATCTTTTACGATGTTTTCAGCGAGTTCGTCTCCGAACTGATCTTTAAGAGGCGCATTTATAATTACCGCGTCATATTCTTTTTCGTTTAGCAGTTTTTGCGCGTCCGCGCCCGAAAAAACAGTTTCGGTTAAACAGGACGAATCGATATTTTTCTCAAAAAAATCGAAGCATTTATCCGACGACGAAACAATTAAAACCCTTTTACCGTAATATTTCGTCATAATCCCAAACTTTTTAACGCCTTGTCGGAAAGAACGCTTTTAATAAACTTACTTTTTCCTGCAACTTTCCGCGCGGATTCCAAATTATTCGGTAAGCACGATTTTCTAACTTTGTTTAGTTTAAGACTATTCTCCACACCGTAAATACCGGCGTAAATAACGAGAGCGTAAACGAGATATACGTTCGCAGAAGCGTCGGGAGAACGGAGTTCAAATCTTTTTTCACCGTTGGTAGAAGGAATCCTAATCAACGCGGTACGATTTTCGCTGCCGCAGAAAATGTCTTTCGGCGCTTTCATTTCACCGAGTCTTTCGTATGAATTTTCGGTCGGATTAAAGAAGTATGTCATTTCTTCGGATTTATCCAAAACGCCCGCAACGAAAGACTCAAAAACGTCTTTTCCATCGGAAGTTTTAACGGATACGTTGACATGCATTCCGTTACCGCTTTCGTTTTTTATCGGTTTAGGACTGAAATCCGCCCATAATCCGTTTTTATATGCTACGTTTTCGGCCGCGTTCTTAAATACGACAGCATGATCGGCGGAAGATACGGGATCGGAATATTTAAAATCAATTTCATTTTGCCCGGGACCTTCTTCGTGATGAGAACGCTCGGGATTCAACCCCATTTCTTCTATGGTAAGACATATCTCACGGCGTACGTTTTCGCATTTGTCTTCGGGTGAAACGTCCATATATCCGGCATTATCGTAAGGAACGTTGGTTTTGTCACCATTTTCGTCAAGTCTGAAAAGGTAGAATTCAAATTCCGAACCGAAATAGCAAGATACCCCTTTTTCTTCCGCATATTTAACTGCGTTTTTTAATACCGTACGCATATCGAGTTCGTATGAGGAACCGTCGGCGCGTTTTATGTCGCAAAAAAGCCTTAAAACTTTTCCGCGCGACGGATTCCATGGCATTAACGTTGCCGTGGAAGTATCAGGAAAAAGGAACAAGTCCGATTTTTCGGGGCTTTCAAAATTTCTGATGGCAGAGCCGTCGAAAGAAACGCCCTTAACGTACGCTTTTTCTGCTTCCGAAGCCATAACCGACATATTTTTTAGTCTGCCCTGTAAATCGCAAAAAGACAATCTTAAAAATTTAACGTCTTCATCGTTAATATAATCGTTTATATCTTTAAATGATTGCGCCATAGTTTCTCCTTCGTTATCAAACCGCAAACAGATTGTTAATCGTGGGGTTGCCGTTAAATGAAAAAAGAGCGAAGAAGACCCTTAAAAAACGAATTAAAGACCCCGTTGCCCTTTTTTTACTTTCGAATTATATCACCGAAAAAAATGTTATGTCAATGATTTTTTAAAAACTTTTTTCTTCAAGCAATTATTTTTTATAAATAAGCAAAAAACAAGTTTTTGCTTTATCGGAAAACTATTTAATCAGTGATTGTTGACCTAATTTAATAATAATATATAAAATTTGCCGACGTACGTTTTTATTAAATAATTCTGCCGCTTATCCCGAAAGAAAAGCGGCAGAATTAAAAATCAATCGTTTAATTCCGTAAATTCTGAAATAACGGTTTTGTCGTTTGAAAGTTTGAACGAGTACTTTTTCCCGCCCGCCTTAATAACGTAAGAGTCGGCGTCCACGTCGTAGTTGGTTTCGGTGACAAGGTAAACCTTATCCTTGATAGTCAAAAGAACCACGTTACCGTCGCCGTCAGCCTCAAAGAATATTTCTCCGTCTTCGGTGTACGCAACTATCATTACGTTCTCGGTTACGACTACCGCTTTATAAGTTGCGAGAATATTTTTATTATCCCCTATTTCCGTGTCGGAGTTGAGAGTGTACGCTATATTGTAATAAATAGAAGATGTTACCTTTCCGTCGGTTAACGTTCTGGAAATAAATCTTATAGTACTTCTGTCACCCGATATGATGGCGCCGCTGTACGGAATTTCGGTGCCGTTTTTATAAAGTTTTATATAACGAATCGACCCCGCTGAAATATTCTCGTTATCAGATACGATTACTCGCTCGGTTTCAACTTGATATCCGTTCTCATCGATTAACGTTTCCGTTCTCGAAAGATAATAAACGTAATATCCGAAAGTGTTTCTGTATGCGGAATGCTTCATAAATCCGAACACCAGACTGTAATCGTAACCGTCCTGTCCTTTGATACGAATGAGATACAGAGACTTCTCTGAATCATACTCGAACGACACGTTTTCGACAGTAAGAATGTTCCCTAACGAATCATAAAAGCCGGAACCTTCGCCGAATTCCGCAGAAACATAACTCGATTCTACTTCGCCGTTAATATCGTAAACATAATTTACCGAAATGGTACCTATTTCGTTTTTATAATTGGAGGCATATCCTGCGCCGTAGTTAACGTACGCCTTATAATAATTATCAAGATACTTGTAAGCCATAGCCGAAACGACGCCTTTCATGGCGGTTATCTTATACGTACTTAAACTCGTTCCGCTACTTTCCCCTTTATAGGAAATCTCTATATCGAAAACGTAAGTTCCCACGACGAGATATAATTTTGTATCGTTGTTCTCGTCAACTTCTCTTCTTATTACGGCACTATAATTTTTACCGCATATTCTCACCGCGCCGGTTACTTTAAATTCAGTATTTCCGTTCGGAGCGAACGTCAGAGTTTCAAGCGGAAACTTGGAAGATGATCCCGAAACCAAGGTTACGGGATAATCGTTTTTACCGTCTTCCAAGCGATTGAATTTTATTGACCATCCGCTGTTTTCGTAATAAACATTATTATTATACGTTACAGTCTTTTCGAATTTACCGAAATTTTCGACGCTAAAACCGTATTTGCCTGCCGTACCGCTCGTATCGTCTTTTTTATAAACGATTACGTTGCCTCCTTTATCGACGTCGTAGTAACAGTAATCTTTACCGTTAAATATTGCAAAACCGCTTTGCGAGAATAATAACGAATCTAACTTTTCGGTATAATAAGCTTTTTCACTGAACTTAACCGGATTAGCCCATCCGTCGCTCGTATTATATCTGTAAATACACGAATTATTTTCGTCCGCATCCTGGTAATAGAGTAAATTTTCCGTAATAAGAACGTACTTACCGGTACGTTTATTTCCGTCGTTATCGATTTTAATCGCCCCGCCGGCATTATCGAGAATCAAGATAGACCAGTCTTCGGTATTTACGAACGTACGTTTTATTTCTTCGTGAAGAATTATAAGTTCACCGTAAGTCTCTTCGTTATAAATGTATTTATTGTCTCCTAATGCGAATTCGCCTTTTATATCGGTATTACCGTTTTTAAGCGTAAACGCTATGCTATCGTTATTTCTGGAATAGGTTCCTTCCCCAACGTAATTACGAGAACCGTCCGCATTTAACGTAAACGTTTTTATTACGGAGTATCCGTCAAGCTCGTAAAATTTATCATATAACGAAACCCCGTTGTCGGTATTTAAATAAACGCCGTATTCGTCGCCTTTAATCGTAAAGTTATTACCAATAAAATCGAAGAAGCGAGTGATTCCGTCGACGTTCATTTTTACGCAATTTTCGTTTACCCTGAAATATCTGCCGCCGTAAACTTTATTATCGACGTCGGTAAACTGCGCGTAATAACCGAATCCGTCGAGGATAAGCGTTCCGCTAACCGCGTGGTACGTATTGTCTTCGCTGTTTTCGGAAACTGCGAAAAGATTATCGGTAGTTGTAGAGAGTCTGATAAACTCAAAAACAACCCGACCATCATTCGATGTAAATTTATAGATTTTCGCGCCGAATTCCGTTGTTCTCGTCGTTTCGGCAAACGAACCGTTTATTTCACCGTTTGCTTTGGAATAATATACGCCCGTACCTGTTCCATTGACGACGATATATTCGCTTTCGTCAATTTTGCCGTCGGAATTATATTTCAATGCGCGATAAGGTTCGTTAACAAGTTTAATAAACGATTTATCGTCTTTTAATTCAAAAATGGTTTTTTCGGAATTATTCGCTCCTGTATAAAGAGTTAAGACTTTTTCTTTTACGCTTGCGGTTCCGTACAAGTATTTATTTTCCGTGGCATATACCGCAAGATCAGATATAACGGTAAGAGTTTCTTTTTCGTCAGACGAAAAATACTTTTCACCGAGTTCAACCGTATCGGTTGTTGTCGAGTAACTATACCAATAAGAAACGTTAAGAGAAACCGAACCTATAGTTGCCGTGCCGAAATAACATTCGGCAGACTGAACTTTGGTTATATCAAAAGGTATATCGGTTACGCTCTGTAAGTTTTCCGACGAAGCAAAACTTTCGGCTCTATACACGGTTCTTCCCGTTTTTTGGTCGTAAGTATAGTTTCCGCTTGAAACAAAAACGTGTTTTCCGGAATCGGTATAACCATATAAGGAAGCCTTGCCGGTTTCGCCGTCGTCTATAACTATAAGCGGAGTGTAAAGCGCGCCGTCTGCGCTCTTATAATAATATTCTTTATATCTTTTGCCTTTAAGCGTCAAATCGTATTCGGTTTTTATTTCCGAATTATTTCCTTCCTCTCCTATTATTCCGCCGGCAGAAGAATCTTCTCTTTGTTTAAGAAGGAATTTATACGTCTGATCTCCCGACAAAACGGTTACTATTACACCGCCAAATACCGAGGTTTCGGTTTCGTAATAACCGTTGATCGTTGACGTTCCGTCGGTATATTCTGCTTTGTACACGCCGTCAAGTTTAAGCGTTGCGCCCGATTCGGCAGTAAACGTATTATCGAGATTGCCGTTATAGAACATATAGCACTTTGTCGTGCCGATATCAAGCATCTCAGCGATTCCGATAACGTTTTCGTTAACATCAGTCAGCGTAATTCTGTTATTTTCAATCGAGCAATAATAATAATCGGTCTTTGATATTCCGTTTATAACCTGCGAATACGCTGCGGTTCCGAATCCCGAAAAAGTCAGCGTATAATAGCCGTCTTTATAACTGTATAGATTTCCGTCTTTTATAAGCCCCCTGAACAGTTTGCCGATTTTATATTCGTCTTCGTTTCTTACTCTGAATACGGATACCTGTTCGGTTACGCCTGTTTCGGCGTTTTCTTCTTCGATCTCGTCAAAGGCCATAACAAGCGTTTTACCCTGAAGAGTTCCCGATTCGAAAGTCGCTACATACTGCCCGTTATCATTAAGGGAATATTTCCCGTAAGACGAATCGTTTCCGTCTTTGTATTCTATTCCGTTATACTCGTCAAAAAGCAGCATTACGTTTTCGCTTCTGCCGTCTTTAACAGAATATAAATATCTCGTTTTTTCAGATCTCCGCAGAGCTTTATAAGCAAAAGAGCCGTCCTCGTTTATTTTACCGCTCAAAACAATATCTTCGTTTTCAAGTTCAAAGAAAAATTCGTTCAATTCGGAAGAATAATATCCTTTAAAATATACTCCGCCGCGCGACAAATAAATGCTTTCCGGTTCGTTGTTGAAAATATAAACGTAATCGTCGCTATTGAAAACGTCGCAATAACCTTTCTGCCAGACGGCAGTATAAAAGTTGTTTGATTTAACGGTGATCTCGTCAGGCAAAACTTTATCGTCGTTAAATATAGTTCTTCCTGCCGTATATACGGTGCCGTCCTCGCCGTCTTTCCACCCGATAAGCCAATATCCCTCTCTGGAAAACATGTCGTCAGAAAGAGTAATCTTTTCACCGTATTTATATTCGAAAGTATTAACCGTTTCTTCGTTTTCGATTCCCGAACGGAAAGATACAAGCATACGTTTTCTTTCAAAATAACGTCTGAATATGTTTTCTCCCGAATTTTCGGAAATGATTTTCGTCGTTATGGAATTGTCGTTGTAAATTTCGTTGAAACCTTCGTAATCGTCTGATACGGTAAGGTTCTCCCCGATAAACGCGTAATCGGTGATCGTTTCTTTTTCGTAATCGTCGGAATCAACTTTTTGTCTGAATATTTCAACTGTATATTCCGCTTTATATTTTGCTGTAAGCGTTAAGTCGGCCGAAGGCATAACGGTTTTGTCCGTAACAACCTTTGAACCGTTAAACCATGCGCCGAATATTACGTTTTCTTTTACGGGCGTTTTATCTTTTAAAAATTCGGATATGTTTTCGCCCGCTTTTAACGAAAAAGTTTTTTCGGCAAGAACACCGTTTACCGTATCGAGCGTAAGCGTGTATAACTTCGCCCATTTCGCATAGAACGAAGTGTCGGCTTTGGGAGAGATTTTTACTACGGCGTCGCCGGTAAATTTCTCATCGGTAAACCACCCCTCGAACGAATAGCCGCTTCTTTCCGGAACCGGAAGGATATATTCTTCGCCCTCCGCCACCTTAACCGATTGTATAGAAACTTCGGAATCGGTATTAAAACTTAATTCGTATTTTGCTTTACATGCGGTAAGTCCCGAAATTAAAAACAGACCGAGTAACACTATTGCCGCTACTTTCGCGATTTTTTTCATTTATTTCTCCTTTTAACGTAAAATGCAAAAAACGTATATTTGCATCAAAAAGTTTTACTTTTCCCTTTATTCCGATACTTCTTCCCATACGGCGTATAAAATCGTGCCGACGGGCGCCAAACAGATTTCATCCGCATTATAGTCTATTTCGTTTGTTTCGGTATTCGTCGTCCATCCCTTAAACATGTATCCGTCTCTTTCGGGAGAAGCAATACCGTTTATCGCGGTTGCGTTTGATATTCCGTTTTCTTTTATTTCAACCGACGTTACGTAATCGCCGTCTTGCGAAAAGACACAATTCCAGACAATCGGTCTGTAAGAAGAATTATACTTGGTGTTCCAATCGGGCATTATGCCGCTCGCATCTGAATAGAAGGTTGCGTTCAGACATCCGTAAAAGGCGTGAGAGCCGATTTTATCAATACTCGATTTAATAATAATCGAATTAACGCCGTTAAGCCCCTTAAACGCGTAATTGCCGATTTCTTTAAGAGAATACGGCAGAACCAACGTTTTCACTTTTTTCATATCGTAAAACGCGTAATGACCTATTTTTTCAACTCCGTCTGCAAGAGATATATTTTCTATGCCGGGACAATTATAAAAAGCCCTGTCTCCTATAACTTTAAGCGAAGAAGGCGTATTTATCGACGTAAGCGATTGACAATATGCAAAGGAAGAATCCCCGATTTTTTCCAACCCGTCGCCGAAATTCAATTCCGACAGAGCGGAACATTTATAAAACGCTCTGTCTCCGACAACTTTTAATGAAGTCGGAAAAGATAAATTTTTAAGATTGACGTTAGAGTAAAACGCGCACTCGCCTATTTCCGTCAATCTTCTGCCCAACGTAACTTCGCTCAGACT
>JAEDMA010000115.1 GCA_016295005.1 Christensenellaceae bacterium
TGTTCACAAACGCACCGCCCACCTGATCGCGCACGGTGTTCCTCGTCTGCACGGCAGAGCCGACGGGGAAAAAAGCATTTTCGTCTTTAAGTTTAACTTTGAGTAAATTATCTTTCAGAACGGTAATCTCCGAAAATTCCGGAACGCAAGGGAATTTACACTGCCGATCATGCCCCATCATACGCACCCATTCGTTACCGTCTTTATACATAGAAATATTCATATAATCGCGGTAATCTAACGTCCACAGATATTTTCCGTCTTTACCCTTTTCGCCATGCCATATGATACGATTATCGATTATATCGAAAAGGCTGTCTTTCGCAACCGAAATAAGATACCCGTCGTCGAGTTTTTCAACAATTGTAAACTCGCTCATAGTCGGCCTTGCGTAGTCGATAGTGAAGTTTTTAAGCACGACATGCTCGCACGAATCGATCAGAATGGGAGTCATTATGCCGTGTATGATTATCTTCGCGCCGTTGCCGTCAATACATACGTTCTTTTTGTTTTTAAGATAAATCGCAACGGGACGAGTTCCGAGCGGGTTTTCTTCAATTGATGCGGTATTACTGAAATTATATCCCGTAACGGTAAGGCAGTCGTCAGACCACACATGATATTCCTTTTTATCCAGCGCAACGGTTTTGCCGTCTTTAACATTTTCCATAATCGCGCGCAAAATATCGTTTGACATATCGTTCTCCTTTTTTTGTTTTGTTTCGCTGAAAATCAAAATTCGCGCCGCTTAACGTATATTAAAGCATAGCCGACGTAAAAGCCTTGCTTTACTCGATAAATAATAGCCGATAATCGACTTATAGCCCCTTTTTTTACTTTTTCGATTGTTTTATTTACCGTAAGAAGTCATTTAATTGACTTTATAAACGAGAAATAATATACTGTTTACTGATAAAAAACAGGTTGGAAAAAGACCATGAAAATCGACTTTAATTACATCCGCTCCCCATACGATACGAAGAGTTGCCCTATCTTTTTTTGCGAAAAATCTTTTACCGAAAGACCGAAAAAAGCAGTGGCATACGTTACAGCTATCGGGGTATTCGATCTTATTATAAACGGCAAAAAATGCGGCGATAGTTTTTTCGCGCCCGGTTGGACGAGCGAAAAAAGAGTTATGTTCGTAAAATACGATATAACGAAATTACTGTCGGTCGGCAAAAACACTATTGCCATACTTGCGGGTAACGGTTATGCACTCGGCGACATTTCGTCGCACCACTACCGCGAAAACGACAAAATTCACTTTTTCGATAACGTCGCAGTCGCCGCGCATTTCGACTTAACTTTCGAAAACGGCGTAAAAGAACGTTTCGATACGGACGAAAACTGGCTTATAGCTTCTTCTACCGTAATAAGTTCGGACTTTTATCAGGGCGAACTTTGCGATCTTACCGCGCCGGTAACCGTTTTCGGGAAAGCCGAAATGGATAAAGGCAAAAAGCCTGCAGCCGTTCCTTTTTACGGCGGGCATGTAATACCGCACGAAAGACTTAAAGCAATTAAAATTATTACCGCACCGAACGGCGAAAAAGTAATCGACTTCGGACAAGAAATTGCGGGGTTTGTAGAAATTAACTACAAAGGCAACGCGGGCGAACGCATAAAACTGTCACACGGGGAAATGCTTGATAAACTCGGCAATTTTTATAACGGCAATCTGCAGTGGGCAAAAGCCGTAACCGAGTATGTGCTTGACGGAAAACAGAAAATTCACCGTCCGCACTTTACATATCAGGGCTTCCGCTACGCAAGAATCGACGAATTCCCCGAAGAAAACCCTGCCGCTTCTATGTTTACCGCCGTCGCCTTGTATACCGAAATGGAGCAAACCTGCAGTTTTTCTTGTTCGGACGAGCGGATAAACAAACTGTTTTCGAATATAATATGGGGGCAAAAAAGCAATTTCACCGACGTTCCCACCGACTGTCCGCAACGCAGCGAGCGTTTCGGCTGGACGGGCGATTCGCAGGTTTTCTGCCGCACGGCTAACATAAATTTCGACGTTAAGCGGTTTTATGATCGGTGGCTTACCGATATGTCGCTCGATCAGCACGACGACGGAGCGATCCCTTGCGTTATTCCCGCGGTTTTTTGCGGGAACATATCCGCCGGCTGGGGTGACGCGGCAACCGTTTGCCCGTGGGAAACATACCTTGCCTGCGGCGATAAAAAGTTTCTTTCGCGACACTACCCGATGATGAAAAAATGGGTTAACTATATCGAAACCCGCGCGCAAAACTACGGCACGCCTTATTTATGGGCGGGCGATATGCATTACGGCGACTGGCTTGCTATGGATATAGAAAACGAGTTGCTCGGCAGTACGCAGACCGACCTTATAGCAACCGCGTTTTACGCGTATTCTGCTCTGTTATGCGCAAAAGCGGCAAAATTTCTTGGCAAAACCGACGATTTTATTAAATACGACGGTCTTTATAATTCCATCCGCGAAGAATTCCGCAAAGCCTTTTTGAAAAACGGCCTGCCCGTCGTTTGCCCTGTAGCCGACGGCGACCCGAAAACGCCGCACCCGAACGTTTACTCAAGACACGTTTCAAACGACACTCAGACTGCAATTTCGCTTATTCTTAATTTCGACCTTTGTAATGACGACGAACGCAAAACGCTTGCAAAACGTTTATCCGAACTCGTTAAAGAAAAAGGACATCTGACAACGGGCTTTATCGGTACGCCGCATATTCTTAAAGCACTTTCCGATAACGGTTATCCGAAACAAGCGTACGATCTGCTTTTATCCGACAAAATGCCGTCATGGCTGTTCCCCGTCACGAAGGGAGCGACCACCGTATGGGAGCGTTGGAACGGTATAAACGAAAACGGCGATTTTGCCGATCCCGATATGAACTCGTTCAACCATTACGCTTACGGCTCGGTGTTTTCCTGGATATTCGACTATGCCATCGGCATAACGGTCGACGACGACGGCGCGGGCTATAATAAAATTCATATCGCCCCGCACCCTGATAAACGAATACCCGAAATGCAGGTTGAAAAGAAAACTCCGCAAGGATTGATTAAAGTAAAGTTTTCGGTCAGAAACAATTCTGTGGAATACAAAATAGAAATTCCCGAAAACTGTTTTGCGACCATAGTTCTTCCGAGCGGAAAAACGATCGGAACAAACGGAAAAACATCTTTAACTTTAACCGATTAAACGTCAAATAATCAACCTATAGCCGCACTTTTGATTAAGAGCGGCTTTTTATCGCCCGTTTTTATGTTTTTCGGCGGAATCGATCGGCGTTTACTTTATGTATTCCAAAATAAGATCGGCAATAAGTTTATGCCCGTAATCGTTAAAATGCGTTCCGTCGAAAATAATGTTTTGTTTATCGTTTTCATTCGACGGATTAACGGGTAATTTTTTGCCGTCCATTATAGTAACTCCGTACTTTTTGCCGACTTCGGTAATTGCATTTCTGTAATCGTCAAGCGTAAAGCCCGATTTGTTCGACTTGTTTTCGTCAACTCGCGGCAACGGCAACAAAACGTAAATATCGGATAACGGCGCGCGCGCTTTAAGCGTTTTCAAGCAATAATCGACCGCGCCGAAAAAGGTTAAAGTCGTATTATCGCCCGATTTTCCTATCGGCACGTCCGTTCCGTAATCGTTCGTTCCGAAAGCGACGAAAATCGCGTCAGCAGTTTTGCAGTCACCTACTCTGTTACAAAACGCTTCATCGGTCATAACCTTGCTTGCATTGCTGTAAGAAACGCCGTTTATTCCGAAATTTTCGTAATTTTTAACGTCGAGTTTTTTAGCGACGATATAGCAATAAGCGGGGTTCGCTATGCGCATGGGCATAGAATCTCCTTCTTTCGTGTACGTCCCTTTGGTTATGGAATCGCCGTAAAAAACGGCGCTGTTATACTTTTTCAATTTTTCACCTTAAATAATCGGAAAAGCCCGATTTTATACGGCGCACCCGCGTATTTTTGTAACGCAAAACACGCAATAACCGACTTATAGCAGGCTTTCTGCGTTTTTGCCGATAAATTGTGCGCGCAAGTTTTGCTTATAGCCACGCAAGTTTTAATTATTTTATAAGTCCGTTTTTTTCTATGCAGTCAAAGAGCATATC
>JAEDMA010000116.1 GCA_016295005.1 Christensenellaceae bacterium
GGAAGATTTAAAATATTTTTATCCGACCGACGTTTTGGTTACCGGCTACGATATAATTTTCTTCTGGGTAGCGAGGATGATTTTCTCCGGACTTGAACATATGAAACGGATTCCGTTTAAGGACGTTTTGATTCATGGTCTTGTTCGCGACGCTCAGGGTAGAAAAATGAGTAAGTCGTTAGGTAACGGTATAGATCCGACGGTTATTATCGCAAAATACGGCGCCGACACTTTGCGTTTTTCCCTTATAAACGGCGTTTCGGCGGGGAGCGATATGAGATTTTCCGACGAAAAAGTCGAAGGCGCGAGAAACTTTATGAACAAAATCTGGAATGCTTCGAGATTTGTTTTGTTGAACGCCGAAGGGAAAAATATTTATCCCGTTAAAGAATGCAAACTTAACGTTGCCGATAAATGGATTATCACAAAACTAAATAAAACGATTAGAGACGTGACCGTCAATATGGAAAAATACGAAATGGGCGTTGCTCTTTCTAATCTGTACGAATTTGTCTGGAACGATTTCTGCGACTGGTATATCGAGTTGACGAAACCCGTTTTGTACGGAGAAGACGATAAAAAACGTGATTATACTATAAGCGTTTTGGTATACGTTCTCGGCGAAACGATGAAACTTCTTCATCCGTTTGTGCCGTTTATTACCGAAAGAATTTATCAGAATATTCCCGGTACGACGGGTTCGATTATGGTTACGGATTTCCCGAGATATAATTCGAAGAGCAATTATTCTGCGGCGGTTAAAGAAATCGATTTCGTTAAAGAAATAATAAAAACCGTAAGAAATATAAAGGCGAAAGCGGAAGCCGCGCCTTCTAAAAAGGTTACTCTTTATATCAGAACGGAAAAAGTCAAACCCGTTAAAGACTGCCAGACTTATATTGAAAAACTCGCAGGGGTAGATAAAATAATTTTTATTACCGACAAGAGTGAGTTGACGGAAAAGACGGCTAATCAGGTTATTGACGGCGCGGAATTGTTTGTTCCGCTCGGAGAACTCGTAGATTTTGAAAAAGAAATCGCGAAGATTAAAGCCGATATAGAAAGAGTTGAAACGGAAATTCAGAGAGCGAGCGGAAAACTTGCAAACAACGGATTCCTTGCCAAAGCGCCTAAATCGTTGGTCGACGCAGAACGCGAAAAACTCGATAAATATATCGATATGAGAAACAAACTGAAAGAACAATTAAAAGATTTGACGAATTAAAAATTACAGCCCGAAAAAACGGGCTGTTTTTTTGTAAAAGATTAAAATTATTGACGGGCAATATTGACTTTTTTACTGTATTATATTATTATATGAGTAGTAAACTATTATATAAAACGGTTGTTTTGATAAAAATAAAAAACTAATAAGCGAATTAAAACTTATTATAAATAAAACGTACTAAAATTTGGAGGACTAAAATGGCAAAAAACAATGCGCAATGGCGCAAGGACATGGAACTGAAACTCGATTATAACAATATGATGCGGGAATTTGTCGGCGTCGATCAGGGCTTTTCGGAAGAAGATTTCAAAGACAACAGACAACTCGTTTTAAACGCATATAAAACCGTACAGGCTAACCGCGGTACGGGCATGATGGGCTGGACGGAACTTCCGTACAACCAGAAAGAAATAGTTGAAGATATAATCGCGACGGCGAAAGACGTAAAGAAAAAATTTGATAATTTTGTGGTTTTGGGAATCGGCGGTTCTGCTCTCGGTCCGATAGCCGTATTTCAGGCGCTGTGCCATTTAAGACACAATGAATTGCCTAAAAAGGTAAGAAAAGCGCCGAAACTATACGTTGAAGATAACGTTGACCCCGAAAGGATGAAAGCGCTTTTAGACGTAATAGACATCGAAAAAACCTGTTTTAACGTTATCACGAAGAGCGGCGCGACGAGCGAAACCATGGCGCAATATCTTATTATAATGAAGATATTAAAAGACAAACTCGGCGCGAAAGCGAAAGATCATATGATTGCGACAACTTCCGAAAAGAAAGGCAACCTTATAAAGATTGCAAGGGAAGAAGGGTTAAAGACTTTCTATATTCCCGACGGCGTAGGCGGCAGATTTTCAGAACTTTGCCCCGTTGGGCTTCTTCCTGCGGCGGTTGTCGGTATAGACATTAAAGAATTGCTTAAAGGCGCTGCATATATGGATAAAATCTGTAAAAATAAAGACGTAAGGAAAAATCCTGCTTTAATGTCTGCGCTGTTGGAATACCTTGCTATGCAGAAAGGTAAAAACATATCCGTTATGATGCCTTATGCGGACAGCCTTAAATATATTGCCGACTGGTATTGCCAACTTTGGGGAGAAAGTCTCGGCAAGGCGGTAGATAAAAACGGAAATAAGGTTTATGCGGGGCAGACGCCCGTAAAATCTTTGGGGGTAACCGATCAGCACTCCCAGGTTCAACTTTACAGAGAAGGACCGTTCGATAAGGTAATTACTCTTATAGGGGTTGAAAACTATCGTACGACGGTAGAAATAAGCGAAGGTTGTAAGGATATTCCCGATGTTTCTTTCCTTTGCGGACATACGATGAACGAGCTTATTACCGCCGAAAGAAAAGCGACGGAATACGCTTTAACTACTGCAAACAGGCTTAACTATACTATTACTTTACCGGAAGTAAACGCTTTCACTATAGGTCAACTTTTGTTTATGTTTGAGATGGAAACTGCGTTTGCCGGCGAAATGCTTAATATCGATACCTTTAACCAGCCGGGCGTCGAAGGCGGAAAGAATGCTACCTACGCGCTTTTCGGCAAAAAAGGATATGAAACAACCAAGGAAGAGATGGACAATTCTCCCAAAAAGAATCCCGAATATTTTTGTTAACCGCTATGCAGACGAACCGACCCGTAGGAAAACAGAATAAAAACGAAGAACTCCCTTTATACCTTTTTCATCAGGGAACGAATTATAACGCCTATAAAATTATGGGCGCGCATTTCGGTGTGTTTGAAAATAAAAAAGGCGTGTTTTTCCGTACCTGGGCGCCGAGAGCGACGTCCGTTTCCGTTGTTGGCGATTTTAACGAATGGGATGCGTCAGCAAACGTAATGGAACGTGTTACCGACGGCGGTGTTTACGAGTGTTTTGTCGAAGGGTTAAAAGAATACGATAATTATAAGTTTGCCGTCACAAACGGCAATAAAACCGTTTTTAAAGCCGATCCGTACGCGTTTCATGCGGAAACGCCTCCCGGTACGGCTTCGAAAATATACGAACTTGGCGGCTACGAATGGAAAGACGGCGAGTATATGTCCGGTAAAAAGCCCCCGTACGATAAACCTATGAATATTTATGAAGTAAATCTTGCTTCGTGGAAAAGACATAAGGACGGCGGCTATTATACTTATAAAGAACTTGCCGACGATTTGGTCGATTATGTTGTTAGTATGGGGTATACGCACGTTGAATTTATGCCCGTGTCGGAATATCCTTATGACGGTTCGTGGGGGTATCAGGTTACGGGCTACTATGCCGTTTCTTCGAGATTCGGAACGCCGCACGATTTTATGTCGCTTGTCGACGCTTTCCATCAAAAAGGAATATCTGTCATAGTTGACTGGGTTCCCGCGCATTTTCCTAAAGACGAACACGGTTTATTCGAATTCGACGGCTCTCCTTGTTATGAAAATCAAGGTTGGGATAGGATGGAACATAAGGAATGGGGTACGAGGATTTTTGATTTCGGCAGAAACGAAGTAGAAAGTTTTCTTATATCCAACGCCGTGTTTTTAATGGACGTTTTTCATATCGACGGCTTACGCGTCGACGCGGTTGCTTCTATGCTCTATCTCGATTATGGCAAAAAGGACGGAGAGTGGATCCCCAACGTAAACGGCGGGAATTATAATCTCGAAGCGATAGCGTTTTTACAAAAACTTAATTGCGCCGTTTTCGAAAGATTTCAGGACGCCCTTATGATAGCCGAAGAATCTACCGCTTTCCCTTTGATTACCAAACCGACGGATATAGGAGGACTCGGATTTAACTATAAATGGAATATGGGTTGGATGAACGACGTTCTTTCGTATATGCAGTGCGACCCGTATTTCCGTTCGGGTAACCATAATAAAATAACGTTTTCTATGTATTACG
>JAEDMA010000016.1 GCA_016295005.1 Christensenellaceae bacterium
ACTCCTTGCGTAAAAAAACGAATTTTTTGTGACGCGTAAAGCGTTTCGCCGCGTTTTTACCGTTCGGGGTACACGGGCAGTTCGAAAAATCCGGCGCAAACTTCCTGAGTGTAGTCCTGACAGGGCGGAATAGCCGTATATCCGTAGGACGGAATGAGAAGTTCGACTTCCATAACGACTTTCATTATTATAGACACGCAACAGTCTATCGTGAACTGATTTACCCCTGTATACGCGCCCTGCGTCGAAACGAGCGAAACGACGGCTTCTACCGTGTACGGCATAATGGACGCCGACGGAATATTTAAAATAACGTCTTTAGTGACGGTTACCGTGGAAGTCGCAACGCCTTCTACCCCGTTTGCGTCGGTGTACGCCACCGAAACGGGAATAATAATATCCGCTTTGACTCTTGCCGCGCGTTCTCTTTCGGGGATAGGCTCTATAATAAGATTACTTATCGTGCCTTCGGAAACGGTGCTTTTCGCGCTGATAAAGGTCAACGGATATGTAGGATTACTCGGCGTTAAGTTGGTTATGTTAAGGACTATATCTGTGAGTTGCGTTTGTTGCATACACGCGTCGAAGACTTTTTTAGCCTGCAAACAAACCTTCTCGCATAAACCGTTCAACGGGTTGCCGGTAATAGGCCCCGGACATTTATCCGATTGGAAATTACAGAAAAACGACATCTTTTTTCTCCTTTTTATGCTTTTCTATAATAAATATATGCAAGTTACGCCCCCGAATGATACAGATTCCGACAAAACCCATAAATTTGTATTGCCATTTTATTTTCATAAGAGTATAATACAAGAAGTCGGAAACTTGCTTGCAAGGGTTTACGACTTCGCAGTATTTCATCGAGCCCTGTGGATTACTGAAAGTAAGCCGCAAAGCGATGATAATCGCGCCCGCAATTTATTGCGGCAAGGGCGTAGATATAATACAAGCGTTGAAGCGTTCTTCGAACGCTTCGGGACTATCGTCCCCCGCAAATTTTTATTCTAAAATTTCGCACGCTTTCTTGAAATTCGGCGCAAAAATGTTTGCTTGAATTTTAATACAAGTAAAAATACGCAAGCGCGTAGCATTTGCCGGTATTTTTACGCTGTATTTCACAAGGGAAGCGCAAAAACATTTTTGTTTTTGCTGAAACTCGTCAGAGTTTCAAAGTCTTTGTCGTTAGACAAATAGTTTGATTCCCGAAGTATACTACGAGAAAACTTGCTTGCAAGGGTTTACGACTTCGCAGTATTTCATCGAGCCCTGCGGATTACTGAAAGTAAGCCGCAAAGCGATGATAATCGCGACCGCAATTTATTGCGGCAAGGGCTTTGGTTTACAAACGACGCAAAACAACGAACAAACACACGACGTCACGCAATCCGGAGAAAATAAAATGGACGTATTGATTTTTATGGGTCAAAGCAATATGCAAGGCTCTACGGGAGAAAAATGCAACTTTCCCCCCGACGAAAATATATACGAATACAAATACTTAACAGATAGTCTCGAACCGTTAACTTCCCCCACGGGCGAAGACGTGACGGACAGCGACGGAAATCTTATTCTTGCCGCAGCCGCGCTGAAAAACGGTTCTATGCTTCCCTATTTTACGAAAGAGTATGCAAAGACGCGCGGAAAAACCGTGGCGATTCATTCCGCGAAAGGCAACACTTCCATATCCGAATGGGAAAAGGGAACCGAAAGATTTGCCGCCGCAGTAAAAAAGAACGTTGCGGGCATAAAAAAAGCCGCCGAAGCGGGCGTTATAAATAAAATTTACGTAATCTGGCTTCAAGGTGAATCGGACGCAATAAAAAACACTTCTCAAAAAGAATACGAAGAGCGGCTTATCGAACTTAAAAACGATTTTAAGAAAGAATTTTACTTCGATAAATTCTGCATTATAAAAACGGGATATTTCGCCGCTTACGCCGACTGGGATAAAAGGTCTTTCGAAGAGAAAAAGAAGTCGGACGAAGCGATTATGACGGCGCAGGAAGCGGTTACAAATATCGATTCGGACTTCGTTATATTAACCGACGTTACCGCCGAATTGTCGGTAAACCCCGTTTATTTAAACCCCAAAGAATTCGGGCCGCACTATAACAACGCAGGATTAAAAATCATTGGCGAAGCCGCCGCGGAAAAACTTACCAAGATTTCGGAACTTACGGGCACCCGACTTTAACCCCGCGTGTAAACGATTAAAAAACGCGTAAACGCGCAATAAATAAAAATATAAAAAATTTTATAGTACAAGGAGAAAAAACTATGAATGAATTAAAAAAACAGTTTAAACTCGCAAAATGGGATAGTATTCTTATCTCTGTAATCGTAATCGCCGTCGGCGTTTTGTGTATCGCCATGCCCGACCGTTCGGCAGACGTTTTATGCGTCGTATTCGGTTGCTCTCTGTTAGCGATAGGCATAACCGTATTCGTTAAATCGGTACTTTACGGCGGACTTTTCACTTCCACCGCGATAGTATTGTCCATATCGATTACCGTAACCGGTATTTTCTGTCTTGTCAACCCCTACGTTATACAAAGTATTTTAACGGTACTTTTCGGATTGTTCATTCTTCTCGATTCCGCGCAAGGTTTAGCAGACGGTATCGACTGCGCGAGAGCAGGGATTTCCGGTTGGGTTATTTTAGTTATAACTTCCGCGCTTACTATGGTACTCGGAATTATAATAATGTTCTACACGACGTTTGAATCGGTTATGATTATCACGGGAATCGCTCTCGTCGTCGAAGGCGTAAGAAGATTGGTTATAACCCTTACGTTCTCGGCAAAAGTAAATAAAGCGAAAAAACAACTCGACAAAATGGTAAACGAAATTTACGAAGAACCGCTTGATGAAAACGAAGAAAACAAATAACAACCGCGAATCGTTTACAAACTCTTTAATAAAAAAAACAGTTAAAATAGCGTCTTTACATCTCGGCGAACGTTCGCCGCTACGATTAAACGTTTTTCTTTAATTACAATTACAACAAAACCGCCTGCAAGTTTTATGCCTGCAGGCGGTTTTTTATAAAATAAAATTTTTCCCCTTTGTACCTTTACCCCGCTAAAAACCGTTTTCCCGACCCGAAAGCGTTTTACCCGGATAAAAAGGCATAAACTACCGCCCCGAATTTCTTCGGGGCGGTACTGTCGAAAGCTTAGTTAAATCTTTCTCTGTTTTTGTTGTAAGTGGTGTGCAGAAGTTCGTGCGCTTTATGCGAGTTGGGTTCGCCGAGGAATTCCTCGTACAAAGCCTTAATCTGCGGATTGTTATGCGACTGACGAACGGTTTGTCTTTCGTCTTCGCTGTAAAGCGCGTTGGCTCTCTTCGCAACGTAGGTGTCCATAATGTCGTCCGCTTCGTCGGGAAGGAACACTTCTCTTACGTACGGCTGGCCGCCGCCGTTGATGCAGCCGCCGGGGCAACCCATAATTTCGATAAAGGTGTAAGGCGATTTGCCCGCTCTTATCTGGTCGAGAAGAACTTTCGCTCCTTTCATGCCCGAAGTAACGGCAACTTTAATCTTTTGTCCGTTAAGGTCGAATTCCGCTTCTCTGATGCTTTCGAAGCCGCGGACTTCCTTAAATACTACGCCTTCGCGTTCTTTACCCGTCAAAGCGAAGTAAGCGGTACGAAGCGCCGCTTCCATAACGCCGCCGGTTACGCCGAATATAACGCCTGCGCCCGAATAATCGTGAACGATATCGGTATCGTAATCTTCGTCGGGAAGCTTATTGAATTTGATACCCGAACGTTTGATGAGTTTTGCGAGTTCTCTGGTAGTGAGAACGGCGTCGACGTCGCGATAGCCGTTGCTTTCCATTTCCGGACGGCCCTTTTCGTATTTTTTGCAAGAGCAAGGCATGATGGAAACGACGTACATATCTTCGGGATTTACGCCGACTTTCTGCGCGTAATAATTTTTAAGAATCGCGCCGAACATTTCGTGCGGAGATTTGCAGGAAGAAAGGTGGTCTAACTGATCGGGATAATAATATTCCGCATAGTTGACCCAACCGGGCGAGCAGGAAGTAATCATCGGAAGAGTTCCGCCGTTTTTAATTCTGCTTAAAAGTTCGGCCGCTTCTTCCATAATGGTAAGGTCTGCCCCAAAGTCGGTATCGAAAACCTTTTTGAATCCTAATCTGCGAAGAGCCGCAACCATTTTACCGGTAACGGGAGTGCCGACGGGCATACCGAATTCTTCGCCGAGAGCGGCTCTTACCGCGGGAGCGGTCTGAACCACTACGTATTTGCCCGCTTTCATAGCCGCGTCAACCTTTTCGATTTCCGAAACTTCCATCAACGCGCCGGTAGGACAAACGTTGATACACTGACCGCACATAATACAGGGCGAATTGATAAAACTTCTGTTTTCAGCGGGGGCAACAATAGTTTTGAATCCCCTGTTTTCGAAACCTAAAATACCGATTCCGTGCGCGTTTTTGCATCTTTCGATACATCTGCCGCAAAGAACGCATTTGGAAGTGTCTCTTTTAATGGTGGGCGTTAAAGCGTCGAACGTTGCGGGCGTTTTTTCGCCTGCGAACGCGTCTTCTTTCGCGCCGGTGATTTTAGCGACGTGTAAAAGTTCGCATTTGCCGTTTTTGTCGCATTCCTGACAATTACGGTTGTGGTTGGAAAGTAAAAGTTCAACCGAAACTCTTCTTGCCGCGGTAGCCTTGGGCGAAGAAATGGTGATTTCCATACCTTCCGCTACGGGATAAACGCAGGAAGCGACGAGTCCCCTTGCGCCGGTCGCTTCTACGAGACAAACTCTGCAAGAAGCGAGCGAGCATTCGCCGTGATTAAACGCGCAAAGCGAAGGAATTTCGTAACCGCATTGTTTTGCGGCTTCTAAGATAGTTAAACCTTCTTCTACCTGATAAGGTACGCCTTCTATTTTAATGTTGATTTTAGACATTTATATACCCCCCTTACTTCTTGGTGATGGCTTTGAATTTACAGGAAGCCATACATAAACCGCACTTAATGCACTTATCGTTATCGATAACTCTCGAAGGCAGTTTATGTCCTTCGGCAACGTAATCGGTTTTAGAGATAGCCGCAACGGGACACTGTCTTTCGCAGAGACCGCAACCGATACATTTATCTTTATCGATATCGTATCTCATAAGTTTTTTACAGACGTGCGCGGGACATTTTTTATCGACGATATGCGCGATATATTCTTCTCTGAACGCTTTAAGAGTGGAAAGAATGGGGTTAGGAGCAGTCTGACCTAACGCGCACAAAGAGTTGCTCTTTATGTTGTCGGCAAGTTCCTGCAAACTGTCGAGATCTTCCATTGTCGCTTTGCCGTCTGTAATTTTGTTGAGCATTTCGAGCATTCTCTTTGTACCGATACGGCAGGGCGAACATTTACCGCAGGATTCGTCGCAGATGAATTCCATATAGAATTTGGCAACGTCTACCATACAGTTGTCTTCGTCCATAACGATAGCGCCGCCGGAACCCATCATAGACCCTCTTGCAACGAGCGTATCGTAGTCGATAGCGGTGTCGAGATCTTTTTCGGTAAGGCAGCCGCCGGAAGGACCGCCGGTCTGAATAGCCTTGAATTTCTTTCCGTTAGGAATACCGCCGCCGATGTCGTAAATAAGTTCTCTTAAAGTAGTTCCCATAGGAACTTCTACGAGACCTACGTTATTGACTTTTCCGCCGAGCGCGAAAACTTTGGTACCCTTGGATTTTTCGGTGCCGAGTTTAGCGAATTTTTCGCAGCCTTCTCTTAAAATGTAAGGAATACAAGCGAGCGTTTCGACGTTGTTTACGATGGTCGGTTTCTGCCATAACCCCTTAACTGCGGGGAACGGCGGACGGGGACGCGGCATACCGCGTTTGCCTTCGATAGAATTTAATAAAGCGGTTTCTTCGCCGCAGACGAAAGCGCCCGCGCCGAGTCTGATATGTACTCTGAACGAAAAATCGGTGCCTAAAATATTGTCGCCGATAAGACCGCATTCTTCCGCTTGCTTAATAGCGATTTTTAATCTGTTTACCGCGATGGGATATTCCGCGCGGACGTAGAAATAACCGTTCTGCGCGCCGATAGCGTAACCCGCTATCATCATACCTTCGATAACAGCCAGAGGGTTGCCTTCGAGAATGGACCTGTCCATAAACGCGCCCGGGTCGCCCTCGTCGCCGTTGCAGACTACGAATTTGTCGCCTGCGGGCTGATTATACGCGAACTGCCATTTTCTGCCGGTGGGGAAACCCGCGCCGCCGCGGCCGCGAATGCCGGAGTTCAATACTTCGTTTATAACGTCCTGTCTGTCCATCTGTAAGGCTCTCGCAAGACCTTTGAACGCGCCTGCGCCCAACGCTTCTTCTATTTTTTCGGGGTTAATGGAACCGCAACCGTGAAGAGCGATACGAACCTGTTTTTTATAGAAGTTGATTTCGTCTTGCTTGATAACCTTTTTGGAAGTGTTGGGGTCAACGTATAAAAGGTCATCTACGATTTCGCCGCCGATAATGTCTTTTTCGACTATGGTAGCGACGTCTTCGATGTGTACCATACGATAAAGAGTATCTTCGGGGTAAATTTTAACGAAAGGCCCCTGAGAGCAAAAGCCGAAGCAACCTACCTGATTGACGGTAACCTTATCCCCCAGACCTTTTTCTTCGATTAGTTTTTTGAATTCTTCCATAATTTCGGTAGAATGAGAAGAAAGACAGCCGGTACCGCCGCAAAGAACGATATGACGTTTTCCGTCCGCGCCCGTAAATTTGGAATCAAGGCATTCGGAGCATTTGCAAGAAACCTCGTTTAATTGATCGAAATTCTTAATTTCCATTAGTTTACTCCTCCTAACGCTTTATATTCGTCGATTATTCCCTTTACCGCGGAAACAGCGACTTTAGGATAAACTTTTCCGTTAATGGAAACCGCGGGGGCAATACCGCACGCGCCGATGCAACGAAGAGCGTCTATCGTGAAAAGACCGTCTTTAGTCGTTTCGCCGGGGTTGATACCGAGCAGTTCGGAAAATTTATCGATAACCTGTTGCGCGCCTTTAACGTAGCACGCCGTTCCGAGACAGCATCCGATTACGTACTTTCCTTTGGGTTGCAAAGAGAAGAACGAATAGAAAGTAACGACGCCGTAAATTTCGGCGACGGGAATTCCCGTTCTTTCCGAAACGAGTTCCTGCACTTCGAGCGGTATATATCCGAATTCCTTCTGAATATCGCTCAAAATCATCATAAGCGGAGTATTTTCGTTAACGTATCTGTCAATGATTTCGTTAATCTGTTTTACAGCCGCTTCACTTAAATGAGCCATTATAAGCCCTCCTTTGAATTTTAACCAAATGATATTATACAAAATACGCGAATATAAGTCAATAAATTTTACGGTTTTTAAACTTTAAAATATTAAAAATCGCTTGTAAATTGCTACCGATTTAGTTGCAATTCGTCGCAGAAATCGGGAACTGAAACGCAAAATTTCGCCCCGTATCTTAAATAGCAATCCGACCGGAAAAATTAAAACAAAACAAAGACGCGGTTAAAAAACTGCGTCTTCGTTCCGATCGGTTAAAATTCTTTTGCTTAAACTCGTTTAAGCATTGTTACGATTATAGTATATATCGTATTGACGATAAATAAAAATGCTTAAAAACAATACCCTTATGCTTTTGCCGCAATAACGGTCTTACACGATAAAATTCCCACGAACAGGTTATCTGTTCGTGGGCTGCTTTCAGTTTTTTTCGGGTATAATGCCGATGGCTTCTTTAATGGTTTTTTCCATTGCAAGCTTGCCGTAATTATCGACGTCGATTTTGTTCTTTTCTCCGTGAGTAAGGCACCCTGCGCCGCCGATACAACCGCCCACGCACGCCATTCCTTCGATAAAGTTGGCGTCCGTAAGATTTTTAGATTTCTTTAATAAAGCAAGTTTACACTCTTCTATGCCGTTGCAAGCGATAGGTTTCAATTCGAAATCTGTAATGCCGTGTTCTTTCAACGCTTGTTTTACGGCGTCGGTCAGACCGCCGCATCTCGCAAAAATTCTGCCGTAATAAGAAGCGTTATCCAGAACGTCTTCGCCCAAAGTTGGTAAGTCTATTTCTTTGCTGTCGAAAAGCGCCTGCAATTCTTCGAAAGTGATGACCACGTCGACGATTTGTTTCTCTCTTTCCCTTAAAATCTCGGCTTTTTTCGCCGTGCAAGGTCCGATGAATACGATTTTCGCCGTTTTGTCGTTACCTTTGATATATTCGGAGATTTTCGCCATAGGCGATAGGTTGGACGAAATATATTTAACGAGATCGGGATAGTTCTTTTCTATGTAATTAACGAACGCGGGACAACAGGAACTGGTTAAAAATCCTTTTTCGGAAAGTTCTTCGGCTTCGTCGTACGCGACCATATCCGCGCCGAGCGCCGCTTCTACGATAGAATAGAACCCTAACTCTTTAAGTCCTTTTATAACCTGCCCTAATTTGGCGTAGGTAAACTGACTCGCAATCGACGGAGCGACTACGGCGTAAACCTTGTATTTGGTGTTGTTTTCGCTCTTTTTAATAATGTCGATAGCGTTTAATATGAACGATTTGTCGGTAATCGCGCCGAACGGGCATTGATAAACGCACGCGCCGCAGGAAATACATTTGCTTTGATCTATAATAGCGGCTTTCTGTTCGTTCATACTGATCGCCTTTACTTTGCAAGCGTTCTGGCAAGGTCTTTTGCTGCAGACGATAGCCGTATACGGACAAACTCTGGAACACGCGCCGCATTCTTTGCATTTGGATTTGTCTATATGGGCGACGTAATTGTTGTCGATATAAATAGCGCCGAACTTGCACGCGTCGACACATCTGTGCGCAAGACAGCCGCGGCAGGCGTTGGTAACTTCATACCCGCCCACGGGGCATTCGTCGCAAGCGATGTCTATTACTTCGATAATATTTTTTTCGTCTACGTTGCCGCCCATGGCGAGTTTGACCCTTTCGGCAAGAATAGCCCTCTCCTTATAAACGCAACAACGCATAGTAGGAGTGTTGCCGGGGACTATCGTTTTAGGAATATCTATAAGGTTTTCGTATAACTGATCTTTCCAGGCGAGCCTTGCGACTTCTTTCAATACTTTGTATTTAAGATGCTGAACTTTAGTATCAAATATTTTCATATTTTCTCCGATTAAAAATAACTTACCGTAACTCTTTTGCCCATTTCTCTGAGACATTTGGACAATTCTTCGACGAGATTCATTTTAATGCTGAAATTTATCGGCAAATCGGGGTTCTGGTGCGCGGGATTTATTGCCTTTCCCACGTAAAAGTTTATATCCGTCGCTTCTTCGAACAATAATCTTGCTATTTTGGATGCGCCGTCTTTTCTGTACCCCCATTCTTCGTAAAGGGTGTTGTCTTTCAGATAATCTTTGGCATATTTAAGCACTCTGTCGATAGTAATGACCCCTTCGGTAACGAGGTCCACTCCTTCTATTTCGGCGGTCGGCGGAATATCGGTGTTTTCGTAGTTTAAGGACATCTTTATAGGTTTATTAAGATATTTCGCGCAAATCGTCGAAGTCGTTCCGCCGCAGACAATGTGTTTCCCTTCTTTGGCAAAAAATAGCGACAGCATACGATTATCGTCGTCTTTGTTGACAGGCGAACCGAACAAAATGTTCATAGGTTCTCTTCTGATGATTCTTATCACGCAAGCGGTTGCGTCGTCGCCCGGCATACCGCCGTAAAGTTTGAAAACTTCGTCGATTAAAATAGTCGATAACGTTTTGGCGGTAAATCCCACGTGCGAAATTTCGCTCATAAACTCGCCTATGTCTTCGACTTTCCACCCGAAATTGTAACTCTGCCCTATACCAGCGTGCGGGCAACCGTCGCTCATCGCGATAAAAATATCGTTTTCCTGCAAATCGACGTTGGATTCGTATATTTTTTTGTTGCCTATGTTCAATTCCTTTTTAGGGTATTCACAAACGGCGTTATCTCTTAATAAAATAACGTGCGGATTGTCGAACTGGATAATCTGCGCCCTTCTGTTATCTATAATATGGATAATGGTAAAGGTCGAATAAGCGACGCCCCTTACGGAACATATAGGCAAAGTCGCCGCGATGGTTTCGACGCAGTCTTCGAGTTCTAACCCTTCCGCCATCATGGTGGAAATAATCTTCGAAGTGAGCGTGGAAAGAATACTCGCTTTAACGCCGCTGCCTAAGCCGTCCGCCAGAACGATTATTTTGTCGCCGTCTTCCGCCTCGACGATATCGACGTGGTCGCCGCAAAGTATCTCGCCTTCGTGATTTATGCTTTTATAGCCGACGTCTACGCAAAAGTTATTCATTCTTAATAGACTCCTTTAACTTGGAAAGGGCGATTTTCGTTTCGGCAGCCGTTTCGCCGAGCAGCGAAGCGATTTCCTGAACGATTCTCATCTGTTTATCGACGACCTTATCCGCCGTTTCCATAGTCTGGCGGCTGATTTCGTCTTTCTTTTCTCTTTCCGTTTCAACGTCGGTAATATCTCTGAAGATACCGAGAATAAGGTGATATTCTCTGTTGTAAACGGTGGTTGCTTCTATGTATCTGTCGTATTCGGCGAGATACATCTTTTTATCTTTTATTCCCCTGCCGGTGTTAAGCGTGTCTTTGAATATTTTGGGGTCTATTATCCTGCCTACGGGTTCGCCTAAAATATCCGAAGCCGAACGAAGATTCATCATTTTCTGCGCGGAATTGTTTATCTGCTGAACTTCCAACTCTTCGTTAAGCATTATAAGACCGTTAGGCGTGTTGTCCACTATGGTGTCGGAAAAACTTTCGGCTTTGTCTTTAAGGTAAGGCAAACACATGGAAATTTCCGCTTTTCCCTGATAAATGGCTATGGCTTTTTCGCGGCAGGTGTTGTAACCGCAACTGCCGCAGTTAAGTTCGTCCATAACGCAGATTTTGCCCATCTGTTTTAAGATACGTTTGATTTCTTCCTCCGAAGGAATCTGTTTATCTAAAATTATGGGGTCTAATTCTTTTTTAAGTTCTTTGTGAGCGTAATCGTCCACTTCGAAATCTTCTTTGCCCGCGTATCTCGAAACGAGCGCGAAGTCGCGGACGGGCAGTCTGTGGTATTTTTCCATTACGGGGCCGCAGATACAACCGCCCGCGCAGGAGTTCATTTCGATAAAGCACTTATGAATGTTGCCGTTTTCGATGTCCTTTAACGCAGTTATGCAGTTTTCCGTGCCGTCTACCGTGATATATGTATATCCGTCCTTTTTCTCGAGCATGGAATTGATAACGCCGCCGACCGTCGGGAAAATTCTCGCACGGCTCTTTTCCGTCTTATCGAAGTCCTTTTCCAAAACTATTTTCGCCGAATCAAGCCAGTTCGTAAGTTCTTCGAAAGTAAGAACGGCGTCGACGATGCCGGGGTATCTCTGCGCTTCGTCTTTCTTGGAAACGCAAGGTCCTATAAACACAGTTTTTGCGCCCGGGTATCTCTTTTTAATGTCTTTGCAGTGCGCCTGCATAGGCGAAACCACGTCCGCAAGATACTGCAATTCGTTCGGAAAATATTTCTGAATAAGAAGATTTACCGAATGACAGCAAGAAGAAATGACTATATCCCTTTCTTCTTTTTCGAGCATTCTTTCGTATTCCCGTTTAACGATGGTCGCGCCGACGGCGGTTTCTTCGACGTCGAAAAACCCTAATTGTTTCAAGGCTTTTTTCATCGCGTTGATACCTACGCCGTCGTAATTTGCGATAAAGGAAGGCGCAAGCGAAACGATAACTTTATCGCCCGCCATAAGCATAACTTTAACCTTTTCCGTTTCGCTCACTATTTCTTTGGCGTTCTGCGGACAAACGACGAAGCATTGACCGCATAAAATACATTCGTCTTCTAAAATGTGGGCCTGGTTGCCCGAAAATTTAATAGATTTTACGGGACAGTGTCTGATACATTTGTAGCAATTTTTGCAGTTTGATTTTTTCAGCGCCAGACAAGAATTCATAAGTACACCTCAGGTAAAGATTTAGCACAAGATTTCTCTTGTGCTTTCGTCTTTATAACTTGTTTTTAATTTGTGTTTCGAAGAAAGTTTTTACCGTTTCGGGCGATACCGAGAAGAATTCGCCGTCGACCGTTACGCAAACGCCTTCCTGGCATTTGCCCATGCAGAACGCTCCGGAAAGTTCAACCTTGTCTTCAAGTTTGTTTTCCGAAATCAGATACTGTAATTGTTCCACTACCTGTCTCGAACCTTTAATGTGGCAGGAACTGCCTATACATACCGTTACTTTCATAAATAATTCTCCTTATTCGTATTCTACGACGTTAATCCAAGAATGTAAGAATTCGCGTTCTTTTTCGTTCCCTTTAACGAGTTGACTTGCCGCGACTATCGGCATCCATTTCTGGACGTATTTTTTGTCCGTGCCGGTTTTTTGGCAGAACAAATCGAGATATTTTTTAGCGCCGTTGATGTCGCCGTGAAGCCAGAACAATAAGTACGTTCTCGCGACGTCCGCCGAAGCGTTGCCTTGAGTAACGTGCGACCAGTCGATGATATACGCCTTGTCGTTTTCGTCTATGATAACGTTGGAAGGGTTGAAATCGCCGTGGCAGATTTTTTCGTGCTTGGGCATGGATTCCAGTCTCGTAAGCAAATCGTAACGCGTAGTCGCGTCTAAATCGCACGCCATGATTTTTCTTGCGAATTTATCTCTCTGTCTGTTTAAAAGCGGGCTTTTTTTAGACTGAATGTCGATTTGAATATCGACGATTCTGTTGAGATATTCGTCTTTTTTATCAGGATTTTCCTGCATCAGTTGCGCAACCGTTTTACCTTTGATGTATTCGGAAACGATAGCCCATTTCCCATCGAAACTTTCAACCGATAAAATCTTCGGAACGTTGATATCCGTTCTTTCGATTCTTGCTTGGTTTAGAGCCTCGTTCAATATGTCGTCTTTAGGATAATCTTTGCCGAACAACTTAATACATTTGTCGTTGTCGCGGAAAATAGTTTTATTGTTCCTTACGGCGATAATTTTGTCAAAATTCATCTTAACCATTCCCCCTATTTAATATTCTTTTTCGCTTTGCGATAAGCCTGTTTGAAATTATGAACGTCGTCGACCGTTTCTTCCGTTTCGAGAACGGGATATTCTTTTTCCACGAATTTTTTCCCGTAATACGCGTCGAGATACATCTGTTTGATTTCGCTCATCAACGGATATCTCGGGTTAGCGCCGGTGCATTGATCGTCGAACGCCTGTTCGGTCATCGCGTCGAGTCTGTCAAGGAAGTCTTTTTCATCGGGAACGTAATCTTTAATGGTGGGTTTCATACCTACTTTCGCTTTCAATTTATCGATAGCGTCGATTAAGTTGTCAAGGCTTTCCTGATCGTTTTTGCCTTTAAGACCGAGACTTTCCGCAACCATTGCGTAACGAGCGAGCGTATGCGGATAAGCGTACTGCGGGAAAGTTCCCATTTTAGCGGGAATTTCCTGCGCGTTGAAACGCAATACTTCGTCGATCATAAGCGCGTTTGCAAGACCGTGCGGCAAGTGGTGGAAAGAGCCGAGTTTGTGAGCCATAGAGTGGCATACGCCGAGGAACGCGTTCGCGAAAGCCATACCCGCCATAGTAGCGGCGTTAGCCATTTTTTCTCTTGCTTCGGGGTCGTTGGGACCGTTATCGTACGCTCTCGGCAAGTATTCGAAGATAACTTTCAAAGCCTGAATGGCAAGTCCGTCGGTATAATCCGTCGCCATCATGGAAGCGATTGCTTCTAACGCGTGGGTTACCGCGTCGATACCGGAGCAGGAAGTAAGCCCTTTCGGCGCGTTCATGTGGTAATCGGCGTCGATGATAGCCATCTTAGGCATAAGTTCGTAATCCGCGAGCGGATATTTAACGCCTGTTTTTTCGTCGGTGATAACCGCGAACGGAGTAACTTCGGAACCGGTACCTGCGGAAGTAGGAATAGCGATAAAGTAAGCCTTTTCGCCCATAGTGGGGAAGGTGTAGACACGCTTTCTTATATCCATGAAACGCATTGCCATATCCATGAAGTTTGCTTCGGGGTGTTCGTACATAACCCACATAATTTTACCTGCGTCCATAGCGGAACCGCCGCCGAGCGCGATAATGGTATCGGGTTTGAAGGCTCTCATCTGAGCGGTACCTTCTTTAGCGCAAGCGAGCGTGGGATCGGGCGCGACGTTGAAGAACGTTTCGTGAACGATACCCATTTCGTCCAACTTGTCGGTGATAGGTTTAGTGTAACCGTTGTTGTACAAGAAACTGTCGGTAACGATGAACGCTCTCTTCTTGCCCATAACGGTTTTTAATTCGTCAAGCGCGACGGGTAAACAACCCTTCTTTAAGTAAACTTTTTCGGGCGCTCTGAACCAAAGCATATTTTCTCTCCTTTCCGCAACGGTTTTGATATTCAATAAATGTTTAACGCCGACGTTTTCGCTGACGGAGTTGCCGCCCCACGAACCGCAACCGAGGGTGAGCGACGGAGCCAACTTGAAGTTGTATAAGTCGCCGATACCGCCCTGAGAAGAAGGAGTGTTGACGAGAACACGGCAAGTTTTCATTCTTTCATAGAAATTGTGTAACTTTTCCTGTTCGGTGATGGTGTTAAGATAAATAGAAGAAGTGTGACCGTAACCGCCGTCGGCGATAAGTCTTTCGGCTTTACCGAACGCGTCTTCTATATCTGTCGCTCTATACATAGCGAGAACGGGCGACAATTTTTCGTGCGCGAACTCTTCGGAGAGTTCTACGCTTTCGACTTCGCCGATTAAAATCTTCGTTCCTTCGGGAACGGTAACGCCTGCGAGCGCCGCAATCTTGAAAGCGGGCTGACCGACGATTTTCGCATTCAACGCGCCGTTGATGATAATGGTTTTTCTGACCTTTTCGGTTTCTTCGTCGTTTAAGAAGTAGCAACCGCGCGCAGCGAATTCCGCTTTAACGGCGTCGTAAATTTTATCGAGAACGATAACCGATTGTTCGGACGCGCAAATCATACCGTTATCGAACGTTTTACTGTGGATAATAGAGTTAACCGCAAGGATAATGTCCGCGGTGTCGTCGATGATTGCGGGAGTGTTGCCCGCGCCGACGCCGAGAGCGGGTTTACCGGAAGAGTAAGCGCTCTTAACCATACCGGGGCCGCCCGTTGCGAGAATGATATCCGCTTCTTTCATCAAAAGGTTGGTCATCTCGAGCGAAGGAACGTCTATCCAGCCGATAATATTTTCGGGCGCGCCTGCTTTAACCGCCGCTTCTAATACGACTTTCGCCGCGGCTATGGTGGATTTTTTCGCTCTGGGGTGCGGGCTTATGATAATGCCGTTTCTCGTTTTGAGCGAGATAAGTGTTTTAAAAATCGCCGTGGAAGTGGGGTTCGTGGTCGGTATAACCGCCGCAACAAGACCTATAGGTTCCGCGACCTTTTTAATTCCGTATTCTTTGTCTTCTTCTAAAACGCCGCAGGTTTTAGTGTGTCTGTAAGCGTTGTAGATATATTCCGAAGCGAAGTGATTTTTAATGACTTTGTCTTCAACGATGCCCATGCCCGTTTCTTCCACAGCCATTTTCGCGAGCGGAATACGCATTTGGTTTGCAGCGGTAGCCGCCGCGAAGAAAATTTTGTCTACTTGTTCCTGAGTATAAGTAGCGAACTTTCTTTCGGCTTCCTTAACCTGCGCGATTTTTGCTTCGAGCGTTTCAACGCTGTCCACGATACCGTATTCTTTGTTTTCCATTCAGGTAAATCTCCTTCATCTTGTTTTTAAATTCAGATATGCAAGGGAGAGCGCTAAATCTTCCTGCATAACGTTTATGTCGTCATTAGTTTTAAGAATGGTCGGGGCGAAATTCCATATCGCTTTTACCCCGCCGCTTATAAGCGAATCGCAAACCGCCTGAGCGTCGGCTTTCGGAACGGCGATAATTCCTATCGTCACCTTGTTGCTTTCGCAATAGTTTTGTAAATCCGCCACGTCGGAAATTATAATATCGTTTTCCGACCGCCCGATTTTGTTCGGGTCGCTGTCGAACGCCGCCGATATTTTCAACCCGAATTTGTTAAACCCGCCGTAGTTTAATATGGCTTCGCCTATCTTTCCTACGCCGACTAAAACGATTCCGGAGTTGACGTCTTTAATCGTTTTTTCTATATCTTCGATAAGTTCGGCGGTTTTGTACCCTATTTTAGGCTTGCCCTTGTTACACACGGAAGACAAATCTTTTTTAACCTGAACCGAACCGAAAGATAAAGCGTCTGCGATAGCGGACGTGGAAATGGTTTCCCGTTTATCTTTTATTCCGTAAAGAAATTCGAGATACGCAGGGAGCCTTCCCAATGTGGATTTTTTTATTTCACACATATTATTTCCCCTTTCTTTGGTTACATTATACAACGGCTAAAAAAATTTAGGAATTGCTTATTTTGCATATAGATATATCAAATATAGATATGCCCCTTATCTATATGCCCCTAACCCAAAGAAAACTCGATTATCCGCTCGCTTAACACCCCATCTACCGCCCGCCGACAATTTACAACCCCTAACACTTTGATTAATAAATAAAATCAAGACCCGCGGGTTACGTATCGTAAACCGCACGGCGGCAATAGCCGCAGCGCAATTCATTGCGGCAGGGTCGCAGATTTTTTGTAATTATTTCTAATTTATAAAATTAAAATTGTTGAACCCATCTACCGCCCGCCGCTTAATCTTTGGAGGTTTGTTTTTACGCAGACCTTGGTTGTCGCCGTATGGTTTACGCCGAAACGGTAAAAAGCCGCTCGTTTTATTCGAGCGGCTTAACCTTTTAAACCATTATATATATGCGCATTTATACGCGCCTTTCTTCTATTCCGCCGATAAAACGATATATATACACTTATATATATTGTTTTACCCCGTCACACCGAAACGCGAAATCAAAAACCCCGAAATCAAATCGGTTTACCCTATTTCTTCCCGACTAATTCGGCGTAAAGAGAATCGAGCATATCGGCAACGGTTTTTTCGTCGTATTTCGAAAAGGCGTAACTATGATTGCCTTTGCCGGGGATAAAATCGGTTTTGCCGTCGTCCGCAATAGTAATCGTTCCGTTTTCGGAAACTTCGGCAATATCCAACCCCGAAGCGAGCGCGACGGTGATAGGATCCCAACTCTGCCTTAAAAAGCAGCCGGGGAATTCTTTATAGTTTGTTTTATAAAAATGCCTTATGGTAAACCCCGCCAGAGAATTTTCGGGAAGGGTCGCGCCGCTTAAAACCTTGCCGCCCACTTCGAACGGAACGAGCGTTACGGGAACGCGTACCTTATTTATAAAGTTCTGCGCCGCCTTTATGTCCTGAACTACATTCCATTCGGGAACGTAATTAAACTTGCCCGTATAAAGTTCGGGGTGAAGATAAGAAAAATTCCCCGCCATACAGTAAAAGCGTTCTACTTTTTCGGAAATCAGATCGTTACCCATTAGAGGCGAAATATCGTCGCCGTCGCTGTCGATAAGTCGGGAAACAGCCGAAAGCGGGCCTATGCAGACAAACGTAACCTTATCCTCCGCCGCGGCGAGTTTTCTGCGTAAAAATCTGACGGTATCTTCTTCGCCGTTTACTCCGTTAAACTTTTCGGCGACCGCCGTAGCGTAAACGTTGGTGTTATCGCAAGGAATTTTTTCCGAGTGAAAAACGGGAACATCCGTTTTGAATCCGTAATAATCGCATACGGCGGAAGCGCACGCGCTCGCGTTTTCCCTTGCCGTACCGACGGAAACGCCGTCTAACCCGATAACCCCTTTGTTTTGTAAAGCAATTCCCGTCATCAGGGCGAGAACGTCGTCAAAATCTACGCCGATGTCTGTGTCGATAATAATTTTTTTCATATAACATGCTCCAGAATATAAACTATAA
>JAEDMA010000017.1 GCA_016295005.1 Christensenellaceae bacterium
CTTATCTACCGTATAATCGGTGATTTCTTCTTCCTTTCCGCTGGTAAATACCGCCACGACTTTCATACCCGTTTTATCGAATTCTTCGCCGTCGGTATACGTCGTTTTAGTCGGATTTACCTTAACTTTTATCGACACGATATAGTCTTCGTTTACCGTGATTTCGTATTCCCTTTCGTAAGTTTCGCCTTCGTATTCCGCGGTATAAGTAACCTTATAAGTCCCTTTATTTTCGGCGGTAAACGAGCCGTCTACGGTCGTTACTTCTTCGTCCATATAGGTTACTTTAGGTTCTATATTTTCTATAAGCACGTTTTCGCCGTTAAAAGAAACGAGTTGCGCTTTTACAGCGGTTACCGTTTCGCCCTGATAAACGGTGGCAACTATCGGATTTTCGAATATTATTTTAGGCGTTTCTTTAGCCGTGATTTTTATCGTTTTTACCGTTACGTTGCCTTTATTGGTAACGAAAGTGAATTTTACCGTGTTTTCGCCCGCGCTTAAAAGGTCGAAGGTTATAGGCGTTTCTTCTTTTTTGCCCCACGTTTCTTTATAAAAGGTGGTTTTCGAGTTGTCGCTTTCGTCCGTTACGGTGATATATATGCCCGTATTCTCCCCCTTAAAGCCGATATCGCCCATTCCGACGTAACCTTTATTTACGTCTTCCACGCCGATTTTAAACAGCGCGAACAGTTCCGCGTCGGTAGTCTTTTCCACTGCCGCGGGATTTTGTTTTATCGTTTCGTTTTCGCCGAATTCTACCTTTACCGTCTGCCCCGCCCCGAAAGAAAGTCCTTTTTCTATTTGAAAATCCGACACGTTCAGACAATCGCTTACCGTAAGAGTTCCGTCTTTAAGACAAAAACTTTGTCCGTTTACTTCTTTTACCGTTATTTTTGTGGTGGTTTCGGTTGCGTCCGCCCATTTTTGCATGGCGTTTATTCTGGTTACGTATTTTACGTCGAGTGTTTTAAGCGCCGCAAGTTCTTCTTCGCCGAATAACTGCTTATAGGTTACGGTATCCGTTTCTTCGTCGTACACTTCAGCCATCCAGCCCTTAGCTTTCGAAAAAGCGATTTTTACTCCGCCGCCGACTTCGAAAAGGCTTTTCGGAAGTTTTACGCTCCTTACGCTTGCGCTTGCCGCGTAAAATTCCGACATTACGTACCCCGTTTCCGCTTTATATTTATCTCCCCAGAAATGCGCGTATATGCCCGTGTCTTGATCGCCCGACATAAATTTCAACAGCAACTTACTCACCGAACCGTCTACGCGCGCGTTCGTGGTCTTATCGAAAAGCGGAAAGTTTATCACGAGTTCTATCTCGTTTTCGCCGTCCACCATAAGCGGCGCGTTTAACATATTAATTATATTGTTTCTGTTCTTTCCGCTTATCTCCGCTCCGTTTTCCGTAAACTTCACCTCGTCGGCGTTTCCCCAGTAATCGAAAAGCGATTTGTACGCGTTGTCTTTGGCCGTTCCCGCGTTTAGTTCTTCTTCGGTTACGATTCTGTGTTCCGGCGCGGTTATTTCCGTCTCAGGAGCTTCCCCTTTCGTGATTTTCGGCGTTATCATTGTTCCTGCCGCCGCGAAAACCGTCAGCGCAAGCGCCGTAGCCGCAATTTTTAACGTTTTTTTCATCTTCTTTCCCCCTTTTTTTCAATTATATTTACGGGCGGTTCGCCCGTCTTTTAGGACACCCTTATTCTGAATTCCTTGGTATCTCTGCCGTCGGCGCTTTCAGACGTATATCTTATCGTGTACACGCCCGAACGCTTTAACGTTACTTTGCCGTTTACTATCGTTTCTTCCATTTCGAGCGGATTCATGACCTTTACCGTGTAGGTATACGGGTTGCCGCCTTTATCCGTTGTCGACCCGTCTGCGTTGGTAACAAATGCGGAAGGTATCGTTATTTCGCTTCCTTTTTTAGCCGTTTCGGGAAGCGTTCCTTCCACGTTTATTCTATAAGAATCGGTTGCGATATACTCTTTTTCGGGCGAAGTATACACGTTTCCGCTTGCGTCGGTAACGGTAACTTTTATTTTATACGTTCCCGCTCTACCCGTCGAAAAGTTAAGCCCGTCGTACGTGGTTTCTTTTCCGTCGGGGTCGGTTACCGTTAATTTATACTTTAAGTCTTTCCAGGAAAGAACGTCCGTAGCAAACGCCGAATAAAGAACCGTTTCCCGCCCTTCTTCCGCAGATTCGTTACTCTTTACTTCGTAAACGTAATCCGAATACGCTTTTAAGTTTCTGCCCTCGATGATATCCGGCACGGATATATAGGGCGCGATTTCGTCTTTTATTCTGCCGTCGGAACTTTTTAACGTTTGCCCGTTGATTTCCGTTATATATATAAGCGAACTCGCTTCGAAACCCGTATACCCTTTCTTCTGCAAGTCGTCGTACGTAAGACCCGAAAACCTCATTACCACGCTTACCGATTTTACGTCCTTAAAATTCTCCGACAACGATTCGTAAAGTTTTTTTTCGTTTTCGCCTTTTTCTTTATCCACGACAGGTTTTATCTCGTCCGTTTCGCCGTTTAAGTAACTTTGAAAAAAGTTTTCTTTATCGAATACTATCGTGAACGGCGCGCTTTCGCGCATGTTGCCCGTGATATATTCCGTGTCCGCGTAGGGTCTTCCCGAATTTATGAACGTTCCGTCGTACGCGCTGCTCTCCCCGTTAAGAGAACTCCCTACTCTACCGTGAACTTTGGTTTCGCCTACCGCCTTTTCCGCCCACAGCCTTAGTTGCGCGACGGGTTTCGCTTCGGTCTGACCTATCATCATCACGTCTACGCACGTTTTTGTGTACATGTTTATGCCCGAAGTCAAAAATTCTTCGCTATCCTCTTCAAATACGGGCACGGTAAAGGTTAAACTTATTTTCTGCTTCTCTTCTATCGCGAAACGCATCTTCGAACACGCCGCGCGAAGGTTCTGCGTTCCCGTCATTTCTAAGCCTTTTTCCGTGACCGTCGTTTCAAATATGTTTTCGTGAGCGTATTCGTTAAAAAGTGTGCTGTCTATTTCCGTTCTGCCGTCGCTCGGCGTTCCGCCGCATGCCGCTATCGGCATTATCGCCGCGGCAGCCATTATTACGCTTATTATTCTCTTTATCTTTTTCACCTTTTTACCCCTTATATATATCGGTATCGGACGTCTGTTTTCCGTTAGATATTGCTTTTATTCTGTATACTTTACCTTTTTCTAAATTCAATACGCCGTTTTCCGCGGTGACCGTTCCGCTTGTCTGCCATTCTCCGTTTACGGTTTCGCCGAAAGTTATCTCTTCGATTTCGCCGTTACTTACGGTTAGCGACGCGGCGTCCGTAGAAAAGGCGTATATATAACCGCCGTAAACGATTGCAAACCCTTTCGCGCCTTTTTCCGTATTATAATTAAAGGTAAAATCGGCGGTGTGTACCGTTTTATTCCACGTGGTTTTACCGCTCGTGCTATCGATATTGAAGCAGGCGAAGTCGTCGGGATTTACCGCCGCCGCGGTTTCCGATATTTTTTTAAGCGCTCTGCATATCGTTCTTATCTTTTCGGTATATTCGTAATCTTCGAGAGTTTCGGGGTCAAGGATTCCTTGCCCGTAGCCTTCTTTTACAAATTGTTTCGGAGAGCAGAGTTCGTATAATATATATCCGCAGTTAAGCGACACGGCGGTAAGTATTTCGCCGTCGGGGTTTAAGTATTCCCCCTGATCTTTGGCGTTGGGTCTGCCGTTTTCCGCTATATGGGTAAAGTTATCTTTTAATTTTTCCTGATAGTATTTAATGGAAATTTTTAGTTGCGAAAGATCGTTTAAGTAGGGGTCGTAACCTACGCAATCGACGTTTTTAAGATTATATATCTGCGCCGCCCTTTCTATGGGACTATAACCCGACGACGACAAATCGCCGCATTCCGGTCTTAAAAGATTGGTCCTCGTGACGACTTTATATTTACCCGACTTAAACGCCTTTCCGCAGTTATCCATTGCGGTACATATCGTTTTCCAGGCGTCGTCTTTAGTGATTTTTTGGTTATTCAGACTCACCTGATACTTTTCAAGGCGATTTTCGGGGAATGCGTCTACTTCATTATAGAGTTGCACGCCGATTAAAACGTTAGGGAATTCTCTCGCTTCTTCCCACTCGTAAACGTGTTCCATTATCGCCTTTACGACCTTTTCTTCTCTCTGCATAAACGTTTTGTCGTCTATCCTTAAAAAAGTTTCTTCGCCGTAGATCGTGGAAATATTTATATTCGTTTTTTCTATGCCGTCAGTAAACATCTGATACCGCGGAGTTTCGGTAAAAATATAGTCCGGCAGGTGCCATTCGTGAGAAGTTCCGCACATTAAAGCCGAATACCACAGCAAATCTACCTTTATTCCGTATTTCAATCCGAAGCCTAATATCTTATTTATCACGGAAAAGTCATACACGTCTTTTTCCGTTTCGATATCCGACCAGTTTACCGATACCGCGATTACGTTAAAACCTATATCCGCAGCCTTTTCGAAATATTTTTCGTATTCGTCAAACGTGGTTTTATCGCAATTGGTGAACGCTTCCGTTCTGCATTCCACGCCGAGATACAAAAAGGGCTTTCCGTCTACCATAAAGGTTTCCGTTCCGTCGGCGTTTCGCCTTATATAAGATACATGGGTTTCTTCTTCGCCGCCGTTTTCAGTTCCGCACCCGAACGAAAACGCGGTAAAGCACAGCAGCAATCCTAACATTACGGATATAAGTTTTTTCATATCTTTCTCCTCATTATCCTTTTACGCTGGTGGTTACGATTCCGCGCATAAACACTTTCTGCGCGCTGAATAACAGTACCAGAAGGGGCAGGCAGTAAAGCGTACAACCCGCCATCTGCCAATGCAGTTCGGTGGACGAGTTGTTGCCCTGAAACAACCCTATGCTTAATGCCAGCGGATAAAGATTCTGGTCGGTGATATATATACTCGGTCCGACGTAGGCGCTCCAACCGCCTTTTACCGCGAATATCAGCATGGTGGCGATTATCGGTTTCATATTGGGAATCAATATCTTTATAAGTATTCCCAAACTCGAACAACCGTCTATTTCCGCGGCTTCGTCTATTGACTTTGGTATACCGCGCATAAAGTTTCTTAACATATAAATGTTATACGCGCTGCCGCTTATCGCCGAGATGATTAACGGCGACATTTTAACGAGCGACGACGAACTGCTTATAAAACCTAATTCCGCGTATATTACGTAACTCGGTACCATGGTTACTATCCAGGGGAGCATCATCGTGGAAAGCAGTAACATAAAAAGCGGTTCGGTGTATTTATTGCGAAATCTCGCAAACCCGTAGGCTACGAGTACCGACGACGCCACCTGCAACAACGTGGACGAAAAAAGTATTATAAGAGTGTTCTTTAACGAATTGAAAAAGTTCATTACCCTTATCGCTTCCGCGTAGTTGCCGATATTTTTTAGACTCGGCGCGACGAGCGGCCACGTTACTACCGTATCTGCCGTCGATTGAAGCGAGCCGTATACCATATACAAAAACGGTAAAAAGAAAAGGCTTGAAATTAAAATAGTCACGACGTATATTACCGTTTTCGTTGCGATTTGCGACGGAGTAAGTTTCTTTTTATTGAATTGTACGGGCGAAGTATTCGCCGCGATTTTTACGTTTTCCATTTTACTCGTCTCCGTAATATACCTTTTTATCGAGCATTTTCATATAAATTCTGGTAAATATCATAATTATTATGAAAATTATCCAGGCTTGCGAACATGCGTAACCTAAACACAGTTTACCGCCTAAGGCGTTATACCTTTCTATTACCGTCATAGTCATGGTGATAGTGGCGTATTCCGGTCCGCCGCCCGTAAGCAGTTTTACCTGCGCGTACGTTTGCAGCGCCCCTATAAAGCCCGTTACCGATATAAACATCAGTCCCGAACTTATCATAGGAACGGTTACGTGCCAAAACCTTTTTATTCTGCCCGCTCCGTCGATTATAGCCGCTTCTTCGAGTTCTCTCGGAACGCCCTGCAACGCCGCTAAAACGACTATCATCGTAGACCCCGCTGCGCAGAATATATCTAACCCCACGACGGTGGGAAGCGCGGTGGTTTTTGTAAACAAGTCTATTCCGTTTATTCCTAAAGTAACGAACATTCTCTGTATCAAAGAGTTATCCCCTTTAAGAAGGGCAATCCATATAACAGATGCCGCCGAAACGGGAATTATCGACGTGGCATACGCCATGGTTCTAAAAAGTCTTTTACCGAATATGTCGTTATTATATAAAAGCGCGAGAAGCGTCGCCACGAATATTCCGCCGACTACCCTTAATACGGCGTAAACGAAAGTGTTTAACACCGACCTTAAAAATACCGTGTCTTCTGTAAAGATATAAACGTAGTTCTTAAAAGAATACTCCCACGGAGTACTCGTCCAGGTGGTGATTTTCGTTCCCCAGGTGAAACTCAGTATCAGCGACAATATCATCGGCAACAACGAAAATACCACGAAACCTATTATCCACGGAGATATAAACAGGAAAAACTTTCTCGTTCTCGCCTTTTCTCTCTCCGATTTTTTGTTTAATACTATCTGTTCCATATTTTATCCGATTTAATTAACTGAGCGCTTTGGCGATTTCTTTATTTATTTCGTTACCGATTTCGCGAAGCGCTTCTTCTACCGTTTTAATTCCTTTTGCGGCGGATCTCATATACGTATTGAGAATTCCGTTGGGAACGGAGTTATCTACGTATTTGGTATAGGTAAGCGGATGAGTATAATCTGCAAGCCAGACGTACCACTGATTGAGTTTGGCGTCGCGGGAATTACTTACCTTTAAGAATTCGTCGCTTAAAGCGATGGTTCTGTTACCCGGAAGATTAAAACCTTTATTCAAAGCGGTTTTTAAACCTACTGACATGTAATAACGAATAAATTTCCAGGCGATATCGGGCACTTTGGTTCTCGCGCTGATAGAGTGCGCGATTGCAACCGACGAGCAGTAAACGTTGCCGTTATCTTCCACGCCGTCGTTATCTTCGTCTACGCCCATATTTTCGGTGGGCGGCGGAGCCATACCCATATTGATATTGAGCCAGGTGGGTTTAGCGCATTTCCATCTGCCGTACCATACGACGGCTACGTCTCCCTTAGGGAAGTTGGTGTCGGAGGACGTCGCCGCGTCGCCGAACGTGTCCGAACTTGCAAGCGGTCCGTACTGATAATTTATAAAATGTTGATAGGCTTTTGCAAGTCTATAGTCCTTTTCGCCCGCGGTGCTGTACTTAAACGCTTTTCCGTCGTCGGTATATAAACTCGTTCCGCTCATTTCCACGAACATCTGCGCGAACTTTAACGGGTCGGCATCGAGATTGGTTCCGTAAACTTCTTTTATTATAGTTTCGTTTCCGTTGTTATCGAGTTGATAAACGGTTAAAAGGAAACACATAAGTTCGTTTTGCAGCCAACTCATGGGAATTGTTTCCGACGGATATTTTCCGCTTGCTTCGGTGGGATAACCTACTATTTCCGCAAGCGTTTTGCCTACTACCTTTTTACCTTTTACCGACGCGAACTGCGGATATTTTGTCGTATCGATATCGGCGAGTTTCTTTTCCGCGCGTTGTTTTACCGCTTCGGTGTAAGGCGCTTCTTCCTTATCGAATTTATCGATTAAGTCTTTGTTATAAAGCATGGCAAAATCCGGCGACCAGTCTTTTACTATCGCGTACAGATCCCCTTCGCCCATTTCGTCCTTTGCGGAATCATATCTGTATCCGTCGTTTATGCTCCACAAATCCGATTCGGTAAAGTTTATTCCGTCGTCGTATTCCGCTTCGATATACGGTTGCAGATTCAAAAGGAAGTTATCCCTTATATAACTTTCGATAGAACCGCCCTGCATTAAGAACACGTCCGCTTCCGTTTTACTCGCGAAACCGAGTTGTATTTTATTATAATAATCGGACGAATACTGTACAAGGTCCACTTTATACCCTTCTTCCGCGTACAAAGTTTCGAAACCTTCGACGATTTGATTTATTATAGCCATCTCGTCGCTGCTCCCCCATACGGCGTATTTCAACGTTTTACCGTCGCTTCCGCCACCGCAAGCAGTCGTTGCCGCTATCATCATTACCGATAACGCGGCGCACGCCGCTTTTTTGAAAAATCCTTTCTTCATTTCATCTTACCTCCCTGATTTTAAGCAGTAAATTGTTTATTTGTTCGGTGGCGTCTTTCGGATTTACAAGCGTTAATATCGTATGTTTCCCTCCGCCTTCCGTAAACGTCGTTCTTCCTTTGTCGTCGATATTTACCTTTCCTTCGTTCGACGCCGCAAACATTCCGCCGCTACCTAATATGGCGTACAGAACGGTGAGCAAATCCCAACTTTCTCTGTTTTCCACGCCGAACGCTTTATAAATTCTCGACACGGGGTTTTTATCGAACCCTTTAAGCACTCCGCCGGCGAAAACCTTTATTCCCTGGTTAAAATCTATAAATTTCAGCGGTAACTCTTTTTCTTCTACCACTCTTTTTGCTCCGTTTATATCGAGAGCGACGTTGAATTCCGCCATATACCTGTACGTTTTATAATCGAAGTATTCGCCCGTCTGTTCGAAGTTACCCGCCATTATCACTATCGATTCCACTTTATCGTACACGAGTTTTCTGCCCGTTTCGTCGTTAAGTAGCGCCGCAAGGTTATTCAGTTGCCCGATAAATACCATTTTTACCGAGCCTTTCTCCGCCGCCGACAACTTCTCTTTCATAAGTTCCACGGAATTGCCTATCCGCTTACTTTTATCGAAGTCGTCTTTAATTTTATAAACGTATCTTTCGAGATATTTCGTCGCGTCGAACGGACAATTCTCCGATTTACCTATCGGAAAGTCGTTACCGTAATAACAGTTTATATAGTCTATACATCTCGCCGCGTCTTCGTCTCCTAAACAATGCGTTATACACAAAATGTTTACGAGTTTTTCCCTATGCAACACGTTGGCTATCGCTATCGCCGCCGCGTCGTCGCAATCGCACCCTAAATCGGTGTCTATTATCATGTTTGCCGTTTTATGCTTTTTTATTAAGTCCGTCAAGTTCCACACCGCTCCCCATTTCAGCATCTTATTCATCTTTCTGTATTTTAACGGCGTGGTCCCCACAAATTCTTTAAACCAGTTGCAGAACCGCACGCTTCCGTTTATCCCTACCTTTGACGCTATCTCGTTCATACTCTTTTCCGAAACCGCTATGAGTTGTTTGGCGTAATTAAGCCTTAAACTCTGCTGGTAAGAATACAGCGTCATTCCCGTATATTCCATAAAAATGTGGCGGAATCTTCCGTATGAATACCCGAATTCCGACGCTAAAATATCGTAATTGATTTTTTGAGTGAAATTGTTTTTTATATATTTCTTCACGGCGTTTACCACGTCTGCGAGATACCCGCCCCGATAGTTTTTGTTTTCGGCTAAAAGTCTGTACACGTCGGGCGATAAACTTTCTACCGCGACTTCCGTTTCCCGTAACAGGTTTTCGTCCTTTTCGTATTTACATTTATGGTAAAGTCGGTTGATATATAGCATCTTTTTCTTTATTCTGCCGAATATCTCTTCCGTCTTTTGCGAAATTTTGAAAAAGTACGTCCCTTCGACTTCTTCGTTTAAGTTTAACAGGTTACAGATTATCTGCGTATCCGTCGCCGAATACTCGTCGTGCTTTACGTTCGGCGGTATAAGCAATATACAATCGTCTTCATACTTAAAATTGTATATATTCTCCCCGTATACGGTCGTAAGTCCCTTTCCCTTTAAGTAATACACTATCTCGTATTTTTCGTGCGTATGCGGCGTTACGTAATCCGTCTGTTTATGACTGTACAGTATCGACCCTATACTGTTTTTCAAATCTACTTTCATTTCCCCCGTCCGCCCCTTTTTACGTTTAAACTATAACATACAAAAATTAATATATGTGGCTAATTGTTTACCATTATTACATAAAAATACCCCTTATCTGCTTCGATAAGGGGGTGTAAAATTTACTTTTTTGGCTAAACGCTATTTTTTTTGGTTCTCCACGTCGGAAACGAGCGCGCCCGATACCGTCAGAATTTTTACTCTGTACACGTCCGAACCGCCGACGAGCGTTATTTTATTATTTATAAAAGCGGCGGTTTCTTCCGTCTGCCACGTTCCGTTTACGAATCCGCCCTTTTCCAGCGAGCCGAAAGTTCCGTTTGAAAATTGCAGTTCCGCCGCCCCGAAAGACGAAAAGTAAACGTAATCTCCGTATACTACGGCAAACCCCTTCGCGCCGCTTTTCGTTCTGAAAGTTACGCCGATTTTTGTGGTGTTTACGGTATTATTCCACGCGGTTTCGCCCTTTACGTTAAACACCGCAAAGTTGTCCGTTTCAGCGGCCGCGACCGCTTTATCCGCTTTCTTCAGCGCGGTAAACGCCGTTCTGATTTTGTTCGTGAAAGCGTAGTCGTCAAGCGTTACGGAATCCAGCACGCCCTGTTCGAAGCTCCATTCGTTTTTACGCACTATCTCGGGCGTGGCGAGTTCGTAAATAAAATAGCCGCAATTCGACGAAATGGCGGTAAGTATCTCTCCGTCGGGGTTTACATACTCGCCTTCGCCCTTCGTTCCCGTTTTGCCGTTTTCCGCTATACAGGTAAAGTTTTCGGGCAACTCCGTTTTATAATCTTCTATCGTGTTTTTAAGTTTCGTTATATCGTTAAGGTAGGGGTCGTACCACACCGAATCTATTCCGCTTAAATTATACACGCCTTGTATAAAACTCATCGGAACGTTGCCCGAGCCGCTTCCTAAATAGTCGGCGGAGTGTCTTCTCATATTGGTGGAAACAACTATTTTATAGTTCGCGCTCTTAAAAGCCGCCGCGCAGTTTTCCATTGCCGTATACAGCGTGGCTATCGCTTCCGCTTCGCTCACTTCTTTACCGTTATACCTTAATTTATGCTGACCTAAACGCACGTACGGGAACGCGTCCGCTTCGTTATACACCTGCACGCCTATTGTTACCGTCGGGTTTTTATTCACCGTTTCCCAGTCGTACACGTGTTGCATCAGTTTTTCTACGATATTCCTTTCCCGTTCCATATACCACGGGTCGTCCAGTTTTATTATTCTCCGTTTACCTACAAGGCTGTCGTAAGTAAAGTCTATCGTTTTTTCTTCGTCGTATTTATCCCGCATTTCGTACTTTTTCGCGCCGTCCATTATGTAGTCCGGGATAAGGTATTCCGAAGAATATCCGCACATCATAGCCGAATACCACAAAAACTGGATTTTTATTCCGTATTTTTTCCCGAACGTCATATAGGCGTCTATCGAAGAATAGTCGTATTCGTCTTTTCTCGGTTCTAAATCCCGCCATTCAAGGGGTATTTCAAGCGCGTTGACGCCGAGATTTTTCGCCGCGGCAAAGTATTTTTCGCATTCGGCGTAACTTTTTTTATCGCAGTTGGTATACACGTCGAATCTCGCTTCCGCACCCATCATAAGATACGGTTCTCCGTTTACGGCGAAAACTTCTTGTCCGTTTTCCCGTTTTATCTCCGAAGCCACTATTTCTTTATCCGCTATTCTTTCTATCAGAAGTCTTTCTTCTTCCGTATAAATTTCCGCAAAATTTTCCTTTTCCATAGCAGTTATCGCGACCGTCTTTGCGGAACGGTCGGTATCGTTTGCTTCCGCATAGATTATCGCTTCTTCTCCGTTTACAGTGAATTTCGCGTATGCTACTGCCCTGAACATTCTCGCGTAATTGTTCTCTCTCATTTCCACTATCGCCGCGTTAAATCGCTTTTCGCCGTCCTTTACTTTTTCGCTTTCGTCCCACAACGTTCTTTCTACTATAAGTTTATTATACTCGCCGTCTACCGTAAGCGGGTTGTCGCCAAGCAAGTCCACGGGGGCGATTACCGTGCCGAATTCTATTTCGCCGACTGCTGCGGTTAAATCGTTATACTCTTTTTCGCCAAGCGTAGCCGTCCACCTTAACCCTATCGGATAGGTTATCCGGAGCGACGCGCCGTTTGCCATCCTGAACGTTTTTCTGAACGGTTCTGTTATTTCAGAAAGAGTTTTCGCCGTCGCTAACTTCTGATAATTGGTGACGGCGGTCTTTTCTTCTTCGGTTAAGCCTTCGTACAGCGCGTCGGCGGAAGTTATCTGACTTTTTTCGGTGACGGACATCTCTTCGATTGCGGCGATTACGTCTTTCACGGAATATTCGCCGACTACTACGGATATACTTTTTCGGCTATAATAGCCGTTGGTGGAAAGCACGTTGATTTCTACCGTCTGTTTGCCTTTTTGTTTGAACTTAAACGGCGCGCCGTTCCAGCTGCTCGAATTTGTTTCCGTATTCGTGCCGTCGGGGTTACGGACTATTATTTCTATTCCGCTTTCGGTACAAACTCCCTTGTTTCCGTCGGCGTTCCAGCCGATAGCCCCTACCGAGTAAACGCAACTGCCGGTTACCGTTACTTTAGACCAAAGCGCAAGATTTTCTATCGCCGTGTGCGTTACGCCCGATATGCTTCCGCCCGACGGGTTACAGTTTACTATCCCGAATTTATAGTCGGTATCTACTTTAAACGCGCTTTCTTTTACGTTTATATCGGTAACGAAAAAGCTATCTTTCAAGGTAAAATTGCCTTTTTCGTCCGTTTTTAACGACTGCCCGTTTATGGATTTTAACAGGACTTTTCCTTTCGTATCGTTACCCGTAGCCCACGCTTTTATATCGGTGATTATCTGTATTCGGGTGATTTCGTTAAAATCGAGTTTATTTAAGGCTTCGGTAAAAGTTCCGTTCGTATCAACGGGTTTATATTCTTTTTTATTCTCTTCGTTTACGTATTGCTCCGCTTTCCAGCCGTATTTTTTTGAAAAACCGAACTTTGCGCTTCCGCTTTCCCACATTACGCCTTTATATATCTTAACGCTTTTTACGGCAGGGTCGGTTGTGGAAATGTTATTATATTCGCTTCCGACGTAGAATTCCGCGGAAACGGTCTGCGCCGTTCCGTAACTGTTACCCCATATCAGCATATACGCCGCAGCGACGTTTCCGTTATATAGCGCGATTCTTATATTGTTAAAGTTATAATTTGAATCCGCGGGGTTGGTTTTATCCGTTACGTTTTCGTTATAAAGCGGAATAGATATTTCGAAGTTCAGTTCGCTTTCGTCATTTACCGAAAAGGGCGCGATTATATTGAACAGATTCCGGCTTTTACCGCTATCTTTCGCCGTGGACAGAACACCGTTTCCGGTATACGAGATATTCGCGTTGTTCCATTTATCGAAAAGCGCCGTCATATTATCGGCGGATACCGTCGTTATTTTATTTTCCGTATCGTACGACAAAGTTTCCGCGTTTACGGTTTTATAATTTACCGCAAAAAGGCATAATGCCACGGCAAAAATTACCGAAAACACCGTAAGCAGTACGGCTTTGGTTATTCTTTTCATATCAAAAACCCCCGTTATCGTCGAACGGGTCTTTTTTCCCGTCGGTAAAGGTGTCGGGGTCGCGAAGAACTCCGTCGATATACGTGCTTGCGGCAAGCGCGTTTTCTTTTAAAACTATCCGATTTATCGTCGGCGTAAGATATTTTTTCACTTTTTACCGCCCTTTTATAAAAAATTTCGGCGCCGGATTACATTTCACGACGCCGAAATTATATCATTATTTTTTTTACGTTTGTGGCTTACTTTTTTACGAAAACCGACTTACTTCACTTCGAAGTCGAAAACTCTCATACTTTCCGCGCCGAAAGTGGCAAGCGGCGTAAGTCTTATTTTTTTGACTTTCCATTCGACTTTATGTCTTACAAACCTTAAATAGTTATCTTTTACTTCTAATTTCACCTTTTCGCCGTTTTCTTTTTCGCCTTCTATAACGTAGTCTTTTACGAGCGTTTCGGGTAAATGGAATTTGGTTTCTTTTAAGGGATAATAACAGGGCATATTGTCGTAATCTCTGTTCATATCGCTATCGAACACAAGGCGGATTTCTTTTATTTTCTCTTCCGTATCCCACTCGTATTCTATATAATCGCCCTTTTTGCCTATCCAGAGATTTTCTTCCTTTCTCTCTTCGCCGTTTCTGACGATTTCGGCGTTACATACCGCTTTTTTCGTAAGCGCAGGCACTTCTCTTTTTACGTAAGGAATATAACAATCGTCTTCGAGCAAAGCGTTTTGCAATTCTTTAACGCTTATTTTATCCAGCGGCGTATCGTTTTTAACGGCGATTGATACCGCCGTTCCCAAAGCCTGACCTAATACGGCGCAGGTAGCCATTACTCTCGACGAACTTAACGCCGCGTGCGTTACGCTTATGTTTCTGCCCGCAAACCCTAAATTTTTTACGTTATCCGATATTATAGCTCTATACGGTATACCCCACGGGCTAGGCGCTTTATGATATATTGACGGATGCCCCGCGGTATAGTAAAACCCTTGCGGAAAATGGTCGTCCATAGTCCAGCCGGCGTAGGCTATTACGTCTTCGAATCTGCCGCCCGCCTCCACGTCGTTTTGCGTAACGACGTATTTGCCTTTATATCTGCGGCTTTCTCTTTTTCCCGGCAGGAATCCTATCCATTCCATTTCCCAGTTATCCGCTTTGTGGTCGCCGCGGTTTTTCATATGATCCCACACGCCGTAGCAAATTTTAAGACATTCTTCTCTGCAACGATCGGTATCGTGTATGCAGTCCCATTCGCCGCCGACTTCTATCCACCAGAAATTACTGCCTATATAATGGTCCTTAAAAGGAAGGTCTGCGTCCGTTTCGTATCTATACGCGAAAGGCGGCGCGATAAAGGGAACTTTTTCTTCACGCTCTCTTATCTGAAAAATGCAACTCATTCCCATAGTCTTTTTATCGGCGACGTCGGGCGGTATGGTTTCGTTATAATCTTTTTTGGCTTCCCTGCCGTAAAAATAGTTCGCGCCCGTAAGCGTCGACAGCACGGAATCGCCCGAACAATCGGCAAAATACTTCGCGTTTACGATATGGTACGTTTCCGCGTTGGACTGCCACGCTTTGACGCTTTTTATCTCGCCGTTCTCCGCTTTCGCGTCAAGGCACGACGAATTGAGAAGCATGGTGAGATTTTCTTCTGCCATCGCTTTACCGTACAAAACGCCGCTCCAAAGCGGATATTTTAAGTTTTTGTTATAATAGAAGTTCTCTAAAAATATCTCTTCTATAATTCCCGTTTCGCGGTTATCGTTGCCGTGCGCTCCGCATATCCACATACGGATTTCTTCCGACGCGTTGCCGCCGAACACCGCTCTGTCCTGTATTATGACCGTTTTTACGCCCCGTCTTGCCGCCGCTATAGCGCAGCACAGCCCCGCCATGCCGCCGCCTATTACGCACAATTCGGTATCATACGTTTTAGTTTTCACGTTATTCTCCTTTTTACCTATTTTAAAGAAGAAAATTCCTTTTTACCTTAAAAATCTTGCAATCACCGATTGCAAGATTTTTATGTTTTTACTTATTTTTTTATCTTTTTTGGCTATTTTAAGGAAAATTGTTTAAAATCTATTTCTCTTAGTCCTTTTTTGCCGCATTTATACGCGGCAACTTTTTTTGCGAAGTCGCATGCATCTTCTATATTTTTTCCGCTTAAATAAGCCGCTAAAAACGCCCCGTGGAAAGTATCGCCCGCGCCGTTGGTATCTATCGCTTCGACCTTTACGCTTTCGTATTTACGAAGGTCGCCGTTTTCGGTAAAATAGTATCCGCCGCGGCTTCCGTCGGTTACGACGAAAACTTCCGGCTTATATTTTTCGTACGTCTTTTTCGCCGCCGTTACAAGGTCCTTTTCGCCGGTAAGCCCCGTAACGAATTCCGCCGACGGGATAAGCATATCCGCGTAAGGCAATAATCTTTCTATGCCGTCGTATAACCCCCCTGCGTCAAGGCTTACTTTTACCCCATTCTCTTTGGCGATTTTTGCCGCCTTTATGGCGCAGTTTAAGTAATTTCCGTCTAAATGCAGCGCGTCCGACCCCGCGATTTTATCCGTTTTAAGTAAACTCGGGTCGTCGGGTACGCTTCCGCGGTCGAAAAGTATGGTTCTTGTTTTATCTTTTTCCGATAAAATTATATACGAAGTAAACGATTTTGCGTTTTTTATTTTTACCGCGTCTTTTATGTTTACGCCGTATTTAGCGAAGTCGCTTAGAAGATAAGAAGCTGCGGCATCGTCGCCGAATAGACCGACGACGGAACAATCCGCCCCTACTTTTTCGGCTATTACGAGCGCGTTGCCTACCGGTCCGCCGCCCGAAAAAAACACTTCTTTCGCTTTTCTTTTAGTGTCTTCGACGGGATAACTTTCGCTTATTATAAGCGTATCGAAAACGCACGCGCCGAGTCCCGTTATTTTCATATTCCGTTTTCCGCCCCTAAAAGTTCTATTTTGCTTTCGGCAAACTTTTTAACGGCTTCTATAGGTCCTGCCATAAAAAGGTCTACCGCCACTTTGCTTCTGTCGGTATTAAATATTTCGTCTAAATAAGAGTAGCACAAATCCGTTCCGAAGTTGACCTTTCTTATTCCCGCTTTTATAGCCGCCCTTACCTGCTCGTCGGGCACTCCGCTTCCGCCGTGCAGAACAAGATATGCGTTAGTCTTGTCCTTTATCTCTTTTATTCTTTCAATTGCAAGAACGGGCGCTTTTTTATATCTGCCGTGCGCCGTGCCTACCGCTATCGCAAGCGCGGTTACCCCCGTTTCTTTTACGTACTTTGCGGCGTCCAACGGGTCTGTGTAGTCTTCGGGTACGCCGTCGGCGGCTTTACCTATCGCGCCGAGTTCCCCTTCCACGCCGATTTTAAGAGCGGAACATTCTTCTACCGCTTTACGGGTGTTTTTTACGTTTTCTTCGAAACTTAATCTCGAAAAATCCACCATTATGCCCGTCGCGCCGTTTTTAAGCGAGTTTTCCATTGCGGCAAACCCCGAACCGTGATCTAAGTGCATACATACGGGAACGAAAGATTTTTCCGCCGCCGCTTTTATTATCGGCGCGAGATAATCGGCTATGCCCGTTTCAGCAAGTCTTGAATAAAACTGCATTATCACGGGGGATTTCTTCTCTTCCGCCGCCTTTATTACCCCCATCACCGTTTCCATATCGTAAACGTTAAACGCGGGGACTGCAAACCCTTTCTTTTCGCCTATACTTAATATTTCCTGTAACGTTACCAGCATTTTATTATTCCGCCTTGTCAAATTCTATTTCGTCGTTATATTTACAGAACTCTTCGAGTTCTTCGACGTAATCGCCCGGGATTTCCGTCATATGATGTATATACGGTCCTTCTATTATCTTCCTTTCGAGTTTCGGCAAGTCCTTAAACTGCGCCCACATATATGTTCCGAAAGTTTTGGGCCCTTCGCACGTCGTGAACTTTCCGCCTAAAAGGTAATACTTTCCCCTTTCGCACTGGAATCTCGCTATCGTGTATTCCCCGTCTTTTAACTTAAAACTCGGTTTGGTATTATATAAATAAGGTTTTACCTTTTCGTCTTTATATTCGAGCGGGAACGGTCCGCAATGCCATAATAGTTCGGCGTTGTCGTTTTCGGGATGACGGCAGGTAAATTCACCTTGTATGGGTTTACACTTTCCGCGGCTTGCCGACATAAGCAGCACGTTAGTTATCGTCATGTGCATATCCCATTCGCACGTTACGAATATTCCTTTTTCGGCAAGCAGGCACATGGCAAGGCAAGGATTCGCTTCCCAACCTAAATTTATGCCCGTCCAGCATTCCGCCGATATTATATTACAATCGTTTTTAATTGCAAGATTTTCGTAATAATACACTATTGCGAGCATTTTTTTAAGATACTCGTCGG
>JAEDMA010000018.1 GCA_016295005.1 Christensenellaceae bacterium
TTATGGAGTACAAAAACAAAAACCCGAACCGAAAACGGTTCGGGTTTTTGTTTGTCAAAGAGTGACCAAAAGGTACATTTTCAAGGTAAGTACGACTAAAAGGTACGTGCGACCGACTTCCGATAATCAATTATTGATCCGATTATCCGTCAATATACCAAACGCATATGATGATCCGATAATTCTATGGTTGAATTCTTTTTTGTTTCCGTGAATCAACAACAGAGCTTTTTCAAATAGATTTTTCGACATAATCCACTTACCGTCACCGTCTCGGATAGGTTGAATATTGTTTTCATTAATGAATTCATATGTATACGGTAAACCGGATACCGTATAAAATGTTTCACCCTCAAACTCTTTCATTCTTTTCCATATTGCTTCGATGTTCATATTTTTACCTCCATTTTGATTTTTTAATAAAATCCTTTTTCAAAAACAACATATTCAGATAGCAAATTTACTTCTACCGTTTTATATCCAACTTTTAACCAACTGCAAGCTAAAGATTGCGAAGTTGAGTTTGCCCAATTTGCTCTATGCGTTCTCGCAGAGTACGGCAAAGGACTGCCGATAATTTTTTCGATTTCTGCAAACGTCAGTTTTATTCGTTCAAAATTGGATTTTTCAAGATACAAAGTCAAAGCTCTATACTTGTGCCCTCCGGTAATCTCCTCGCCCTTTCCGGCGTTTCCTATAGACGCCTGATTTGTTTTAACTTCTTCAAGTTTTGCGACTTTTTCTTCAAGCGTTTTAATTCGGTCAAGCAACTCAATTATTATATTATCATAATTCATTTTTCTCCTCCTTTTGCTATATTGTATCACATGAAATTAATTTTGTCAATACATTTAACTACTTTTTTCTATATTTTATTACTTTTTCATATGTTTCAATAAGAATGACTTAACTTATGATTTTCATTTATGCAAAAAAATACAACCTTTGTCTTGGTAGACAAAAGTTGTATCTTTCGTGGTAGCCCCACGGAGTCGCATCTCCGTCAAAGACTACGATGGCTTTCAGCCGAACTGAAAAGTCCGAGTGCGTTATGGAGTACAAAAACAAAAACCCGAACCGTAAACGGTTCAGGTTTTTGTTTGGTAGCCCCACGGAGACTCGAACTCCGGATTCGGCCTTGAGAGGGCCGCGTCTTAACCGCTTGACCATGAGGCCTTTTATTTATCGCTAACATATTCTATCATATTAAGATAATAAAAGCAAACGTTTTAACAAAAAATTCGCCCGCTCGTGCCGACGGAAAAGAAAATAATAACCCGTTTTGTAAACAGGCGAAAACCGTCGCGCTGTGCGGTCTGCATCTCTTATTAAGCGATCGGAATGAACAACGACCAAGAGCACCGCTCTCGCATAACGCAGGATCTTCTTTAATATTATAATGTGGATTTTTTTTGCTTTTCCTATCGAACACAGCAGGTTAAAAATATTGTAGCAAACATAAGGGAATAAATCAAATAAAATATTGACTATTTAAGTAAAATAACGTAAAATTCATAAGGAAATATTTTTACCGAAGAAAGTTTATGAGAAAGGAAAGGACGATAAATTTCAGACCCGCGCTGTTTATCGCGACGGGATGTATACTGGGAATAACGGACGCTTTTTATTTAGCGAGCGGGGCGATCGCGACTGCGATTGTTATAGCCGTTTGTTCGCTTATTATTGTTGCGTCGGTTTTCTTTCTTGTCGGCGCTAAAGATATCGTTAAAAAGTTTTTTGTTTACACGGTATTATTCTCTTTTGCCTTTATATCTTGCGGTTTGAACTTCTATTGTCTTTATACCGATTACGAGAACGCCGACTTAAACGGCGGAACGTTTATCGCGGTATGTCGGGTTGACGAAGTTAAAAACTATGACGGCGGACAAAGGCTTGTCGTATCCGATTTAAAACTTAAAGGTAACAGGGAAATAGCTTCCGGGTACAAAGCGCTTTTGTCGGTATTCGGCGACAGCGATTACGATTTAGGCGATAAGTTGACATTTAAAGGAACGTTTTACGACAGGGGCGCGTTTTATAACGCTAACTATTCCGCTTCTTACGTTGCGGATAAAATAAAGTACACCGTACTCTTAAACGCAGAGGCCGTCACTTTGCTTTCGAGTGAGCCGACTTTGTTTGAGAAATCGAATATGTATTTACGAGACGGCTTAAAAGAAGGTCTTGACAAGGACGAATTTTCCGTGGCTTACGCATTAATTTGCGGTAATTCGTTGTTTATGGATGAAGATTTGCTCACGAATTTCAGAAATACAGGTATCGCGCATATTTTTGCGGTATCCGGGTTGCATATAGGATTTCTTTCTGCAGTGTTGAACTTCGTGTTCGATAAACTTAAAACCAGAAGAATAATAAAATTCCTGGCAATACCGCCGACGTTGTTTTTCTATTCCGGCATTTGCGGATTTACGGCTTCTTCTGTAAGAGCGGCTATAATGGCCACGGTAATGTTGTTCGCTACGATTACGGGAAGAAAGTACGACGGATTATCTTCCGTTTCGATTGCGGCGATTATCGTTCTCGCAATCTTCCCATCGCAACTATTTTGCGTCGGTTTCCAACTTTCGTTCGGAATAGTTCTCGGAATTATAGTTCTTGCAAAAAGGATATCAAGGCTGTTGAGATTTTTGCCTCGTAAACTCGCCGACTCTTTGGGTGTCGTATTCTCCGCTCAGTTGGTAAGTATACCTATAATGTTGCAGACTTTCGGCTCGTTTTCTTGCATATCGGTACTAATAAACTTGTTGTTCGTGCCGTTTGTCGGCGTTGTTTACGTATTTATTCTGGTAGCGAATTTAATCGGAAGCGTTTTCGGAATAACGCGTATCACTTTGTTTATTCCAAATTACGCGCTTAAAGTTATAATCGCCGCCGTAAATTCTTTCGATTTCAGTATTTTCAAAATCGTCGGTATTGCTTTCGGTTTGTTTATGATTACTTACTTTATGGCATTGTTCGTATTGTCTGATAAAGTAAACGCTAAAAAATTTATTAAAATAAGTTTGTCGTCAGTATTGTTTTCCGTTACGGTGGCAGGATCTGTTTTGTTCGATTATTGTGTGACGCAAATACCGAAATATTGCGTAATCGGGTCCGATACGATAAACGCCGTCTGCCTTTATGAAAAGAACGAAACGACGCTTGTTGTTTCTTATGCGAACGACGACTTTCGGACAAATCGTTTGGAAACGGCAATGCGATCGTTGAACGTAAGCAAAATAAACAACGTTGTAATATTAAACAACTCCGAGGGAATCGACGTTCAGAGATTTATTTCGAAAATATACTCGCTTACGCGTTTTGACACGGTTTATTGTTTCGCAGACGATGAAACGGCGAATATGCTAAGGTTGACTTTCAGAAATAATAAATTCGTGTTTGTCGGCGGCGGCGACGTTTTAACCGAAACGGGAAATTATAATATCGGATTTAATTCCGATGGTTATATGGCTAAAATAGAATACGAAGAGAAAGAAATTGCCGTTTTCGGTAAACTCGAAGATAATACCCGTCCGATTAAGGAACTTCCCGACGACTACGACGGCGTTATAATTGCATGGGATTATCTTTCCGTGATGAAAACGTTATATAAAAAGTCGGAAATAATTTCTTTTACGAGAAACGTAAATTATAAAGATGCCGAAAGGGGAGGCAATCTTTTAAGTTATTTAAGATAAATAGCGGGAATAAAATAATATATGGTTGCAAAATTTGTTGAGAAATGATAATATAAATCAAAAGGGAAAACTATGAAATTCACTCAACTCAAAAACTCGTTGAACGATGGCGAAAGTTCATCGATATATCTTTTGGAAGGTGAAGACGATTATTTTAAACACAAATCGTTAAAACTGATAATAGATAAGTTTTTGTCCGAGCCGACTTTTAATTATGCCGAATTTGACGGCAACGGATTGGATATGTCTGCGTTGACGGCGTCGCTTTCCGCGGTTCCTTTGATGAGCGAAAAAAGAATAACCGCGGTAAAAAATTTTTATCCGACGAAAGACGTTTTGAGGGGAGATTTTAAGAATTTTCTCGAAAATCCGCCTTCGGACGAAATTTTGATAATATCGAACGATAAAGCGTCCGAACCGTTGAAAAAGTTTACGAGCGTTACGGTCGTTGATTGCGGCAAAGAAGACGCCTCGGTGTTAAGTCGATGGGTTATCGGCGAGTGCGGTAAAAACAGCGTGACGACAGATAGGCAAACTGCCGAGCTTATATGCGAGTATTGTTTATGCGATATGACGCGTATCGAAACGGAAACGGAAAAACTGATAGACTACGCGGGAAAAGGCGGCGTTATAACCGCCGAAACCGTGGAACTGTTAGTAAATCGGGATAACGAGTACAAGATATACGAAATGACCGATTGTATAGGGAAACGCAGGAATTCTGCCGCAATCGAAATTATAAAAGAGATGCTTTCCAAAGGCGAAACCGCACAACGAATAACGGTAAGCATATATAACTATTTCAGAAGGCTTTTGCATATAGCTATCAGCGATAAATCGGATAAAGAACTCTCGGAATTGTTCGGAGTTAAAGAATACGCCGTAAAAAAGACGAGGGAACAAGCGAAAATGTTCAGAAAAAAGTCCCTTAAATTCGCGGTGGATTTTTTATCGGATTCGGATTATAAAGTAAAAAGCGGCGTTACCGACGCCGATGAAAATATGTGGCTTTCTTTTTTCGAAATAGTAAATAAAGCGTAACGGAGATAAAAAATGGACAATTTTATTGAATTTTTCAACAAGTTTATCGGAAAAATGCAAACGGACGTGTTGTTTGCGGTAATGACTTGCGTATGTTTCGTGTTTTTTCTCGTTTATTACTTTTTGTTGTTTAAAGTCCTTGTGAACAATCGTGCAGGGAAGCTTATAATGATTTTAAGCGTAATCTTGGTGTTGTTTGCCGCAGTTGCTTCGTTATGTCTGCCTTATTTAAGGAGTGTGTTTATTCTTTTCCCGATGGCGACAGGCGTTGTTACCGTCAGTTTGTTCGCCGTGGAAATAAAAAGAATATTATGGTCTAAAAAGACTATAAAAAGCGAAGTAAAGAAAGGCGAAACCAGCGTCGTGGATGAAAGCCGCATAAAGAAAAATATAGCCGAAATCATAAAAGCGCTTCAGGATATGTCAAAAAATAACGTCGGCGCGATTATAATATTATCGAACGGAAATATTCCGAAACAGATAAAAGACAGCGGCGTTACGGTTGACAGCGATATATCCAGCGAACTTATAGAAAGCATATTTTTCCCGAAAACGCCGCTTCACGACGGCGCTATGATAATAGAAGGGTCTAAAATCGTTGCGGCAGGTTGCTTTTTACCTCTTTCTCAGAATATGGATTCTCTTCCTAAAGATTTGGGAACAAGGCATAGAGCAGGTATAGGAATTACCGAAAATATAGACGTAATTTCTTTAATCGTTTCCGAAGAAACGGGTATTATTTCCGTTGCGAGCGCGGGTAAAATAACGAGATATGCAGATATTAACAAACTTAAAGATGTTTTAGGTAACTACTACTGGTAAGGAGATTATGAAAATGGGCGAAAACAGAGAATACGAGTATAACATAGAAAAAAAAGAAGGCGAAGCAAACGGATTCTGGAAAGGTTTCGGAATTTTCGTTTTGTCCGCAGTTCTTTCAGCTGTTACCGTTATAGTGCTTTTTACTACCGGTATATAACGAATGGCGAAGGTTTGCAAATTCGGCGGTACGTCTATGGCGGACGCCGATGCAATCTGTCGCGTAAGAAAAATAATTGAAAGAGATTCCGAAAGAAGATTTATAGTGGTTTCGGCGCCGGGGAAAAGGTACTCGTCGGACGATAAAATTACAGACTTGCTTTACGGTTGTTACGACGATATAGTAAGTAAAGGAAACTGTGCGGAGAGATTCTCTCGCGTTGCGGAACGTTTTATCGGAATTTCAAAAAGATTTAGTCTGAAAACGGATGTCGAAGCATTGCTGAATGACGTCTCGTTACAAATGATTACGAAAAAGAGTCGTGCTTTTTGCGCTTCGCGCGGGGAGTATATATCCGCAAGGTTGTTGTCCGACATTCTCGGGTTTGAATTCGTCGATGCGGCGACGATCATTCGTTTTACCGGAAACGGTAAATTCGATTTTAACGCTACGAAAAGAATAATCGGCAAAAAGTTAAAAAAATCGCCCAACGCGGTAATTCCCGGGTTTTACGGGGCAGACGTCGCCGGTAATTGTTTTACCTTTTCAAGAGGCGGAAGCGATATTACGGGGGCGATTGTCGCAAGCGGCATAAACGCAAAGGCGTATGAGAACTGGACGGACGTGAACGGAGTAATGTTTTGCGATCCCGAAATTGTTCCTTATGTAAAGACGGTTAAGGTGTTAACTTATAAAGAATTACGGGAATTGTCTTACGGCGGCGCTTCGGTAATGCACCCCGAATCTGTGTTTCCTTTAACAGAAAAAAGAATTCCGATTATAGTAAAGAATACTTTTAATCCGGACGGTAACGAAACCGTCGTTATAGCCGACGAGAGTTACTCTTGCAAAAACGGTGGTTTTGCATGTGTGACGGGAAGAAAGAATTTTGCTATCATACACGTAGAAAAAAAACTTTTGGATTCCGAAGATTCCGTACGGGAAAAGATACTGTCCGTATTAAAAAGAAACGGGTTACGAGCGGAACATTTGCTTTCGGGAACTGATAAAATATCGGTGGTTGTTTCCGCAAAAAACGTTTCTGTCGATGACCGTTCGGATTTGATTTATAAAATCGAAAAGCGAATAAATGCGGATATCGTCAGGATTATCGATAACGTTTCATTGATTTCCGTCGTCGGGCGAGGCGTAACGGAAACAGGGAACGTAACGAGAATATTCGAGTCTTTAAAAAAAGAAAACGTTAACTTAAAGATGATAGATTACGGGTCCGACAGATTATGCATTGTTATCGCCGTGTCGAATGCCGATTATGAAAAAAGCATAAAAATATTATACGATAATTTTAACGGAAGGCAGTAATATGGATTATTCGAAAGAATCGCTGATTTTACACGAAAAACTTAAAGGCAAACTGGACATTGTTCCTAAAATCAAGATAAACGACAAAAACGATTTATCTCTTGCATACACGCCCGGCGTTGCAGCGCCGTGTCTTGAAATTCAAAAAGATTATGAAAAGTCTTTTACTCTTACCGGCAGGGGAAACCTCGTAGCGGTTATAACCGACGGAACTGCGGTTTTGGGACTCGGAGATATAGGGCCTGAAGCGGGTATGCCCGTTATGGAAGGCAAATGCCTTTTGCTTAAAGAATTCGGCGGGGTAAATGCGGTTCCTATATGTGTAAGAAGTAAAAACGTGGACGAAATAGTAAAAACGATAAAACTTATTGCCGGCAGTTTCGGGGGTATAAATCTCGAAGACATTTCGGCTCCGCGTTGCTTCGAAGTCGAAAGAAGACTTATAGAAGACCCTGAAGTGGATATTCCCGTATTTCACGACGATCAGCACGGCACGGCTATAGTCGTCGGCGCAGCGGTTACGAACTCGCTTAAATTCGTCGGTAAAGAGTGGAAAAACATACGTATAGTTATAAGCGGAGCAGGTTCTGCCGGAATAGCGATAGCGAAAATGATGATTGCTTTGGGGGCGGGCGACGTCGTTCTGTACGACAGATGCGGCGTTTTATACGACGGGATAGAAAACGTCGACGACTCTAAAAAAGAAATCGCAAAAGTTACAAATAAAACCAAAATCAAAGGGGGATTAAAAGAAGCTCTTTGCGGCGCGGACGTGTTTGTCGGCGTGAGCGCCGGCGGTATTGTTTCGGAAGAAATGATAAAAAGCATGAACGAAAACGCGACAGTGTTTCCTATGGCGAACCCCGTTCCGGAGATAATGCCCGAACTTGCGATTTCCGCAGGGGCAAAAATAGTCGGTACCGGCAGAAGCGACTTCCCTAATCAGATAAACAATTTGCTTGTTTTCCCGGGTATTTTCCGTGGGGCGTTGGATTGCAGAGCGAAAGAAATCAATACAGAAATGAAAATCGCTGCGGCAAAAGCGATTGCTTCGTTGATTTCCGAAAACGAATTGAGGGCAGATTATATTATTCCGTCGCCTTTTGATAAAAGAGTAGCTCCGACCGTTGCAAAAGCGGTGGCGGAATCTGCAGTTAAAAGCAAAGTTTGTAAAAATTAATATTATTAACTGTATGAAGTAAAGTTTTTGTCTTACGATAAAAACTTTTAAAAACCTAACGTGTTTTCGCAAAAACATATGTTTTTGCGCTTCTTGTTTGAAAAAACATCAGTTTTCCTTGAAAATGCGCTTCGCGCGCTTTCAGATAAAACTTTCGATATTATTGTAAAGAAAAATAACGTCTACATTTTGGTAAAAAGGCTTAAAAAAAACTTGCTTTTTTACCTAAATGTAGTTATAATACAATAAGTTGGAAACTTGCTTGCAAGGGTTTGTAACTTCGCAATATTTCAAGAAACGTTGGGGTCAAATCTGTTTGATTTGAAGGATCATCGCCGAAGTCGGGGCTCTACCGGTTTTACGAGTAAGTCAACAATGTTTATTATAACACAAGTAATAGGGGCTTTGTTGTTTATAAACGAGGAATACAAAAAATAAAACTTGGTTTGAAAGGTTTTATCGTTCTATAATTTAATCGGGGTGTAGCGCAGTTGGTAGCGCGCTTGGTTCGGGACCAAGAGGTCGTGGGTTCAAATCCCGTCACTCCGACCAACAAAAACGGCAGTAATCTACTGCCGTTTTTCTATGTCTTAAAATGGATTGAAATTGAATTTTTCGCTTTCACGTTTTACAAACTCTGGTTGTAGGTGCGTGTATATGTTCGCCGTTGTGTCCAATCGGGCGTGACCAAGCCAATGTTGAACGATTTTTAAGTTAATGCCACACTCTAAACAATGAGTTGCGAACGTGTGCCGCAAGTCGTGGAGTTTATGCGTCGGGCATAGTTTTTTGTTTTTTTTATATTGGTGACAACCGGTATGATTTTGTATATATACTCTATTTTTCAAACAAAAATTATTTTCGAAAACCATTGATTTTTATTTGATAATGTATTATAATATTTAACAATCGGCGTTATATGCGACGGTCGATTAAAACAAGATAAAAAAAAAGGAAGAAAAATATCCTTTCTTGCTTAAAATATAACGGAGAAGAGATTATGAATGAAATAATTTCATCTATTTTAGAAGCTGAAAAGAAAGCAGACGAGATAATTACGTCGGCAGGATTACAGTCTAAATCGCTTATTATGGAAGCGGAAAAGAAAGCGGATAAAATTCGCAACGACGCAGTTACCGATTTTAAATCTTTCCGCAAAGAAAGCGTCCTTCTCACAGATAAAAAAGCGGAAGAAGTCTACGCTGAAGAAATAGAAAAAGGTAACAAAAAAGCTTTCGAAATAAAGGAAAGTATTGAAGGGAAAACGAATTCCGTTTCCGATGAAATCGTAAAAAGAATACTCGATAAATTTCGGGCGTAATTTTAACGATTTCGAAATTTATTTACCGATAACGAAATTAAAATATATACGATTATTTTTAAATAAGGACGCGATATGGCAGTTGTCGAAATGACAAAAATAAAGCTCGTCGGGCTTTTATATCATAAAGAGAGTATTCTCGACGCTCTTCAAAGAACGGGATGTACGGAAGTGGTTTCAACTCCCGAAATTTCCGATACGGTTTATGTTACCGAAGAAGAGAAAAAGTCGGTTGTTTCGTCCGATTACGACAGAATAAAAAAAGCAATTGATTTTTTAGAAGAGCATATTGCCTCGTCTAAAGGGAAAAGTTACTATCCGAACGTCGTTGACGGCGGAAATTTTTTTGTTTCCTACGATGAATTTTTTTCAATTTCCGAAAAAGAAAAAGATTTATTCAGTCTTGTTTCCGAAACGGAGCGTAAAAGTTCCGTTTTGACGGATAACGGTAATAGGAGAAATAAACTTGTCGCGTTAAAGTCTCAACTGGAAGTTTATTCGGGCGTAAAAGATAAATTCGTTGATTTTAAGGATACAGAAAGGGTAAAAGTCTTTTTCGGAAGCGTAAAACAAGAAAAAATCGATGTTTTAAACGAGTTTCTCAATGAAATGCCCTATTCCGGTGTAGAAGTATTGAAAAAGAGCTTTGAATCGGTGATTGCCGTATTCACTTTAAAAGAGTTCGGACAGGAAGTTTCCACAAAATTAGGGGAGATTGGTTTTACGCCTTGTCCGTTCAATTACGACGTTTCCGCAGACGAAGAGATTCTTCGTATCGATAACGAAATTAAATATTTGTATGCGGAAGACGAATCTGCAGACAAGTTTGCTTGCGTGAATTACGACAAAATCAAAGACCTTAAAATCCTTGCGGACAATTATAAGTTTAAACTGGAAAAAATAGAAGACAGCGAAAAATTCTGTTGCACGGTGCAGACGTTCATTCTTACGGGATATTTCCCGAAAGGTTATGAAGAAAAAGTTTCCGCCGCGATTAACGAGGTTTCGGATGCGGTTTTTGTGGAAATGAGCGAGCCGTCGGCGGACGATAAGCCGCCCACGCTTACCAAAAACGGTCCGTTAGTCTCTCAGGCGGAATTCGTTACGGACATGTATTCGTCGCCCGATTACAGGGAAATGGATCCTAACAAAGTCGTTTTCTTCTTCTTTATGTTATTTATGGGCGTCATTATGGCAGACGTGGTTTACGGTCTGGCTATGATTGTATTCGGAAGGATTCTGGCGCGCAGAATAAAAGTTGATAACGGACCGAAAAAATTATGGAACGTTATCGCTATAAGCGGAGCATTTACTATGCTGTGGGGAGCGTTGTTCAACTCGTATTTAGGTTTTTCGTTACCGTTTTATAACGCGATATTACCTAATCCTATACCTCAAGGGAACGATACTTCCGGGCTTATGTCGATATTGCTTATGTGCTTGCTTTTAGGCGTTATACAAATAGCGGTAGGTTATTTCTGTAAAGCCATCAATTCTTTCAGAAGCGGCGATGTGGCGGAAGGAATATTCGGCGGAATTACCTGGGTGATTTTCTTTATCGGGTTTATTTTTGCGGCGTATACGTTTATAGTGAGTTATCTTATTAAAGACGTGGATACCAGTACTCCCGTATATCAATTTTTCTTACAGATGCAAATGCCCGGTCTTATTATTGCCGGCGGCGCGTTGTTTGTTGCAGCCGTTACTGCCGGAAGAAGGGAAAAGGGTTTCGGTAAATTTACGAAAGCGTTCGGCGCCGTTTACGGGCTAATCAATATTTTCAGCGATATTTTGTCGTATGCGAGGTTGTTCGGACTTCTTCTTTCGGGTATGATTATATCTCAGACCTTTAACGATATGGGAACGGGAATGTTTTCGTCGGGTCCGGCGGGAATCGTTCTCGGTGTAATTGTAATTCTTGCGGGGCATATATTCAATCTCGGTATGGGCGTTTTGGGCGCTTATATACATGACAGCAGACTTCAATATATAGAATTTTTCTCTAAATTCTATACGGGCGAAGGAGAAAAGTTTACTCCTATCGGTTCGAATTTCGAATATATCTATTTAACAAAATAGTTATAAATAAATCATTTTTACTTAATTAAAAGACGGAGGTTTTTATGATTCAGGCATTATTATTGGCAAACGAAGGCGCGGTTGCCACAGACAACGTAGCGTTAGCGATTTTGGGACTTACGCTTTGCGTTGTTCTGTGTGGCGCGGGCTCTATATTCGGATTATGGTTTACCGGATCCGCAGCGTCGGGCGTTTTGGCGGAAGATTCCAAAAAGTTCAGTAAGGTTCTCGTTTTGGTAGTTCTTCCCGCAACGCAGGGTATTTACGGATTTGTATTCGGTATAATCGGTATGGGTAGTATCGGTTCGGTTCCCGCTATGAATATCGTCGCCGCATCCCTGCCTCTTATGATAAACGGTTTCCTTTCTGCTATTTTCCAAGGCAAAACCGCAGTAAACGCTATTCACGCCGTTGCTAAAAACGATTCTCTCTCGGGAAAACTAATTCTTTTCCCCGCTATGATCGAAACTTACGCGATTTTGGCTCTGGTTGTATCTATCTTAATGCTTAGCGCAGGCGTATAAGGAAATCTATGGATAAACAAAAAGCGATTATAGATAAAATAATCGAAGACGCCGAAACCAGAGCGGCTGAAATCATTTCCGTTGCAAACGCGGAAGCCGAAAAAAGTATCGCAGAGGGAAAATCTTGGGCGGAAAGTTATAAAAACGAGCAGGGAAGAATATTAAAAGCTGCTAACGAAGATAAAATTTTACGCAGAAAAACCGTTGCTGAACTTGACGTTAAAAAAATCGTTCTTAAAGCGAAGCAAGATTCTATTGAAAGCGTTTTCGATTCCGCTTATAACAAACTTTGCGCGTTGAAAAAAACGGATTATCTTTCGTTTGTCGTAAAACTTATTGAAAAGTATGCCGAAGAAAAAGATACCGTCGTGCTTTCGTCAGACGGGGTAATTTCCGAGACCGATTTAACGAGCCTTGAAGTCGTGAAAGATAAAAAACTTACCGTTTCCGACGTTAAAGGCGAATTCATCGGCGGAGTAATGCTTGTCGGTGAAATTTGCGATAAGGATTTAACATTTAAATCTCTCGTAAACGAATGCAAACCCGAATTCGTTTCGGACGTGTCAAAAGAATTGTTCGGTAATTAACTATGGTAGATTCGTTTTTTTCCAACGCCAGAGCGGTATCTCAGGAAAACTATCTGTTAGGCAAAGACCGTCTTTACCGTATGATAGACTGCGAAACCGCAGAAGAAGCGTATAAAATTCTTCTCGAATCGGGTTTCGGTAACGGAACCGCCGGTTCTTGCGCGGATTTTGAAAGTTTAATATCTGCGGAAACACAAAAATTCCGCTCGTTTTTAGACGAAACGTGTGTAAACGGGGCGTTTAAGTCTTTTTTGTTGATTAAAAACGATTATCACAACGCCGAAGCGTTTATCAGAAGTAAATATCTGAACGTTCGCGCCGAAGATTTTACCGTGCAGGACGGGCTTATTGAAAAAAACGTTTTAAAAGAGTACGTCTTGTCCGATAAATACGATTCATTGCCGAAGAGCCTGAAAGCGGCTTTGATAAATATAGACGAAGCATTCGTGAACGGTAATTCAAGCGGATTTTACGTCAGTTCAGAAATAAAGAAAGCGCTTTACGCAGAATATAAAAGGATATGTAAAGGCGATTTGAAAAAGATACTCGAAGTTAAGGCGGATGCGGTAAACGTAGGGGCGGTTTTAAGGTCTGATAATTACGAACAGGCTAAGAAGAACTTCGTCTTAGGCGGAAGCATTTTGGAAGCCACGCTTAAAAGACTCAGCGAAGCCCCCGAAGATCAATTAAAATCTTTGGCGAAAGATATAAAGTCGGAACTCGATATAGTATCTGCCGTTGAAGAAGTTATTGAGGGGAAACCTCTTACCGAACTTGAAAGAGAAGCAGACGGTTACGCTCTTAAATATTTTAAGAAATTTAAATATTCTGCAGACGGTGATTATCCGTATATGTTGTACTGCTATTACAAACTAAACGAAATAGACAACGTGCGAATAATCATGGTGGGTTTGTTAAACGGAATAGATAAAAACGAAATAAAAAGGAGGCTTCGCGAAACCTATGAAAGGTAAAATGGCTATTATAGGCGACGGCGACAGTGTGCTTGCGTTTACCGCGGGCGGTGTGGAGGCCTTTACTGCCGACTCAACGGAATCGGCAAAAGAATTATTAAAAAAGTTAGCAAAAGATTATAAAATAATCTTTATTACCGACGTTATTGCAAAAGAAATCGACGAACAGATAAGGAAATACGTTTCTTCTCCGTATCCGATAATAATATCGCTTCCGTCCAAAAACGGCAGCAACGGTTACGGAATGGAAAGCCTTAAACTTTCAATGGATAAGGCCCTCGGAGTCGATATTCTTTTCAACAACGAAAACGAGGAAGGTAAATAGAAAATGCAGGGAAAAATTGTTAAAGTTTCGGGGCCTCTTATAGTCGCCGAAAATATGGCAGACAGCAAACTTTTCGACGTTGTAAGAGTTTCGGATAAAAAACTTATCGGAGAAATAATCGAACTCCGCGGCGATAAAGCATCGATTCAGGTTTATGAAGAAACCAGCGGTTTAGGTCCGGGCGAAGAGGTTGTCAGTACAGGCGCCCCTTTGTCGGTTGAGTTGGGCCCCGGGTTGATAGAAGGGATATTTGACGGAATTCAAAGACCTCTCGACAAAGTTTATCAGAATTACGGCGACAGAATTTGTCGCGGGATTTCGGTAAATAATATCGATCATGAGAAGAAATGGAATTTTAATCCGACCGTAAAGGCGGGAGAAAGAGTCGTCGCAGGCGACGTTATAGGCGAAGTTAAAGAAACTTCGATTATAACGCATAAAATAATGGTTCCGTACGGGGTTGAGGGCGAAATCGTTTCTATAAATTCGGGAGTGTACAATATCACCGAAACCGTTGCCGTAGTTAAAACCGCAAACGGCGAAAAAGAACTTACCATGCTTACGAAATGGCCTGTCAGAAAGGGCAGACCGTACAAAGAAAAAATGAGCCCCGACGAACCGCTCGTTACGGGACAAAGGGTTATCGACACGTTATTCCCGATAGCGAAAGGAGGCGTTGCGGCCGTGCCCGGTCCGTTCGGTAGCGGTAAAACGGTCGTTCAGCATCAACTCGCAAAATGGGCGGACGCCGATATAATCGTATATATAGGATGCGGCGAACGCGGAAACGAAATGACGGATGTTCTCAATGAGTTTCCCGCATTAAAAGACCCGAAATCCGGCGAACCGCTTATGAAAAGAACGGTTCTTATCGCTAATACTTCCGATATGCCCGTTGCCGCGCGTGAAGCGTCTATTTACACCGGTATAACCATTGCGGAATATTTCAGAGATATGGGTTATAACGTCGCCATAATGGCAGATTCCACGTCGCGTTGGGCGGAAGCGCTCAGAGAAATGAGCGGTCGTCTTGAAGAAATGCCCGGCGAAGAAGGTTATCCTGCATATTTATCTTCTCGTCTTGCAGAATTCTATGAAAGAGCGGGTGTTGTTAAAGTATTAGGCAGCAAAGACAAAAAGGGTTCTATAACGGCGATAGGGGCGGTTTCACCGCAAGGCGGAGACCTTTCCGAACCCGTTTCGCAAGCAACGCTCAGAATAGTAAAGGTGTTTTGGGGGTTATCTTCCTCTCTTGCATATAAACGTCACTTCCCGGCAATCGATTGGCTTATAAGTTATTCGTTGTACGCGGATAAACTTACCGAGTGGTATAACGAAAACATTTCCGCCGACTTTATCAGATTGCGTGCGTTTGCCATGACGATTTTACAGGAAGAATCCGAACTTGACGAAATCGTTCGTCTTGTCGGCGCAGACGCTCTTTCTTACAAAGACAGGCTTACTATGGAGGTTGCGAAGTCTATAAGGGAGGATTTCCTGCATCAGAACGCTTTCCACGAAGTAGACACCTACGCTTCGCTTGAAAAACAGTATAAAATGCTTAAACTTCTTTTTGACTTCTACAGATTATCTGACGATGCGTTGAAAAAAGACGCCGAGTATTCAGATATCGTAAAGTTGCCTGTCAGAGAAAAAATCGGCAGGGCAAAATATATCCCCGAATCGGAAATTTCTCAATTAGACGAAATAGATAACGAGATTAATGAAGAGTTAAAGTCTTTGATAAGCGGAGGGGAACAAGATGATTAAAGAATATAAAACAATAAAAGAAGTCGTCGGTCCTATAATGCTCGTTGAAGGCGTTGAGGGCGTAAAGTATAACGAACTCGTCGAGGTAATTCAAAAGAACGGTGAAATACGTCGAGGAAAGGTTCTTGAAGTAAATAACGATAAGGCGCTCGTTCAATTGTTTGAAAGCGCGCAAGGCTTGCAAATATCCACGAGTAAAGCAAAATTTACAGGAAGAAGCCAAGAACTTGCCGTATCAGAAGATATGCTCGGAAGAGTTTTCGACGGAATGGGAAACCCGAGAGACGGCGGCGCGCCGATTATCCCGGAAAAGACTATGGATATCAACGGCGAACCTATTAACCCTGCGGCAAGAGATTATCCGAATGAGTTTATTCAGACGGGAATATCCGCCATAGACGGGCTTAATACCCTTGTAAGGGGGCAAAAACTTCCCGTGTTCAGTATGAGCGGTTTGCCGCATGCGGAACTTGCGGCGCAAATTGCAAGGCAGGCAAAGGTTTTAAAAAGCGACGAAAAATTTGCCGTAGTATTCGCAGCAGTCGGTATTACTTACGAAGAAGCGGAATATTTCGTTTCGGATTTTAAGAAAACGGGCGCAATAGAAAGAACGGTTTTATTTACAAACCTCGCTAACGACCCCGCTATCGAGCGTATATCCACGCCGCGTATGGCGCTTACTTGCGCTGAATATTTGGCGTATGATTTAGGAATGCACGTTCTTGTAATTATTACCGATATAACCAACTATTGCGAAGCGTTAAGAGAAATTTCCGCCGCGCGTAAAGAAGTTCCCGGTCGTAGAGGATATCCCGGATATCTTTATACCGATCTTGCCTCATTGTATGAAAGAGCAGGAAGAATAAAGGGTAAAAAAGGGTCTATTACGCAAATTCCCATACTGACCATGCCCGAAGACGATAAAACTCACCCTATTCCCGATCTTACCGGATATATAACCGAGGGGCAGATTATTTTGTCGAGAGAATTATATAAGAAAGGCGTTCTTCCGCCGATAGACGTGTTGCCGTCGCTTTCCCGTCTTAAAGATAAAGGCATTGGCGAGGGTAAGACGAGGGAAGACCATGCGGACACGATGAACCAACTTTTCGCGGCTTACGCAAGAGGTAAAGAATCCAAGGAACTCGCAACCATTTTAGGCGAAGCAGCTCTTTCCGAAACGGATAGAATATACGCGAGATTTGCGGAAGAGTTTGAAAAGGAATACGTTTCTCAAGGGTTTAATACTAACAGAAACGTTGAGGAAACGTTAAACATCGGATGGAAGTTGTTAAAAATTCTTCCTAAGTCAGAACTTAAAAGAATTAAAGAAAAATACATCGAAAAATATTTTGGCGAATAATTTTATCAGGGGCGTAAATTTTGGCAAGAATAAACGTAAACCCTACCCGTATGGAGTTGAAAAAACTTAAAGCGAGATTAAAAACGGCGGTCAGGGGTCATAAATTATTAAAAGACAAAACGGACGAAATGGTAAGGCGTTTTTCCGTTATTATAAGGGAAAATAAAAAAGTCCGCGAAGACGTAGAAAAGGATATCGCGGTTGTTTTGTCACAGTTTTCCGTTGCGAGAAGTTTAATGAGCGAAGCGGAAATCCGTCTTGCTTTTTCTATGCCGAGCGTTTCTATGGAAATCGATTGCGACAAAGGTAACGTGATGAGCGTCCCTGTTCCTAAATTGTCTTTAAGAGAAAACGTTGCTGCCGAAAAATATCCCTATTCGTTTATCGAGGTAACAAGCGAAGCAGATTATTCCGTGGAACTGATGGGCAAAGCGTTGGTAAAACTTGTAAAACTTGCCGAGATAGAAAAATCCGCTCAGATGCTTGCAGACGAAATCGAAAAGAGCAAACGAAGGGTTAACGCTTTGGAATACGTTATGATACCTGATCTCGAAGAGACGATTAAGTATATTTCGATGAAACTTGAAGAGAATGACCGTAGCTCAAGAACGCGTCTTATGAAGGTTAAATCGATGCTTGCGGAAAAAGCTGCCCGATAATTTCCATACATACAACGCCTCCCCATCGGGGAGG
>JAEDMA010000117.1 GCA_016295005.1 Christensenellaceae bacterium
TAGGGCTATGCCCGAAAATGTAAAGCCACCCGCTTAGCGGGTGGATATTTACTTACACTTGGGCGTAAGAATTAAACTGTAGTTCGGTCGGCAGTGACGGGCAAACAAAGACGGGACAAGACCATCGGAGCGAAGGCGGAGATGTTTCTGCTCGGGAGTACCAAAAAAACGACTGATTATCTCAGTCGTTTTTGATTTAGAAAAGCAAAACTTATCGGAATTTAAAAGAGAATCCGACCTAAACTCTTCGGTTCGAGTCGGATTCTTTTGGTGCGCTATTTGAAAACAAAGTTGAACTTTCAAGCTCTTCAAGTTTAATGGTTTCCTGTTTTCCGTTTACGTTATATACTATTTTGAAGTCGTCATCACTTACGTATATCGCATTGATAAACGTGTCGATGATTTTTCTTTCTCCGTAATGGTTGTATTCTCCGATATAAACACGATTCGTCAATATGTATCTTACTGCTTTATCGTCAACGCCTTGTTCTTTCAAATACTTGTAAAACAATTCAAAAAGCAAATAATTTACCACAGCAACGAATACCGGTTATTACCTTTACTAAACCGTTGTGTTGTCTGTCTATCAATTTCCTTAAATACGAATCTCTTTTAATTTCCATAATATACCTTATTAGATTATTTTGCTTGTATATGCAAAAATTTTCAATAGGGCTTTTTTGTTTACTATATTATAACATATTAAATATGAAAACTTTCGTCATATTTTAAAAAATATTAAAAATGACGGATGATTTATTCACCCATCATTTTCAGGCTCTATGTCAAATGTTGGGGTGGGGATAAAAAGAAAAAGTTAAAAAAAATTCAGATATTTCAATTTTAAGAGGCAAGCGCAAATAGAATTTTTTTCATAAACTGTCAAAGCGTCGGTAGCCGTAAGAAATTTTCTTCAATACTTTAATCGTGTTATTGCTCCCTTCGGTAAATGCGTTCGTGTATTTATGCTGAAACGAATTCAATATCGGAGTCGCCCAACTATGCATCGCGGTTAAACATTCCTTGAATTCCGGCAGTTCCAACCGCTCCGCCGCTAATATAAATTTAAGTAAAAAGGTTTCTTTGCCTTGAAAGGGTATATCCCGAATCTTTTGTATTCGGTAATCGTGTATATAGGTTGTAGTTTGTCCGCAACAAGAACAAACTTGCGATTTTGGGGTGGTGGAGAGGTAAATTTGAATAGAAGAAGAATTAGATGTGGTAAGATTTTGTTGAAACGTAATAGAAAAACTCCTTTCGTAGATTGTTGTGAATTTATTATAACGGATTTTTTCTTTTTACGTTTCTTTTTTATGCCCTTTTACGAAAAAACGTTGAGACATTTTCTCATACCCCAACGTTTATTATAGAACCGTAATTTTTAACGTCACCTATACGAGTGTTTTTGTAACTATTTAGGTAATAAAACGTATGAAATGTGGATAATACTGCATAAAATTACCTTTACTATTGACGTAAAAATCGGTTTTTTGTTATAATCGCCAATAGGATAAAATTTTTGAATTAACCTTGGGGAGAGAGTCGATTTGGGCAAATTAAAAATAGAAGTAGACGATGAAAACTTTGAATTAGATTATAATCTAAACGTTTATAAGGTAGAAAAAGAAAACTGTTTGCCTAACAAAAGACCTGAGAAACGAATAAGAGATTATTATACGCTGACTTTTGTTTTGTACGGGACAGGGTTCCTGATAGTGGACGACAAAAAAACGTTTCTTCAAAAAGGTTATTCGTTTCTCTGTTATGCCGGAGAAGAATATGAATTTTATCCAAGTAAAAATGACCCTTGGACTTATATATGCATTGATTTTTTTGGGGATAATTTAGAAAACTTATTTTCAGTTATGGGTTTTTCAAAAGAAAAGCCGTATATGTCTATTCCGACTTTTGATTTGCTGGTACCGCTTATGCAAGAAATGGTTGATTCTTTCAACAGGTCTTACTTAAGCAGATTGAATTCATCGGCGTATTTTACGTTAATTCTTTCGAATTTGTACACCGAAGGAATAAAGAAAACGGGTGGTAATCATGGTAAAATTATGAGATTTGCAATGTTAAGAGCAATTCTTATATATATTAATAATAATTTTCGTTTACCTTTATCTCCGGAGCTAATTGCGCGGGAACATTATATTTCATATAGGACGTTGATGAAGCTTTTTGCGGAGGAACTACAATTATCTCCTATACAATATCTAAATACGTATAGAATTTCGTATGCGTGTGAAATTTTAAAATCTTCAAAATTAAACGTTGAAGGCATTGCAAAAATGATTGGCATATCCGACCAGAGATATTTTAGTAGAGTATTTAAAAAAATTAAGGGAGTAACGCCTACGGAATACAGAAACAATCCGGAACAAGACCCTTTTTTATGGTTAAAGAAAAAAAATATAGATTTTAGATAATGATAATTTATTTTATACGGAGAATGCTATGACGAAAAGAATAATAAATAAACTAATAGTCTTTTTTTCGCTGATTATGATTATTTCTTTTTCCGCCTTGTGTCTGAATGCTTGTAAAAATACGAATAACGAAAACAATATCAAGGTTGAAGATTTACAAATAAAATACAATAATTTTATCGTAAATAAATTAGAGTTTTCGGTAAACGAAAAAATAAATGCAAAAGAGCTTTCATTGTTTAGCGAAAGATATTCCGTACTTGACGGTCAATGGCAAATCACGTACGACGCTGAAACGGTTGAACTTGAAAATGAGTTTATTTTTAATAAGATAGGCGATTACGTGCTTATTGGAATCGTTAAAAGTGAAATCTTAGTTGGAAGCATACGTATAAATATAAACGTTAAAGAAGATAAGTTGTTCACTGTTGTCGTGGAAAACGGCACGTATACCGCAAACACGGTTTCAGAAAACGAAAAGTATGAAAAAGGAACGAAAATCAATATTGCGGCAGACGCGGCGAATAGTAGTTATAACTTTATCGGTTGGTATGATTATAACGGTAATTTAGTAAACGATGACGCGATTTGCGAAATCGTGGTTGAAGAAGATTTGTATTTAATAGCAAAATACGAGCCGAAAAAATACAAAGTTAAAGTAAATAACGGCGCTGTGAGTTATCTGGGTGAAACCGATAGCGAATTGGAAGTCGCTTACGGTCAAAAATACTCCGTGCTTGCCGATTCGGTAGTAGATAATAAAGTTTTCGTCGGCTGGGAAATCGATAACGAAATAATAAGTTCGGACAATAACTTTCAACTTACTCTTGACGAAAATAACGACGTAGAAGTTACTGCAAAGTACGTCAGTTGTATTTATAACGGCTATGGCACTCAGTATATGGACGACCTTAAAATAGCAAGGGATCAGGAAAACTTTTACGTTTTATTTAAAGATAGCACGGAAACCTGTGATTATAGTATTAGCAGTAATAGAGTTTTAATTTTATTCGATATTAGAACGACTGGATTAAATTCGGATAATCTTGCTCCAAATGACGACAGTACGTTTAGTTGTTTATCGTTTAACGGTGAGTTCGCCTATTCGTTTATTAACGGTGAAGGCAACACAAAGAGTATTGAAGTAAATAATGAGAAAGGAAATGTGTATTTACGTTCAAATAAACGCGGCGGAACGATTATTATTCCTTATTCTACAATGACTGAATTATCAAGGAATTGTAACGCAAGTAACGGTGAAATTACTTATAATACGAATTTGAGAATTTGTATTTCTTCGCTAGGTTTTTTTAATAACGGAAAATGGGCGGATAAAAATTGGAAATTCAATGATTTAACCGAAACGTCGAGAAAAAACGTTTCTTCTTGGAAATTGATTTCAAGCGATTCGTTTATGAATACGTTAAACGTTGAAAACGGCACGGGTTCAGGAATATATGCAGACGAGCAATACGTTACAATCGAGCCGGTACTTGCGCCAAACGAAACGTTTTTGTTTTGGGAAAAGAACGGAGATTATTTTTCCGATATACGTCAATTGCAAGTGAAAACCGATAATTCAACGTATAGGGCTGTAAAAACCAAAGTTCAATATGACGGTTACGGCTTTGATCAATATCAGAAAATGG
>JAEDMA010000118.1 GCA_016295005.1 Christensenellaceae bacterium
AGTGCTGAGATCGCCGCCGTATTCCACCCACCAGAATCCGTGGAAAAGCCCGTCTTTTCCTTTATAAAAAGTTCTGTGTTTGCCGCCTAAACAGTTAAAGAACGAAAGGCTTTTTATATCGTAGGCGAAAGACGGTTTTCTGAATATTTCTTCCTTTCCTGTGTCCACGGTATGAAACATTATCGTGCTGCCGTTGGTTACCGGTTTTCTTTTTTCGGGCGCAAGGCTTTCGCCGAATTCCGAACGGCTTTCCGAACCCGTCATATATAAAGCGCCGGCTCTGTAACCTAAAAAGCCGTCGCCGCTCGCGTCGACGAAAAGTTCTCCTTTTATTTCGTAAACCGTTTCGTTGAAAAGACCTATCGCCGTTATCGATTTTATCTTTTCGTTTTCGGTAAAAACTTCTACCGCCTGTGTATTAAGGTAAAGGTCGATATTTTTCTCTTTGTATACTATATCGTAAAGCGCGGCGTCAAGTCCTGCGCCCTTTTCGTCGGAATAACCGTCGTAACGATAAATAAGTTGCTTTATTTCTTCGATTATTCCCGTTTCTCTCGAATACACCGAGCAGGAATATTTTGAGTTGTAGCACGCGCCGTTTATGTTTATACCGACTTCGGTGCTTGCGTTTCCGCCGAGTACGGGGCGGTTGTTGATAAGGCACGTTTTAACGCCGCGGCGAGCCGCGGATACTGCCGAAGATATTCCGGCAAGTCCGCCGCCCACGACGACGAGTTGATATTCTTTTTTTACCGTTTTATAATTTCTGTCTTTAATTTCGCTTTCAGTTTTCATAGTTAGTCTGCATTATTTCAAGGCTGCCGCTTCCGCCCGCAACCTTCTGGTAAGCGTACGCTTTACTTTTGGGTTTGCCGGGGATATTTCTCTTTGTAGCGTCGTCGCGATCTACGTCTTTTCTGTTGGGGTCGGGGTCGTAAAAAAGCCCGAATCTGCTGACCGAACCCGTCCAGCCGACAGTCGCCGTATTGTACGGTTTAAAGTAGTACACCGACTCCACGTAAGGCATTCTCGTCTTTACCGTCGTATACATTTCCGTTATGAAACGAGCGCAGTTTTCTTCGCCGAATTTATCGTCGCTGAACCCTATTTCGGTAAAGAATACCTTTTTATGTTTCTTTTCGTGTTTTAATATAACGTCGTATATATCCGCGTTGAATTTAACGAAGTTATCCGCGTTAAAATCCGATCCGCCGATATACGGGTGCCAGCAGGCTATTTCGAAGTAGTCGTCGGGATTTACCGAAGCGTTTTCTTTATCTTCTCTGTCGTAAAAATATCCGTATTCGCCGCTTTCGATATTCGCGTAAAGTTTTTCGAAAAAGGATTTGTTCTGTCCGCTTCCGAGTCCGTCGGGTTCGGTAAGTCCGCCGATTATCGTTTTAGCGTTCGGGTTGGCTTCGTGAATACCCCTGCTCGCGTAATAAAGCATATCGGTGGCAATGTCCGCCATTTCCTGTTGCGAATATATCTTTTCACCGTTGATGTTGCACATAAAGTCCTGATTGTTCATTTCGTTGTCGATTTCGAAATATTCTATCTGCGGCAACGCGGTAACCAGAGTTTTCCACGATTTATAATAGTCGTAAAGCCAGTTTATATAATAACTGCCTTCCGTTATATCTCTCGCGGGTTTCCCCGAAGCGTAAGAGCCGTCGTGGAAACTCGTATGGTTCATACATATTACTTTCATACCGTAAAACTGCATAAGTTCTATAACTTTCGCGGTCTTTTCGATAACGGAATTTTTCGGAGTGTCGGGGTCGAACAACGAATATTTCACGTGAGTCCACAATCTTACCGTTTTTACGCCGAGATTGTTTAATAATTTTACTTCCTTTTCGGGGTCGTAATTACTGCCCGTATAATCTCTTTCGCTTATGTTATACGTCATTCCGTATAAAAAAGTCTGATTTGCCGAGCCGTACTTTGACGTAAGCGGCTTTTCCGATTCTCCCGTCTTTTGCAAAAAGCAACCGCTGAAAGACAGCAACGTTATCGCCGCTATCATCGCCGAAATCGTTTTTATAAATATCTTTCTCATATTTTACCCATTTTAGTAAGCGTTTCTTTCGCGCTCGTCTGCATCTTTTTCCAAAGCAGGTTTTGCGGATTGTTGTTTTCGCCTTTTACCGTTTTTATTAAATCGTCCCAGTCTTTTTCAAGATTGCTTTTACCGATTATGGCGTTATTTACGAAGGCTTTGGTCTTTTCCTGCGTGTTGTTCATTACGCTTACCACCGTAGAACCGAACGCGGTAAAGTTGACGAGTTTGCTCGTGTTTAAAACCACCTTATCCATTGCGTCCGCAACCATTTTTTCGTTTTCGGGGTCGATGAGTTTCGCTGTGATTTTAAACTTTATGCTGCCGTCTTTTTCGTAATTATCCCAGTCTATCGGGTAACCGAATATCGTTCCGAGAGAGTATCTACCGACGGGCGAAGCCGCGCCGTTTACGTTGAATTCTTCCCATTTGCCGCCGCCCTCTTTAAGGCGTTCTTCGACGTTGGGTATTATTTCGCCGTTTTCTACGGTATAATGCACGTCTTTTATTCCGTAAGTACGCAAATCGGAACCTTCGGGTGACAACATATAATCTAAAAGTTTAAGCGCGGCGGGTATATTTCTGCATTTTTTGGTTATACAGAATCCGCCCCACCATGCGCCCCAGTCGGAAAATCCGCAGGCGCCTTCTTTACCCGTTTTTGCCGTTCCTACGGGCGGATATGCGAATCCTACTTTATCCCCTTTGCCCATAGCCGTCATTTTTTTCATTATAAAATAAACGTGCGATTCGGCGTTGGTGATAAGCATACCCGTTTTGCCCTGATAGAACAAATCTCTTTCGGCGTTCGCCTGGTTGCTGGTAAAGGTAGGATATATGCAACCTTCTTTATAAAGTCCGTTCGCCCATTTAAGGAATTCTTTAAATTCCGCGGACGAATACATATACTCTAAATCGCCGTCGGCGTTAATATCCCAGTCGGGGGTTACGCCGAACGCAGAATAAAAGGGATTCCAGTAATGTTCGCCTTTTCCGGGGCAGAATCCGTAAGTGTCGTTAAGTCCGTTTCCGTCGGGGTCGTTAAAGGTGAATTTTCTTATAACGTCGGTATATTCGTCTATCGTTACGGGATAGCGGGCGATTTTTTCTTCGCCGACCATAGTGTAATAACCTATATTTATAAGCCAGTCGGTTCTGAAATATATCCCCCAACTGCTGTTTGAAGTGGTATTCGGCAATATATAATGCCCGTTGTTGTGCATTATATATTTATACTGTTCGGAAGAAAGCAGTTTTTCTATATACGGGTAAGTTCCTTTCGGGTATCTTTCAAGCAACTCGTCGTAATTATATACGAGTCCTTTATTCGGGTCCGTCCACTTATCGCTGAAAGACGAAAGCCCCATTTCTTCCGACGACGGCACTACGAAAACTATATCCGGCATGTTGTTTATAGTGTTCATCAACGGATTCAGTTTGGTGTAGTACGCCGAACTGTGCGAAAGCCCTTCGAAAGACATTTCCGCGCCTGTCTTCTTTTCTATTTCCTGCCATATTCTGTCTTTTTCCACGCCGTCGAATGCGTTTCCGTTGTTTACGAATATGCGAAGAGCGTTTCCGCTTTCCGTGTTATTTCCGCCGCACCCCGCAAAGGAAACTGCCGAAACACAGGCTGTCAAACTTAACAAAAAAGTTATTATTTTCCTAAAACGTTTTTTCATATTTTCTCCTTTATCCTTTAACCGAACCTACAAGCATTCCCTTTACGAAGTATTTCTGAACGAAAGGATATATGCAGATAATGGGAAGCGTTCCTATTACCACGGTCGCCATTTTGATATTGTCCGCCATAGACATAAGTTCTCTGTCCGCTCCTTGCCCCGTCGAACCGGTGGACGACGAAACGAGCATATCTCTTAAAATATTCTGCAACATATATAAGTCGGTGTTTGTTATA
>JAEDMA010000119.1 GCA_016295005.1 Christensenellaceae bacterium
TGAATATGCTTGCCAAAGTCCCCGAAACGAAAGGCAGGTTCATAAACCAGGTCAGTATTTCGTTGAACAGGCATTGAACGGGTTCGCCGGCTTCCGTAGTGGGGGATAGGAATTTGTTTATGTCGATGAAAAGGGACAACAACATACAAACTATTAAGAGTATCAGAAGACCTTTAAACACTGCGAACACCGCGCCCAAAAGTTTATCGATGGACTTGATGATGGGAAGGTCGACAAAAGCCATAAGTATTCTTTTGACGATTGCAAAAACAATCAAAATCGCTACAAAAAGAATAGCGCCGCACAAGATGTTCATCATCCAGTTTGCGAGAACGACTACGATAGTAGCGTCGCTGCCTTCGCTTTCTATCATTTTTAATACAACGCCTTGCAGAAAGGACGGTATACCGGAACTTGCAATCGCGGTTTTCAGTTCCTCACCCGTAAGACCCTCGAGTCCGTCTAACTTAAATAGGCTCGTTGCCCAACCCTTTACCGTTTCGTAAAACTGAGGTATGTTTTCAGTAACGAGTTTGGCGACTTTATCGCAAAGCAGAACAGTCAGAACCAGAGCGCCGAAAACGCCCAAAAACCCGAGTAGTTGGCGCATAAAACCTTTGTTTGCGCCTACAATCAGAAATATTATTAAAATTACCAGGACGATAATATCGAGCACCGCAACGTTCTTACCGCCTATGGCGAAAAAAGCAGGCATGACACCCTCCTAAACTTTTTTTACCGCAATTACTTGCGTTCATATATGGTTATTTTATCACTTTTTTTCGGTAAAGTCAATGTTATCAGGAAAAAAATAAATGGCGGCGCAAAAAAAATGACCCCGTCGATTCTGAGTTACGGATTTATATTTCCCGATCGGAATTTTTTATGGCGACGTATTAGTATATGTACGGGGGAAAAGTTTTGTTTGTTTTAAAGTATGGGCTTATGCTCATATGATTACGGGAAAAGCCGTTGAAGGACTACTACGAATTAATAAAAAATACCCCGTCGGCAAAGCCGCAGACGGGGAGTGATGGTTAAAATAAAATTAAAGTTACGCGCGTTTACGTTTAAAGATGAAGTAAAGGGAAGATACCGCCACGCAAAGAGATATTACGGCAACGACTATGAGTTTTCTTATAAGCGTATCGGGGACGAGTTTCAGGTCATCGGCGAAAATATATGCGTCGACGTATTTTTCGCCGTCATAGAAAGCAATTTTAGCGTACGTTTCCGTCTTTTCGTATATTCTTACATCTGAGTCTTCTTTGAGTTCGTAGATTTCCTTTTTTAAAGATTTATCCGAATACGCTTTTGTGTTTTTAACTTTACCCAGCGTGAACGTCGTGGGGGTTACGTCTTCCGAAAGGGTGGTTACGGTGAACGAAACGGGAACGTAACAATTAAACGTTTCGCCCTTTATAGTCACTTTCGCAAGATAAAAATCTCTTCCGTTATAATTGATTTTGCTTATCGGCTTTATTTCGGTTTTAGGCGGGATTCTTACGCTTTCGCCCGATTTTATCAAAATGTATTCGCCGTTTTCGGTGATAAGCGGCACTTTATAACCGCCGACGCCCGTCGTTACGTAAACTTTTTCGGGTACGTCGGAATTAAACACGATAGACTTTAAGTATTCCGCAGGGGAGAAAAGAGCGTCGCCGGAGAAATCCGACAGCGCCGTATTTCCGCTGTCGGAAGATTTTAAAATCGCTTCTTCGCCATATGCGGTAAAATACAGTTTTCCACGGAACATATCGAACGCCGCGCTCGTTAACGTTTCGGCGGAAACCGCCGCGGAAAAGGTTTTTTCGGTTAAACCCGCGCCGTCGTAATTATATAATTTTCCGTTCGACAAAAACGTTAAGTTGCCTGCCGCGTCGGGAATTATCTTTTTAACGTTGCCGACAGATAAAGAATTACCGTTTTTAACGTAATTTTCGTTCGCATAGTAAAAATACACCGTTTCGGAGTCGGCGGCGATAACGTTTTCGAAAACGTCTACCGCCATTACGGTCAGGTTGGTTTCGTCCATTCTTTCGATTAAAACTGCGGACTTAAGAGACGTTTCTTCGACGGCGGTCACGCCGTAAAACAATACGTCGTAATGAAGAACGTAATATTTGCCGTTACGATAACATACGTCTTTCACCGACGAAAAAGGAAGTTCCTTATATTCCTTTTTGTCGAACGAATAGAAAAGAAGTTTTTCCGCGTCCGTTTTTATTACGATAGAATTTTCGCCGAGAGCGACGGACGAAAATTTCTGTTCGGGGAAAAGGTTTATAAAGTTTCCGTTTCTTACGACGGTTATTTTATTGTTGTCTGCCACGGCGACGGTGTCTTTATATACTTCCGTTTGGTAAACGTTCGCGCTTATTCTGTTGAACGCGGTTTTGCCTTTACATACGGCGTAGCCGGTAAACACAAGTTTGTCGTCTACGATATTAAATTCCGATACGGCGTTAAGTTCCGAGTCGGTGACGATAAATTTTTCGTTATAAAAGGCTATTCCCGAAGGGGATAAGATTTTGCCTAAATCGTAAACTTCTTCTTCCGAGGTTAATATCGTTCTCGTTTTTGCGGCGTAAGAGATTTTGTTTACTCTCTTGTCGGACACAGTATAAAGTCCGTCCGCTCCCGTTATCATCGCGGTGGGAGTCTGTTCGTAAAAGGTTTCGTCTTTTTCCGTGTCTTTATCGTAAGAATGAATATTAAAATCTGCCGAGTTGACGTAGTATACTATGCCGTTTTTGTCTACGGCGATAGGATTATTTCCGTTTACCGCAAGCGGTAACGGTAATTTGCCCGTCAGATATCCGCCCGTTTGGGAAAGCGGGTTTATCGTGTAAAGATAAGCGTTCTGCTGATATACCGTAACGAGATAGTTTTCGTTTATATCGAAAAAATTTGCTCCTACGTTTTCCGTACGTTCATAGGTCAAAGGGGTTTTGTCGAGCGAACGGATATCGATAAGATACAACGAGCCGTAGTCGGATATTACAAGATAGTTGTCGTTAAAACGTTTTACCTGATTGGGACTGTTGAAACCACCGATTGTTTTATATCCGTCGCCTTTTTCTACGTATAAAGATTTTCCGCATATCACGGCGAACACGTCTTCCGACATATAACTGTCGATAGGCGAAACAAGTTCCTTATATTCCCTTAAAGTAGCAGGGTTATAAAATTCCGCCTTGGCGCTTTCCGCTTTCGCAGTAACCGAAAAAGCCGAAAACAAAGTCAACGATAATATTAAAGTAATCGCAAAAGCCGCAATGAAAAACGGCTTTTTTATTTTATGTACAACTTTCATAGATATTATTTTACCACAAATTTTCGTTTTTGTATATATATAACGAATAGTTTTTTTAATTTAAATCGAGCGTACGCGAAAAGTGAGGGCGCTTGAGGCGATAAGAGGGAGACGGAGTGGCAGGAGAAGAGGGGCGAAAGAATACGGGGAACGGGAAAACGCATGAGAGAGCGGGGATATGAAAATTACGGCTAAGGGTGAAAGGGGTTGGCGGCGGAGTAGAGAAAAAAAGGTTCGGGAAAACATAGAGAGCGGCGTTAGATAACGACGGGGTAGCGAGAGGGGCGAAATAATACGGGGAACGGGAAAACGTATGAGAGAGCGGAGATATGAAAATTGCGGTTAAGGGTGAAAGGGGTTAGCGGCGGAGTAGAGAAAAAAGGTTCGGGAAAACAGTGAGAGCGGTGTTAGATAATGACGGGGTAGCGAGAGGTGGCGAAAGGATACGGGGAACGGAAAGACATATGAGAGAGCGGAGATATGAAAATTGCGGTTAAGGGTGAAAGGGGTTGGCGGCGGAGTACGGAAAAAAGGTTCGG
>JAEDMA010000019.1 GCA_016295005.1 Christensenellaceae bacterium
TTTTAACGGAAAAGTGTTTATTTACCTTCCCGATTATTTCGACAAAACGTTCAGCATGTCCGACTTAAAGGTTAATACCGACGGTTCGCATAAACCGACTTTCACCATAGGGGATATTTTCTTTGCGGAAAATATAGCCAAAAACGCCGACGGCGGTTATACCGAAAGCGGAAGCGTAAAATGGTTCGAAACGGGTACGACGGTAATAAAATCCACCGCAGGGCAGGAAACGACGGAATTTTTATTCAATTCGCCTCAAACGGTTTCGAATACCAAATTCCTTGCGATAGATATGAAAATCGATTCGCTTACGGGAACGACGGATACTTTCACTTACTTTAAATTCTATCTTAAATCGGGCGATACTTATTATAATTTGTCGTTGCCGACGGGATTTGCAAGTTTAACTACCATGCCCGACGGAATGACCGCTTCGCAGTTCCAGGATTCCAAAAGAATAAAAGCGGACAGAATAAACTGCTATACCACGGAAGGCTCGGCGTATTCCGTTCCGAATAAAGGGAACGAAACTAGCAGTAACTACGTAATCAAAAAGGCGTTCAACGGAACGTTCTATATCTGGCTCGGCGACTTCTTTACCGAAGAAAAGAGTTTCGACGGACTGAAAATTTATCATTCCAATAGTGGATATATTCAGAATTACACCATAAGGCAGATGTATTTCTGTTCCGACGTTAAAAATGCCGATAAAACGAGAATCGATTATACCGAAGGCAAAATCGTGACGGATAAAGCGAACGTCGAAACGAACGGTGTAAAACTCACCGTCGCTTATGCTTCGGCTCTTACGGGAAGTAAGGTAACGATAGACCTTACCGGAGGAAATATCAAAGTTATACCGACCGCGCCCGAAGGGTATAAAGGCGCGCTCACCGTAAACGGAAACGCGGCTTATCTGACCGACGGAGTTTATACGGCGGAAACGGAAGAAGCGGAAATCGCCGTAAACTTCACCGCAAAAATCAATGTAAAAGTTACGGTTGACGGAGCGGAAACGGAGCTTATCGAAGGCGAAAAATTCGTCTTGCCCGAAAAGAAAGAAAACGGGTTTATAGGTTACGAAATAGAAAATAAACTCTATTTTGCGGGAGAAGAAATCACCGTCAATTACGATTTAACCGTAACGACCGTAACCTTTAATATAGAATATCTCGGCTCGTCGATAAGACTTTCCGATCCCAGCGGTATAAGATTTTCTTATAAGATAGATAAAGCGGCGTTCGATAGTTTAAGCGAAAAAGCGACGGTAGAAGTCGGCGCAATCGTAATTCCCACCGATTTGTTAAAGGAAAACGAAGAACTTAACCTTACTACCGATAAGGTCGCAAGAACGGGCAAAATAGACTTTACCGAAAAAGAAACGGCTAAATATTATAACGCGGTGTTAAAGGGAATTCCGGAAAGCAAATACGAAAGGGAGTTTTCCGCGAGAGCGTTCGTTACCGTAACGGTAAACGGAAAAACGGTTACCGTGTATTACGAAATCGCGCAAAACAGCATAAAAGGAGTCGCTGCGTCCGCGCTTGCCGACGATAGCGCAAACTTTACCGCAGAAGAAACGTTGTTGCTTAAAAAATTCGCGGGGGAGGAATAAATAAATGAAAACGAAATATCTTAAACCCGAAATCGAGTTGATAAATAACGAGCAGGAAGTGCTTTTAGTATCGTGCGATAATTTTATAGACTACAATAAATTGTGGGATAACGAGTTTTAATAAAAATTAAAAACGCGGAAGAAAAATTCTTCCGCGTTGCTTTTTTTAGAGAAACTTAAAAGAGATTATAAATCGTTGCCGTTTTCGTCCACGGCTTTGCCGTATTTCAATCTGAACATTTTGGGGGAAAGACCCGTCTTTTTCTTAAAGAAAACGCTGAACTGATAATAATCTTCGAACCCGCTGTTCACGGCGATTTCGTGTAAGGGTAAAAATGAATTCTTCAAAGCCGATTCGGCGTACTCTGACCGCTTGTTAAGAATATACTGTTTGAAACTCACGTTGAATTTTTTGCGGAACACAGCTCTGAAATGAGATTTTGAATATCCTATTTGCTTGGAAATCGCGTCTATGTCCACGTCGGTCATATAGTATTCGTCAAGGTATTGACGAATGAAGTTAAAATCCATCTGTTCGTTGGTTTTTAACAGCGAGCGCGAAATTTTGATGATAATCTGCGTAAGCAGAGAATCAATCATAAGGCCGGAAAGGGGCGGAGAATCGAAGAATTCTTCTAAAATCTCGTTCACCGAACTCTGAACGTTAAAGGAATCTTCGAACGGTTTAAGAATAAGACCGTCCAAAATAACTTTTTCGTCGGGTTCTACGTCGAAACCTATGGCGACCACGGAAGATTTTTCGCGGTTAATCTCGTTGTGAACAATCCCCGGGGGAATAATGATGAAAGATTTGTCGGTAAAAGACAGGCTTTTAACGGCTTTGTTTTTGAAAGGAGTATAAACGAGTTTTTCTTCCGAAGAACTTTTGTAATCGAAATTGTACTGAATCTCGCCTTCGGCGGAAAAGTAGTAAATAAACTCGTAACAGTTATGAGCGTGCGGGGGAACTTTGACGTTTTTCGGCAAGCTGTTTTTGATAAGGTATTTGAACTTCATAAAAAAAGTATATCTCAAACGGAAGAGAAATACAATAACTTTTTGTAAAAAATAATTAAAAAAGACAAAAAGAATTATTACGGGTCAGAAGATATAAAGGCTAAAAATGCCGAAAAGATAGGGGTAAAGGGGGAAAAACGCATAAAAAACGGCGAAAACCGTAAACTCAAACGAAAAAGACAGCCGCCCGTAAAAAATCATTTTTTAAAAGTATGACAATCAATTTTCATATTGATAAGAAAAAGGCAAACACTTATAATGAAAGGGTAAAAAAGATAAAGGGTAAAAAGGATGAAAAAATCAACGACGTTAAAAAGAATTCTAATGACGACTTTCGTCGTTTTGTGCGCCGTATTTACGACTTTCGGATTTACCGGCGCAAGAGCGGAAGAGAACGCCGCCGACGAAATCGTTGCGCGTGGACCGCTTGCGAGAATAAGATACGATTTTTCCGAAACGGAAATAAGTAAAGACGGATTTATCGCAATAACGATGAACGTGAAAGACATAAAAAACACGTCGGACGCGTTCGCGTATATCCGCATATCGCTGTATCACGGCAAAACGGAATATTCGCTTGCTCTTCCCAAAAACTATAACGAAATAAAAACCATGCCGGAAGGTTTTACCGAAGCGGATTACGCGGCTACGGGCGGAAGCGGCAGGGTAACGGCGGACAGAATAAAATGTTACACGACGGACGGCAAAGCGTATTCGGTGGCGAACAAAAAAACGTCGGGAACGGTAGACAATCCGCAGAGTTATTACGTAATAAAGAAAGGTTTTAACGGAACGTTTTATATTTATCTCGGAGACTTTTTGACCGAAAACGTAACGATCGACGGAATATCTTTTCTTTCGGATATGACGCATTACGTAACCTATACCGTCGGCGAAGTGTTTACCTGTACCGGAAGGGGAAACGAAAATAAAACTTTATTTACCCCCGTTGCGACGGAAATAGTAAATAACTCGCTAACTAGAAACGGTAAAATAATAACTTCGGAAAACGTAGGAACTTCGGTAAGATATACCGAAAAGGGAAGCGAAACGGAGATAGCAGTAAAAGCGGAGTCGGGCTGGTACTTTTACTCGGTAAAACTTAACGGCGAAAACGCAAAAGACCGACTCGTAAACGGCGTGTTAAAGACGGATACGGAAAATTTTTCCGAGTTTTCGGCGACGTGTTTAGAGTATATGGTAAGCGTCGCGGCGAATATCAAAAACGGAACGGTTACTTACTATAAAAACGGCGATAAAACGATAGCGGTCGTAACCGCAAAACCGGATAACGGCTATAAACTCGTAAAAATCACCGCCAACGGCGAAGAGATAATCGGCGCGGAAATACCTATAAACGGCAATATAGTGATAAACGCGGAATTTATAAAAGCGGAAGTAAAATACGGCGTATCGCAAAGTTCCGAAGGCAAAGGAAGTGTAGTTAAAACGGAAAATTCCGACGGAAGCGTAACCTTTAAGATCACGCCGACGGACAGAACATATACGTTAAAACAAGTAACGGTAAACGGCGAAGACGTAACCGGCTCGGTTATCGACGGAAAGTACACGATAACCGAATACCACGAAGATATAAATTTAATCGTGACGTTCGACGCCCGCACGGTGCAAATCGAAACGACGGGCAACGGAACGGCGACGTACCGAATCGAAGGCGATAACGTAATAATAAAGGCTACGCCGAACGACGGGACGTACCTGTATTCGGTAACTGTAAACGGAAACCCCGTAAATACCGACGAAAAGGGCGAATACACGGAGTTATTCGATAAAAACTATAAAGTAACGGCGACTTTTAAGGATTATAAAAGCGAATTTACGAGTACCGACGGCGGAATCGTAACGGTAGAAACGACGGAAGACCATAAAACTGTGGAATACACCGTAAAACCCGACTTCGGGTATATCGTAAAAGAAGCGTATTTAAACGGCAAACGCGCTACGATAGACGGAGAAACTATAACCGCCGCAAACGATAAAGACAACTTTTTGTCGGTAATATTCGAAAGTCTCGTCACCATATCCGCTTCGGGTAACGGCTACGCGGAGTATATTACGAACGAAACCGACGGCAGCGTAGAATTTACGGTGGTTGCGGACAACGGTTACAAAGCGGAATCGGTAACGGTAAACGGTATAGAAGTAACGCTTACCGACGGCAAATATAAATGCGAATTAAAAGGCGGCGTGTATTTCAGGGTAACGTTTACCGAATCGAAACCCGCGCCCGTAACGGAAAAGGGCGGTTGTAATTCGGGAATAACCGCAACGGCGCCGATAATATTCGTAATAACCGCGCTTGCTGCGTTAGCGCTTATCGGGGGAAGAAAAAATGAAGAATAAAATTATCTCGCCTAAAAAATCGGTTTTGTCTCTGGTAGCGATATTTATCTTGGCGATAACGACGATCGCCGCCGCAGGTTTTAACAAAACCGTCCGCGCGGATTCGGTAAATCTTACCGAAAGGTACGAAAAAGCGGAAGGATTAAAGATAGACGCCACGGGCGTTAAAGCGGAAGTCAGAATAACGGCGGACGAAAATTTTAGAGCAACGAAACAGGACTATCTCGTACTCGATATGCGCGTCGATTCGGTAGAACACGCTTCGGGCGATATATACGCGTTTTATCAGATAATACTCGTAGACGAATCGGGCGCGGAACACAATCTCGACAGTAGAAAGAGGATAGAAAACGTCACCACGGCGGGGTTCACCATACCGAATAAACCGTTTGAAGACACCAGTTGGTATCTCGTAAAAACGGGTTTCAACGGCAAAATATATATAGAACTCGCCGAGGTTTTGGACGAAGACGTAACGGTAAAAGAGTTGGTCCTTCTGGGTGATACGTCGCATAAAAACCATTACCTGTTAAGAGATATATTCATAGCGGATAAGGTAAACGCGACGAGTGGAAAAGGAATAACCGATTTTAATAATCTCACGTTTGACGAAAGCGGAAAACTCACAAGCGAAAAATTCACGTCGAAACGTTGCGACTTAACGGCGAATTACGAAACGAAATACGACGTAAAAGACGGATACGTAGAAAACGGCAGACTTAAATCTCTCGTGATAAAAACGGAAGGTTACGCCGAAATAACGCTCTCGTCCGAGTCGCCCGTAAACGCGCGTTCGGCAATTCTTATTAACTTTAACGCGTTAAGCGAAAAAGGATTAAAGGTAAAAATAAGCCTTGTTTATAACGGCGAAAGGGCGAATCTCGATTATACGGCTAATAAAGAATATTCTTTCGCGACGGGCGATTCCGAATACGGAAAAGTCGCCGCCGACGGCGAAGCGATAGTTATCGGAAAGGGGCTTAACGGAACGCTTTGCCTGCCTTACGGGGAATTCGATAAAAATGTAACGCTCATATCGGAAATAATAATATCGATAGATACTTCGGGTGAATACGCGGAAATCGGAAACGTAACGGAATATTCGGCATTCGGCACGGAAGATAAAAACACGGTGTACTGTTTTGCCGACGGTAACGAAAGAATTACCGCAAACTTTAACGGTAACGAAACTCATAAATTCAACGAATACTCAGACCTTTATAAGGTAAACGTAAACGTTTCGGGCGGCGGCGGAACTGCGGAATATAAAGTGGAAAAAGGGATATTGACCTTTACCGCCAGACCTAATACGGGGTATTCGGTAAAAACGTTTATCGTCAACGGTGAAGAGAAAAAACTCACCGCAAACGAATACGTAACCGAACTTACCGAAGATACGGAATTTAATATAAGTTATAAACTTTCGGGAATAGAAACGGAAGTGAACGATAAAGACGGCGCAACCGTCTACTACGTAAAATCGGGCGCGAAAGTAACGTTTAACGTAGTATTAAACGAAGGTTACTTAATCGAACGCGCGGAATTGAACGGCGAAGCGGTGCCGCTCGAAGATAATTCGTACGAAGCGAAAAACTTAACCGACGACGCGACGTTTAAAGTTACCGTAAGGAGAATCCGTATAGAAACGGAAAGCGTCGGTAACGGAAAGGTGGAATACGAAATCAAAAACGGCAGAATCCGTTTTTCGTTCAAAGCGGAAGAAGGTTTCGAATTAAAAAAGATAAGCGTCAACGGAAAATCGACGGGGTTGCCGACGGAAACGTATTACGTAGATTACGATAAAGACGTAACGGTAAAAGCAGAATTCGGCAAAAAGTACGATAAACCCGCCGAAGAAGAGAAAAGCGGCTGCGCGGCAAACGCGGACGGCGCGGGGATAATCGCCGCGGCGATAACGCTTGCGGGGGCTTTGATAGTTGTCGGAAAGAATAAAAAGAAGGTAAACAAATGACGGGAAAAACACAAAAGCGCAAAATGACGGTAAACGACTGGCAAATCCTGTCGCTTGCGAGTCTGGGTCTTATATTCGTAATAATGTTCGTTTATATACCTATGTCGGGATTAGTTCTCGCCTTTAAAGACGGGGACAAAAAATTTGACATAATGGGCGTAATATTCACGGGCGAATTCGTAGGATTTAAGAACTTTGCGAGAATATTCGACGACTACAATTTCGTGAACGTGCTTGTAAACACGATAGGGTTAAACCTTATCTGCCTTGTGGTACTGTTCCCGATGCCGATAATATTCGCGCTTATGCTCAACGAAATATTCCACGCAAAATATAAAAGCGCAGTGCAGACGATATGTATATTACCTAACTTTCTGTCCTGGATGGTATTCGGCGGAATCTGTCTCGGTATGATGGATATGACTACGGGTATAATCAACCCCATACTCGAAGTTTTCGGACTTTCCTCGCCCGAAAACCCCGTAAATCTCGGAGAACCGCAATACTTCTGGGCGACCATGGTAATAACTTCGATGATAAAAGGAACGGGCTGGGGTTCGATAATATACACGGCGGCGATAGCCGGTATCAGTATGGAAATGTACGAAGCGGCGGACATCGAGGGCGTAAACAGATGGCAGGCGATGATATACATAACCCTTCCGTCCATCGCGCCGACGATAACGGTGTTTTTGCTTCTCAATATAAGCGGACTTTTAAACAACTCGTTCGAACACGTTTACGTGTTCCAGAACGCGGTAAATTTAGAGCGCGGCGAAGTTTTGGCGACGTACTCCTGGAAACTCGGTATCTCGCAAAGAAGATATTCCTTTACCACGGCGCTCGGACTTATGCAGTCGATAGTGTCGGTAGTGTTGCTTACCGTAGGTAACTTCGTAAGCAAAAAAATTGCCGGAAGGGGGTTGTTCTGATGAAAAGAAGAACGGCGATTACCGGCAGAAAAAGACGGATGACGGCAGGCGACTATACGATATATGTTTTAATGGGGCTGGCGGCGCTTATCGCGCTGTACCCGTTCTGGTTCGTACTTATAGGCTCGTTTAACGAGGGCGAAGATTATCTTTCGGGCGGCGTGTGGCTGTATACGAGAGTGTTCGACGCTTCGAGTTACGGGTTCGTATTGAGAGACGCAAGACTCTGGAACGGATTTAAAACCACCATATTAAGGGTAGTTTTCGGCGTATCTTCCGCGCTTTTGTATACTTCGATGACGGCGTACGGAATGACGAGAAGAAACTTAAAGTTCAAAAAATTCTTTTACTGGGCGAATATCGTCGCAATGTTTTTCGGCGGCGGACTTATACCGTTTTATCTGTGGATGATAACGCTCGGTTTATACGAAAACTTTTTCGCGTACATTTTCCCGGGGTTGTACTCGGTATACAACATGATAGTGTTTTCCAGTTTCTTCCGTTCTATTCCCGAAGAAATGCACGAAGCGGCGCTGGTAGACGGAGCGAGCGAATATCTCATAATGTTTAAAATTTACTTTCCTATGTCGCTGCCTGCGTTCGCGACGGTAGGCTTGTGGCTTGGGTTAGCGCACTGGAACAACTACTTCGATACGATGATATATTGTTCGAGAACGGAATCTCTGCACACGTTGCAGTATTATTTGTTGCAGGTAATAAAAGAATCTTCGAGTACGGAATCGGAAATTCCTCCCGAAATGAAGAACAGAATAAACACGCAGACAATATCATACGCGGCGATAGTAATAGCCACAATACCTGTGCTTTGCATGTTCCCGCTGATTCAGAAAATAATAAAAAAGGGCGTAACCGTAGGTTCGCTTAAAGGATAAAAAATATAAAAAGGAGAAAAAAGATGAAAGGGAAAAAAACGATAGCGATGCTTTTATGTCTGGCAAGCATAATGAGCGTGACCGCCTGCGGCGGAAACGGCATTTCGCTTAACTATCCCGACAGGGGATATGCTACCGCCGATAAAAACAGTTGGGAACAAATAGAAGAAGGCGACGGAGATATAACCGTACACTGGTACGTTCATAGCACAAGTTATACCAACCCCGCTTCTTTGGATACCAAGGTCGGTAATTACGTTTACCGGAAGACGGGCGTAAAAATCGAATGGATGAAACCGCTTGACGATACGGGTTCCATGCTTTCCACTATGATAGCCGGCAATAACCTTCCCGACGTAATAAGCGTAGGCGCGGGTAGCGAAGAAAGATTCAATCTTCCTTTGGAAGGCTACGTTTATCCGATAGACGATCTGGCGGAAAAATACGCCCCGACCCTTTTAAACAGAATAGATAAAGATATTCGCGCCTGCTTCGTACAGGGCGACGGAAAGATATACGGACTTCCCAACCAGTTCTATACGACGGACGATATGAACGCGTATAAACAGCAGGAAGGTTCTACCATAATATCCAACGGCGCGCTGGTTGCGAGAAAGGACTGGCTCGACGAATACATAGCGTATAAAAAGTCGGAAGACCCGACCTGGACGGATAAAGAAGCGACCACACCCGACGGATTTGCCGAAATGTGCCAATGGGTGAAAGACGAAAAGGGTATAAGTAACGATACTCCCACTCTTCTTTTAAGCCCGTTCCAGGGCACTTCGTCGTCCACGGCAATGCGCTGGATAATGCAGTATTTCTGCGTACCGAGAGAAGATAAAGACGGTAATCTCGTAAGAGAAAACACCAGCGAAAAATATCAGGAAGCGTTGTGGTTTCTGAACAGATTATACAGAGAAAAAATAATTTATTCGGGTAACTTTACGGTAACTTCGGCAACTACCGGCGGACTTATCGCCAACGGAACGCCCTTCGCGTTTTTAGGTTCTCCGCAGGATTACGAAGCGCATTTTAAGTCGGCAGCAACAAAAGGAATCGAATATGTTCCTATCATTATAACAAACAAGGACGGCGACGCGCCGCAACTCACTTCTCTTGCCGGTAAAGGCGGTTGGAGATTTTCCATGATAACCAATAAATGCGCACGCCCCGACAGAGTAATCAAACTTTTCGACTTTTTGATGAGCGACGAAGGACAATCGCTTTTCTTCGGAATTGAAAACGAAGAATACGAATACGAGGTAAGACCGGGCGAAGTCAAAGACGGAAAAACTTATAAATACGGAAAGATAAAATGGAAGGAAAAGACGTGGAAAGACATACAGAATTCGCAGACGCAATCTTACGGATTCTTCTATTTCAATCCGCTCGTCAATCCTATGTATCCCCGTCTTGCCGGGCCCAACGGCGAAATATTAAATACCTATTCCAACTACGTATTGTATAACTTAAAGGCGTCGCTGAACGATTACGTTTACATTGCGGACGCGTTTGCGTACGTGAGGGACGCAAGCGACCCGAGATACGAAGAAATGATAAGGAACAGTTCAAGCATAACTTCCGTTTATGCCACGCAGATACCGAAAATACTTACGGCGGAAACGGAACAAAAAGCCAAAGAAATATATTACTCGATGATAACGCAGGTTGACAAAATGGGTGCTATAGAACTGCACGAATTCGATAACGAAATGTTTAGGAAGTTCAAAACGTCCTTAGGAATAACCTGGGGATTCCCGCCCAACGACCCGAACTCGGGATACAGTAAATTAAAAGTAGACTCGTTGTTCGGAAACTCGGCGTATAACAAAGAGATACCCGACGATATAATAAGAAAATAAATATGAAAAAGATAAAAGCGATAATAGATATGGATATCGGCGACGATATCGACGACGCGTTCGCGCTGCAATACGCGATAAACCACCCCGATTTTGAAATATTAGGCGTAACGGTAATGTATAAAAACTGTTACCAACGCGCAAAGATGGCGCGCGCGTTGTTAGAGAAGAACGGGATAACCAACGTCGGGGTGTATATGGGATACGATAAACCTCTGGTAGAAGAGATAAAGCCTTTCTGGTACGAAAGTATCGGAAAGGACGGCAAAGCCAACCTTTTATCGTGGGAAGACAGTCTTGAAAAGTACCCCGTAGAAGAACAGCACGCCGTAGATTTTATGATAGAAACGGCGAAAAAGTACCCGGGCGAAGTAACTCTTTTCGGCATCGGACCTATGACGAATATTGCAAAAGCAATAGAAAAAGCGCCCGAAGAGATGAAGAAACTCAAAGAAATAATACTTATGAGCGGCAATAGGGATATGATACTCGAATATAATCTTATGGTAGATCCGGAAGCCGCGAAGATAGTATACGACAGCGAAATTCCCGTAACGCTCGTCGGCGGAAACGTAACGTTAAAGTGCAACTTTTTCCAACGCCACTTAAAAAGGGAACTCGCGATGAAAGGCGAAGCGTTCGACTTTCTGAACGAAATGATGATGAAGTGGATATCGTATAACATGCGACCGCCCATAATGCACGACGCCTTAACGCTGTCGGTAGCGGCGCACGACTACGTAAAATTCACGCCGCTTTCGGTAGAAGTGCAGACGGAAAACGGAAAACGCGGCAAAATAGCGGTAACCGAGCCGATAGAAGGCAAAAAGGTTTTCCCTGCGTCGCTTTCGGTGGATAGCGCGGGATTTTTAGACCACTTTTTCGAGATAATGGAAAAGACGGGTAAAAAAGAATAAGGACGGATAAAGGGTGAAAAAGAGAATAAGCAAACTGTTTGCCGTGATACTTGCTTTGTCGGCGATAGCCGTTGCCGTTCCGAAAACGGGAACGGTAGAAATAGAAGCCGAGAGTTACGGAAAGATAGTAAACAGAAAAGAAGTCGCGATAGAAGTAGACGGCTTGTCGGTAAAAACCACGAGCGCGTGGAAACAGGGTTCGGACACGAAGTTTTCGGTAAACGTAGGCAAAATCGCGGTAGAAGATAACGGTTATCTCGCGATAAACTTAAAACTTGCCAAAGTGAACTACGATTATTTCGTATGTAGATTAGGCGTAAACGGCAAACTGTTCGATATGGGCGACGCCGGTACGGGCGGAAGCGCGGGCAACAGTTATAAAGCGGTAAGCAACGGAACCACTATAAACGTAAACCAGAAGTTCGGGTATTTTTTCAACTTTCCCAAGGGTTTTGACGGAACGATATATATTCCTGCGGAACTCGTCGGCGTAGACGGCGAACGGGTAAGCGAAGTCACCGAACTGAACGTCAGCGTGGACTCGTCGTATACCGAAAGACAGTCGAATATAGTATGGAATCGTGTGTACGCGTGTAAAGAAATCGGCGACGCGCCCGAAGCGGCGTTCGAATTTTCCGGGCTCTTATCGAGCGATAACGGAAGCGTGAACGACTACCGTTTTTCCTGTACGGGCAATTTAGAGTGCAGTATAGAAAAGGGAACGTATACCGACTACGCGTGCGACGGCGCGATGATAAACGAAGAAATCGGCAACGCTTTGAAAGTCGGGATAAACAAAACGAGCGCTTGCGGCGAAGAACTCACGGGCGCGGATTTATACAGTTGGCTTAAAATCGACTTGAAAGACAGGGCGTTTGCGCCGAAAGACGGGCTTGCCGTAAAGATATACGGATATTCGTCGTCGGTTTCGTTCAAACTTTATCTCGAAACGGAGAACGGCGCGAAGTATAAACCGAATATAAGCGAAACCGGTACCACGGGAACGTTCCGTTTCGTAACGGTAAGCGGAGAAATATCCACCGTGGGGGCAAGACTCGGAAACGTTTACGTGCTAAGGGGCAAATCGGGAACGCTTTATATTCCGTACGCGGATATGACGCCGATAACCAAATCGTCGGAATTTATGGGCGAAACGCCGGTAAAAGCGGAAGGACTTAATAAAGTCACGGCGATATATATCGGAATGAGATATCTGCACAGTAACGGCAAATACGTGGCGATAGGTTCGTTTGCCAACGTAGACGTAAAGAAGAACGAAGTCACCGAAATAATAAACACGGCGAAACTTTCGGACGAAGAACTGAACTTTGACGATATAACGAGCGGCACGGTAATAAAAGCGCTTGGCGAAGGACAAAGAATCGTCAACTGGAACTGGGGCAAATTCGACCCGAGACTGCTTCCCGAATACAGAGATTTCGAAGGACTTAAAAATCTTATCGAAGCGTGTAAGAGAATAGACGAAAGCAAATATACCGAAGAAAGTTTGAAAAATCTTAAAGACAAGATAATCGTAGCCGAACTTATGCTCGAAAACGATTTTGCTTCGGCGAGCGACGTGGAAAGGACGTATAAAGATTTAAGTAAAGCCAAGTTCGAAATGGAAAGAAAGGGCGGCGGCTGTAACGGCAACGCGTACGGCGGAACGTTAATCGTATCTGCGGCGGCGATAGCGATTGCGGCGATGCTGGCGAAGATAAGGAGAAAATCGTATGATTAAAAAAGCGATAACCCTCTTGGTAACCATAATAGTAACGCTGACCGCGCTAGTTTCATCAGGTTGCGGAGCGGACGTAAGCGGAATGACCCCCGAATACGACACGGGTCTTATGTTCGACGAATATATGGGAACGAGTTACTATAACTACTGTAATTCGACGATAGTAAAGGGCGACGACGCATATCTGTGGTATTGCAGAAACCGCGGCTCGGCGGTGCAGGGCGACAGGATAGCCTTCCGTCAGGGCAAGAAAAAGAACGGCGTGTGGTACTGGTCGGAGCCGACCTACGCGTTAGACCCCGCGGGTGAAAACGCGTGGGATTGCGCGGGACAGTGCGACCCCAACGTAATAAAAGGGAAATTCGGATACGACGGCAAAACTTACGAATATTTAATGGCGTATTTAGGCGGCGACGGAGTAGGAAACTACGGTTGCGCGTTCGGGTTTGCGGTGTCGGAAAGCATTTACGGACCGTGGAAACGGGTAGATACGGTAAGTCCGCTCATATCTTTTAACGAATTATATCCGAACGCGGGCAATCTCGACCCCGAAAAGAGTTATTTGTGGGGCGCGGGTCAACCGTCGATGATAAGCGCGGATAAACAGGGAAGAATACTACTTTTTTATACCTATCATACCGACGTCGATTTAGGAACGGACACAAGTTGGACGGTATTTGCCGAACGCTGGGATTTTTCGGATATGAATAACCCGATAAAAGAATTTTCGGTAAAAATGCGCGCAAGGGGATTAAAGAGAAGAACGGGCTCGGAAGACACGTTTACCAACGCGGATTTTATGTACGACCCCGAAAGACAGGTCCTTTACGTAGCAACCGACGTTCACCCCTTCGGTCTTGCTTATAAAGACGGCGAAGCTTACCCCGACAACATGCCGAATATCGGAAGAGTTGCGTACGCCGATATGACTATGGAAAAAGACGGAGTAATCGGCGACACGTTAAACCTTACCGACGGCGATATGCTGTGGACGGATTTAGTGCAGATAAGTAAAGAAAACACGGGGTGTTTAAGAAACAGCAATCTCGGGTTTTTCAGAAACGAATACGGCTATATGGCGTATCCGGATAAACTTGAATGGGGATTTTCGTCGTCAAAGACCAGCCCCGTAGAAGACAATTCGCTGTATTACACCTGGCGGATATACAGATACGAGTACAAACTGTAAGGAGCAGAAAAAATGGACTTTAAACAATTAGAAAGATTCAGCGCGGATATAAGGATAACCATGCTTAAAGAAATGGCGTATTTGGGTTCGGGTCACGTAGGCGGAAGCGCGTCGATAGCGGACGTACTTGCGGTACTGTACGGCGCGGAGATGAAAATAGACCCCGCTAATCCGCAAGACCCCGACAGAGACAGATTCGTTTTGTCGAAAGGGCATTGCGGACCCGCTCTTTACGCGACGTTGGCGCTGAAAAACTTTTTCCCCATGGAATGGCTTAAAACCCTGAATAAGGGGGGAACGAAACTTCCGAGCCACGCCGACATGAAAAAAACGCCCGGAATAGATATGAGTACGGGTTCGTTAGGACAAGGTATATCCTGCGCCGCCGGAATCGCGCTGGGGCTTAAAATGCAGAAAAAAGACAATTACGTATACTGTATAATCGGCGACGGCGAAATGCAGGAAGGGCAGGTTTACGAAGCGCTGATGTTCGCTAACCAACAAAAGCTCGATAACTTCGTCGTATTTCTCGACTGGAACAAAAAGCAACTCGACGACAGAGTGGAAAAGATATGCGACCCCATTAGCCCCGAAGAAAAATTCAGAGCGTTCGGTTTAGACGCGGTAACGTGTAAAGGGTACGACGTAAAAGATATTTACGAAGCGATAGAACGCGCGAAAACGGTTAAAGGCAAAGCGCACGCGATAGTGCTCGATACATGGAAAGGAATGGGAATGAACTTTGCCGAAAAGGTAGGGTATAACCACTTCCTTACGGTGACGGACGAAATAGCCGATTCGGCTATAAAAGAAATCGAAAATAGACTTGCGAACGGGACCTATCCCAAGGGAGATTTAGTATGGTAAACGAGAAATATAAAGGTCTTGAAATGCGTAAAGTGTACGGCGACACAATGATAAAGTTGGCCGAAAAGAACGATAAAATAGTTGTTATCGACTGCGATTTGAGTTTGTCGATGGGGACGAAAGAGTTTTATTCCGTTTATCCCGAAAGAGCCTTTAACGTAGGAATACAGGAAGCGAACGCGTGTTGCGTCGCCGCAGGACTTTCTACGTTAGGTTACGTGCCTTTCGTACATACCCTCGCCGTGTTCGCGACGAGAAGAATATGCGACCAGATATTTTTGTCATGCAGTTACGCAGGCAGAAACGTAAAAATAATCGGCGGCGATTCGGGAATATGCGCCACGATGAACGGCGGCACGCATATGGCGTTCGAAGATATCGGCGTGTTAAGGTCCATTCCCGATATAACGATAGTAGAACCAACCGATAATGCGATGATGGCAAAACTTCTGCCGATAATAGCCGAAACGTACGGCGTGTTTTACGTAAGATATCCGAGAAGAATGACCGTTCCCGTATACGACGATAACGAAGAATTCACGATAGGCAAAGCAAAACTGCTTAAAGACGGCTCGGATATTACGATAATCGCAAGCGGATTGACGGTGTCGGAATCGTTAAACGCGGCGAAAATGCTCGAAGCCGACGGAATAAGCGCAAGAGTCGTGGATATGTTCACTATTAAACCGATAGACAGAGAAATAATTATCGACTCGGCTTTAAAAACGGGCGCGATACTCACCGTAGAGAACCATAACGTAATCGGCGGGCTCGGGTCGGCAGTAAGCGAAGTTCTTTCCGAAAACTTCCCGACGCTTTTAAAACGTATGGGCGTAAACGAAGAATTCGGCGAAGTCGGCGCGCAGGACTATCTTGCGGACAGATATAAACTGACTGCAAAATATATTTACGAAGAAAGCAAAAATCTTTTGAAAAAGAAGGCGAGATAAATGAAAACCGCAAAAGATAAATACGTAGTATTAGGCAGCGACCTTGCAGGGTATCCCTTAAAATGCGCCGTAGCGGAACACCTTATACAGGAAGGGTATAAAATAACCGATCTCGGCGTAACCGACCCGAATTACGAAGACCCCGAAATGATGTTCCAGAGAGTTGGTTTCAGGGTAGGAAGCAAAATATCCGAAGGCGAATTCGAAAAAGGCTTGCTTTTTTGTGGCACGGGAATGGGAATACATATCGCGGCGAGTAAATGCCCGGGCGTAATTGCGGGGGTGGTTGAAAGCGTTCCCGCGGGGGAAAGAGCGGTAATCGCCAACGGTGTAAACGTTCTCGCGATGGGCGCGTTTTACGTCGCCCCCCGAATGGGTTGCGAAATAGCCGATAAATTCTTAAACGGAACTCTCGGCAAAGGATATGAAGATTTTAAGAATTTTTACGATTTTCATAAACTTGCGTTAGACGAAATCAACGCTTTTGATTACGAAGAATATAAGAAAAACTGATTTAAAGTAAATAAACTCGGAGATTACGAT
>JAEDMA010000120.1 GCA_016295005.1 Christensenellaceae bacterium
TGAAAATCGCGGGACGAACGATCTATGTTTGCTCCGGCGAACGCTTCGTGTCCGACGTGAACAATATGCTGCTCGTCGACAAAAACGCACGGTATCAGTGGCACATGGACGAGAAAGGCAAGTGCGTCATGATCGAGTTCGATGGGAATGTCGGCAGCGAGCCGTTCGGTTTTATCGACTTCACTCTTACCGATACCGCCGCGCAGGAAGTCTCCGCGCTGTTCGTCTCGGCGGCCAACCTCTGGGATATGAAAAAGGACAATTATATGCTCAAGTGCAAGTCCATTTTCTACCGCATACTCGACAAAGCCACCGCGCACAAAAAGCAATCGTACCTTCCCAGCAGTTACAAACATATGCTCGAACCGGTAGTCAACTATATCCACGCCAACTACGGCGATCCCGACATCACCAACGATACTCTTGCCTCTATCACAGGCATCAGCACCGTATACTTCCGCAAGATTTTCACCAAGGCTTTCAACGTTTCGCCCATAAAATACCTGCGCTCCGTCCGCATCAAAAAAGCCACCGAACTTCTTATCGGCGACGGCTCGTCCGTCAGTGAAATCGCGGAAGCTACCGGTTACGGCTCGCTGTACAATTTCAGCAAAATGTTCAAACTCGAAACGGGCGTTTCTCCTCGCGAGTACGCCGCTACATACTCCACCCGCAAAAAATCTATCGGAGAATAACTCGGAAAAATTAACGATAACGCCGTAAATCCCCGCCGCGGAACTGGAAATTATCCCTTTTCAACCCGCCGAAGTCAAAACCACCGGTGAACCGGTGGTTTGCACGTACCCTTAAAGGGTAGATTGCCGATGTACCCGTCAACGGGCGCCGAAAATTGGCAACGCATCACTATCTCGGGCAGCCGCTATGTAGCGGCTGTTTACTTTTGCCTACTTATTCTTTATTCCCGTGAACGGGTCTATATACTCTCTCATTCTTATCTGGTCTGCATAGTAATCTTCTTGCATTTGCTTTTGTTTATACTCGCTTATTACTCGTTCGTTCCTCCCTACCGTATCCACGTAATATCCTCTGCACCGGAAATGTCGACTTCCGTACTTAAATTTCAAGTTAGCGTGCCTATCGAATATCATTAGTGTACTCTTACCCTTGAGAAATCCCATAAACTGTGCTATACTTATATACGGTGGCTCGCTAACCAACATATGTATGTGGTAGGGACACGCTTCGGCTTCAAGTATTTCCACTTTCTTCTCGTCACACATTTTTCGTATTATCTCACCTATATCTCTTTTGAGTTGTCCGTATATTTCTTTGCGACTTTATTTTGGCGCAAATACTATATGATACTCACACCTGTACGTTGAGTGTGCCGTGTGTTTTATTTCGCTCTTCATTTCATTAAAAACCTCCTGCTATTTCTTAGTGTTGCGGTTGCCAAACCTTCACTAATTATATCACGAGGTTTTTATTTACTAAAGTCTTTCACTTCCCCCGGTAGAACCGGGGGTTTATTTTCGCTTAAGCTACAAGAAAAAGCCCGCAGTTACACATACTTAACAGCGGACGATATAGAGATATTTTTAAGTAAATTCGTGTTTGATAACACAGACGATATAAAAGCGCGAAAACTAATTGTAAATGCGTTTATACGAGAAGTGATACTTTATGACGATGAGATTGTGATTACTTACAACTTTACAGACAGCCCCGAACACTCGAAACTGACGAAAGAACACGTCACAAAAACAGAAAAAGAGATAGAAACGGCGTATAAAACCGCTGTTTCTTCTAACACGGGTTCGTACAAATTATGCCACACGGCACCAAGAGAATCCGACTCGAACCGAAAAGTTTAGGTCGGATTATTTTGTCTTTGTAGAGGACTATAACCGAAGGTTCGGGCGTAGCCCTGCGGAGCATAAGCAGAGCAGCGACCGACCGGCGGTTCGGATATAAAGAATATCGTTGTCATTCCGTTCGGTTGAAATTTGCAGACTTTTTCCGTAAATCATACTCAGGGATTAAAGAACTTATTTTCATATATATTTCTTACCGTAATTAAAACTTAATATTATTTTCCCTGCGTTCGGGTATTTACAATCGATAAAATAAATGATAGAATTTACTTATTAAATAAAATCTTAAAGGAAATTCATTATGATTTTTTGTTTTTCGGGAACGGGCAACAGCAGATATATCGCAAAACAAATCGCCGAAGCGTTGCAAGACGAAATAATCGACCTTAACTCAAAAATCAAAACGCGTGACGTTTCGCAGATAAAAACGGGACGCGACGTAATCGTGGTAACGCCTACGTACGCCTGGCGAATCCCCCGCGTTGCGAGTGAATGGCTTATCCTTACGGAACTTATCGGGGCGGAACGTGTCTGGTTCGTAATGGATTGCGGCGGAGAAATCGGAAACGCCGCAAAATACAATCGCCGCATTGCGGAAGAAAAACGCCTTATCTATATGGGAACCGTGCAAATCGTTATGCCGGAAAATTATATCGCCATGTTCAACGCGCCGACTTTCGAAAAAGCCGAATCGATTGTGGAAAAAGCCGAACCGGATATCTTAAACGTAATCTCACGGATTAAATCGGGTGAGTCTTTCAAAAAGCCGAGAAACAATCTTTACGACCGTTTTATGAGCGGGCCCGTAAACCCGATATTTTATCGTTTTATCGTAAAAGCCAAAGCCTTCCGAACGAAAGATACCTGTGTCGGGTGCGGGCAATGCGTAATAAATTGCCCTATGAACAACATCGTCCTTAATAACGGCAAACCCAAATGGGGCAAAAACTGCACGCATTGCATGGCTTGCATATGCTATTGCCCATCGGAAGCCATAGAATACGGCAAAAAAAGCGTCGGAAAACCGCGCTACCGCTTCGAACGATTAAAATCCTCCTTTTGATCTTTACAATCGGGGTAACAAATGATACAATAATCGAAACCATAGCGGCTTAATATTTATAGCCGATAAAACGACGAATAAATTATAAAATAAAAAGGACATAAAAAAATGAGAAGCATAACCGTTAAAGGAACGGGGCGTATATCCGTAAAACCCGACTTAATAGTAGTTTCGATGACTCTCGAAACGAAAGACACCGAATACGAAAAGACAATGGAAACCGCCGCCGAAAAAATAGAACTTTTAAATAAATCTTTAGAAGAAATCGGCTTTGAAAAAGAATCGGTAAAAACCACTAATTTTAACGTCAGCACCGACTACGAAAGCGTACGCGATATAAATGGCGGATATAAAAGAGTGTTAAAGGGATACGTTTGTCGCCATAACTTAAAAGTAGAATTCGATTTCGACACCAAAAAACTTGCGAAAACTCTTTCCGCAATCTCACGCTGTCTTGCTACGCCCGAATTTTCCGTATCTTTTACGGTAAAAGACCCGACGGCGTTAAACGGCGAATTGTTAAAATCCGCGGCGCGTAACGCAAGAGAAAAAGCGGAGATTTTATGTTCCGCATCAGGGGCGCGGCTCGGCGAACTTACGAATATCGACTATAATCAGGTAGATATAAACGTTTATTCCCCCACCGGATACAGACTGGAAAGCAGCCGTATGATGAAAGCCGAAGCGTTGCCTGATATCGAGATAGAACCTGACGACGTAACCGTAAACGATTCTGCCTCTTTCACCTGGGAAATCCTGTAAACACCGCTTAATCAATCAAAAACTTGCGTTAAAAAGCGGCTTTCCCCGCCCTGCTTTTCCTCTTTGCGGTTTTCCCCTCGGCGCCCCCGCTTTTTCCCTTTCGCCGCTTTGCGGCATTATATTAAACGCAACGAAAAAAGACTAACGAAAAACTCGTTAGCCTTTTTTAAACAAT
>JAEDMA010000121.1 GCA_016295005.1 Christensenellaceae bacterium
AGTTTTTGTCTTACGATAAAAACTTTTAAAACCCTGACGGGTTTTAGCAAAAACTTGCGTTTTTGCGCTTCTTGTTTGAAAAAACATCAGTTTTCCTTGAAAATGCGCTTCGCGCGCTTTCAGATAAAACTTTAGATATTATAATTTGCGTTGTGTTTAACGAAGATTTTGTATAGGGGGCGGTATATGAGTAAATATAACGCGCTTTGGGAGTATATTCAGGGTAGCGGCAAACCGCAACTGACGTTGACTTTCGAAGAAATCGGTAAAATCGTCGGAGATCCTATAGACCACTCTTTTTTAAAACATAAAAAAGAATTATCGGGCTACGGCTATCAGGTCGTCAAAATCTCGATGAAAGCGCAAACGGTACTTTTTGTGGAGAAAAAGGAAGGTTAACTTATGAATTATATTAAAATAACCAAAGAAAATATCGATAAAGAACATATTTGTTGCGCTATGTCGGGTAAGCAAAGCCTTGCCAAAAAGGAATGGTTAAAGGGGCGTTTTTCCGACGGGCTTGTTTTTTATCGCAGCGAAGAACGGGGAAAGTGTTTTATCGAGTATATCCCTGCGGAAAACGCGTGGGTTCCTGTCGAAGCGGACGGCTATCTCTATATAAACTGTATGTGGGTTGCGGGGTCGATGAAAGGTCACGGATACGCCGACGACCTTTTAAGCGAGTGTATTCGCGACGCGAACGAAAAGGGGAAGGAAGGAATCTGCATTTTGTGCGCCGAAGGTCGGAAACGGGAATTTCTCGCCGACCCTAAGTTTTTGGCGTATAAAGGTTTTAAGACGGCGGATATTTCCGATTGCGGAATAAATCTTACGTACTTGCCGCTCAAACCGAACGCCGAACCGCCGAAATTTAAATCTTGCGCAAAACATCCGCAAATTAACGAAAAGGGTTTCACTCTTTATTATACCGACCAATGCCCGTTTACCTTTTACTGGGTACCGAAAGTTCAGGAAGCGGCAAAAGAACACGGAATACCCTTAAAAGTTATTCATATTACCGATAAAGAAACCGCAAGAAACGTTCCCGCGCCCGTCACCACCTACGCGCTTTTTAAAGACGGTAGTTTTTTAACGCAAAGTATTCAGTCTGATAAAAAGTTCCTTGCGCTTGCAGGGATAACCGAGTAATACCCGCGCCGTTTAACTCTTAAAAACGGCGCGACAGAGTAAAATAAAAACCCGATAATATTTTTAAGAGAGTTACACGTTTTTTAATAAAGTAAAAACATAAGCGGCGGAGCAAAATTTGCTCCGCCGCTTGCTGCGTGAATATTATAGTGGTCTACCCGACAGGAGTCGAACCTGCAACCGTCAGAATCGGAATCTGAAACTCTATCCAATTGAGCTACGGGTAGATAAAATCGCCGCGTATACCGCGGCGAAGTAGATATTAAATTATTCTTCCGTTTCTTCGGCGATCGGGTTTACGGTGATTTTAGCCTGTAAAACCTTTTTAACGTTAGACTTAACGACTTCCACCGTAAGGTTTAAGAAATCGAACTTTCTTCCTACGGGCGGAATTTCGCCGAGAGTTTCTATAATCCAGCCGCTCACGGTGCTTGCGTCGAACTTGTTTTCTTCGTCGTCCAAAGAAAAGTATTCGAACAAATCCGAAAGGGGAGCGTTGCCGTCCACAAGGAAAGTGTTTTCGCCCGTTTGTTTGAAGAAGTTTATAACTTCGTCGTGTTCGTCGTAAATTTCACCGACGAGTTCTTCCAAAATATCTTCCATGGTAACAAGTCCGAGCGTGCCGCCGTACTCGTCTAAAACGATAGCGATATGTATTTTGCTTTTCTGTAACTGTTTAAGAAGAAAAGAGATTTTAACGTGTTCGGTCGTGTAGAAAGCGCTTTGCAGAATGTCGTCGATTTTGGTATCGCCTTTAAGGTACGAAACAAAGAAGTCTTTTTCGTGGATGGTACCTATAATGGTGTCGATAGAATCCCTGTAAACGGGTATTCTCGAATAACCCTCTTTGTCGAAGATGTCTTTTATCTCGTCGAACGGCGTGGTTACGTCGATAGCGACGATGTTGACTCTGGGGACTAAAATATCGCCGACTTCCACGTCGTCGAACTCTATAACCGAGCGGATAAGTTTGGTTTCTTCTTCGCGAAGAGTGCCGTCTTCTTCGGCTTCTTCGACGACGGTCATGATTTCTTCTTCGGTGATAACGTCGTCGGATTTTAAGCGGAAAATTTTACCGATAAGCCATTTCCAACCGCCGAAAACGAAGTTAAAGGGATAGAAAACGTAGTAGAAGAAAGATATTATCGGATAGTACGCCGTCGCGAATTTTTCGGGAGAAGATTTCGCCATAAATTTAGGCGTAATTTCGCCTAAAATCAAAACGGAAACTGTGATAACCGCGGTAGAAACGACGGACGAATAAGACGCGTTGTTTAAAACCTTGATAAAGAAAATCGAAGAAAGGGTAGCGGCAGTTAAGTTTACGATATTGTTGCCGACTAAGATAGTGGTTATAAGTTTATCGTATTTTTCTTCGGCAAGCCGTAAAACTTTTGCGGCTTTTTTATCGCCGGCGGAAGCCCAGGAACGAAGTTTTATCTTGTTTGCACAAGAGTAAGCCGTTTCGGTCGAAGAAAAGAAACCCGACGCGAGAACGAGCAGAATGATAGCAATTAGTAAGGGAACTGAGCCTTCCGGCATAAAATCCTCCAAAAATAAAATAATGTATATTTAATTAAAGCATAAAACGGTAAAAATATCAAGTATTTTTTTAATATTGATAATTTTATTGTGTTTTTTAAGGGAATATGCTAAAATCAAGAAGAAAAAAAAGGAGAAAAAATGGCGAAAAGGGTAGTAGTCGGGTTATCCGGCGGCGTAGACAGTTCGGTGGCGGCGCTTTTGTTGAAAGAACAGGGGTACGACGTGGTAGGTCTATATATGAACAACTGGGAAGAAACGGACGAATGCGGTCATTGCACGGGCGAAGAAGACTACGCCGACGTAAGAAGGGTAGCGAATAAAATAGGCATACCCTATTATTCTGTCAATTTTGCCAAGGAATATATGGACAGGGTGTTTTCCTACTTTTTGTCGGAGTATAAAAAGGGAAGAACGCCTAATCCCGACGTTTTGTGCAATAGGGAGATAAAGTTTAAAGATTTTAAGGAAAAGGCTAAAGATTTAGGGGCGGATTACGTCGCCACGGGGCATTATTGCGATATATTGCATAAAGACGGCTTGCATTATCTCTTAAAAGCCAAAGACCGGAATAAAGACCAGACGTATTTTCTGAACCAACTTTCGCAGAGCCAGTTAGACGGCGTGCTTTTTCCGCTCGGGAAGTTAGAGAAAGCAGAAGTGCGTAAAATCGCCGAAGAAAACGGACTTGCCACCGCCGCGAAAAAAGATTCCACGGGGATATGCTTTATCGGCGAAAGGAACTTTAAAAACTTTCTGAAAAATTACATTCCCGCAAAAAAAGGAAAAATAATGACTATGGACGGCAAAGTTCTCGGCGAACACGACGGACTTATGTACTATACCATAGGGCAAAGACGGGGCTTAAATATAGGCGGGCAGAAAGGCGACGACGGAAGCCGCTGGTTTATAATAGAAAAGGACTTAAAAAACAATATTTTGTACGTTGCCCACGGAAGCGAAGACAAGCTGTATAGTAAAGGTCTTATAATGAACGAAATAAACTGGATACCGTATAAACCGCAAGGCGACGTGATAGAATGTACGGGCAAATTCAGATACCGCCAACCCGAGCAGAAATGCAGAATAATCGTTAAAGAAAACGGATACGAAGTAG
>JAEDMA010000122.1 GCA_016295005.1 Christensenellaceae bacterium
TTCATATTTTCAGATTTTTTATTAAGTTGTAATTTTTGCCTTTCGGCTTTCCAAAGTTCAAATTCGCTTTTTGCTTCCTCCGTTTCAGAATACCGACGAATTGCGGGCAATAACGCTCTCGCCAATCCGTCGAGTGCATAATCGGGTATTCCCGTAGTGTTCTTTCGCTTTCTCGTGCTTTTCCCCTCCGATAGAATTATTCGTTAAATTTCATATTCAGTTTTCTTTTCATTTTTATGGCTCCTTTTCTAAATTTTTTCTCAGCCTCGCATGAATGCGATTTGAAAACAGGTCGGTCTTACTTTTTTATTCACTTCCATCTCGATATCATACCTTCTCTTAAAATGCCGACGCTTACGTTTCCGTTCGGCATGGTTTACTTACTTGCCTTTAAATATGTTGTTAGGATTTACGCGGGAGCGTTTTTTCTCCCGATCTTGTTCTTGGCGACGATTTGCCGTCTGCTTTGCCACGGCGAGTTCTTCGGGCGCGTATTCAAGCAACGTTTTTAGTAACCTTACCGCACCTTCGTTTGTCATCGCAGTTTTTTCGTGCTTTTTAAGTTCCGCATATAAATCGCCGTTATCTTTGGCGAGAATATCGTTTTTGCGTTGTAATTCTCCGTTTTGCGTGCGTAACACAATAATTTCCGTTTCCTTTTTCTTACCCGAAAACGGAATCTTTTCAGACTTTGCCGATTTGTAAATTTCAAGCAATTCCTTAACAGGTTTTGCAGCGGCTTGCGCTTCTTCCGCTTCGCGAATCTTCGCTTCAGCGGCTTCGGTCATCTTTTTAGTCTTGTAAGCAACCGTATCCAAGTGTTTCGCCGTGCTTCCTTCTTTACCGCGTTCCAAACCGTATTTCTTCCCGACGGTTTCGTAAAAATCCGTCTGCAAATCGCGTAATGCGGTTCGGTCGAAAAGAACTTTTGCGCACAATCTGCCGCCCGTTACGGGCATAAGATTGAAATGCAAATGCGGCGTGCTTTCGTCTAAATGCACGACCGCCGATACAACGTTTTCTTTCCCGTACCGTTCAGAGAAAAAATCCGTGCAATCGGCAAAAAATCGTTTCTGTTGATCTGCCGTAATACGGTCGAAAAATTCTTTATCCGAACCTAAAATAAACGACGTTATAAGCACCGCGTCGTCTTTGATTTTTCGTTTAGGCGAAAGTTGTTTAATCCGCTCGTCGATAAACGAAAGATACTTTTTCTCATACGGTACGGTATGATAATTCAAACGCGTTTTCGACTTGTCGATTTGCGGATTTCGCGTTGACTTATAGTTCTCGTTGCGTTCGTTTTCTCTCTCGATCCCGACAATATCGGCACGTTTATATTTTTCCATGTGGCATACTAAATACGACATAATTCATCACCTCCGTAAAAACCGTTTTTGCCACATTTTTCAAAAAGGTATAACTCACTTCGTCGCCGCAAACTTTGTTTTTCGTCAACCGCTTTCGCAGTTGACGGTAGTCGCCGTTGCGGCTCCTCTTCCCGCAAAAACACTTCGTCTTTTTGCGGGAGCCCTTGTCTTTTTGGATAGTTCGCATACCTACCAAAAAACGGTAGGTATAACTCACTATACCAAACCGCTTCGCGTTTGGTGCCGTTCGCCCTTGCAGGGAGCTTGTGTTCGTTGAAAAAGTAACGGCTTCGCCGTAGCAAGACGAACGAATATTTAAATGTTTTTAATGTGGTTTTTATAACCGCTCTCTCCTTTGAAATTATTTTTGTCGTGAAATTTTATATCGTTCACGGCGGGCGATATTGATTGTAATTTGTCATTCTTTAACCTCCTGAAAGACGACAAAAAAGCCGCTGATATTTTGACTATCACCGACTTAAAACACAAGTATTAAGTTTTTATTTTCGTTACATAATGCACCTCCGATTTTGTATCTATGGATAAAAAAATCCGTGCGATTTCGGTTGACTTTACAGGCTCGTTCTTCGCACGGATTTTAATCCCGATCATTTAATTTTTAGTCGATTTCATCTAAAAAATAGTACCACAATAAAACCCTCGCCGAAATCTCTCTTTTTTAACGATTTCAACGCCCGTCGCGGAATTGCTACACTTAATAGCAACTCTATGGTAAGCGACGGTAATTCTACCTATTCGATTCCCCGAAAGGGAACGAATGATCGGGCAGCATCTTCACGCCCGATGTAACGAGAGGGTAAGCAATGTTCAACACCTAATTCTCTCGTACTTAGTATTATACCGGAAATCAAACCCGTTGTCAAGCGAATACGAACAAATGTTCTTGTTTTTATACTGTCCACAAAAACTGTGGAGAAATTCGTCAACAAAATTATGTTTAACGTATACAACATTGTTGACAAAATAAAATTTTTGTGATATAATCTGTAACGTAATCAGACCGGAGGTAGATAAATGCTTACAGAATTCGGAAAGGTGATGCGAATCATCAGAATAAACACAGGCGACAGTATGCGCGATATGGCGGCAAAAATAGGAATGAGCGCGACGTATCTTTCGGCAATCGAAACGGGGAAACGAAATATTCCCGCAAATATGGAAGAGTTGTTGTTTACAAATTATAATTTCTCCGATAAAGACAAGAAAAAGATTAAAGACTCGATAGAAAAGTCTGCGGCGCAAGTTAAAATCAATCTTACCGAGATGGCGGATAAGAAAAAAAAATTGATTTACAAGCTAAGCAAAGGCGACATCGACGAAGAAACGCTTGACAGGCTTTGCGAAATAATTAGTGAAAAGGAGAAAGAGGGGAAATGAGGGAAGTAATATATAAGCCTACAAACACAGGCGACGGCGTAATTGTTCAATACACGGATAGTTTCATACTCGATAAGGGTATAAAGATTTCCGTACCGAACCAATATATCGCCGTCGTTTTTGATAACGAAAAAATAAGTTTTAGAGTCGAACCATGCGTGGGTAAAGTAATTTTCAAAGAATACGGCAAGAACTTTCTCGGTCATACGATGAAAATCGCGTTTATTCACGTTACTGCGATACCCGAAATGCCGTGGGGATTCGGCAATATTCAGGTAAACAACGAAAGACTGAAAGAAGCCTATCGCGTAGGCGCGAACGGAGCGTTTCAAATTAAAATTACCGATTTCACTAAACTTATGAGCGCGTTTTCGGGCAACGGCGAAATAACCGTGGACGACGTTAAAGAAAAGGTTCTGTCGCTTATAAAAACGATAGGCGTCGAACTCGTCGGCGCGTGTTTTGCCAATACCGACGTTTCGGTGTTCGAGATAAGTTCGCTTGTCGGCAAGATTCGTGAAGATTTGTTTGAAAAACTTTCAAAAGAAAGCAAACTTGCCGATATGGGTATTAAAATCGCCAATCTTACCGTAGCGGGCGTTCACGTCAACGAAGAAGACCTCGAACTTATTCGCGACAGAATAAACGGAAGCGAAGATATTGAGAGCGATGACGACGATGATTCGGACGACGACGGCGAAACGGTTAAACTTCGCGAAGATATACAAAAATTTCAAACGGAAATCTTAAAGAAAATGTCCGAAGAAATTGCGGCGGCAGAAGCACGTAGTAAAGACGCGAGCGAAAGAAAAATTACCGAGCAGATTGAAAACAATCGTCGCGCGACAGTTTCGACGGTTATGCAGTACATAAACGAACAACTCGATGAATTCGGTAAAAGTTTATCTTCCGAACTTGACGAAAAAATTCAGGAAATGTTACCGCTCCGCGACGGTGCGCAGGAATCTACTGTAGATTCTTTAACTCTCACGGCAGAAAACATTATATCAAATGCAGCAACCGAC
>JAEDMA010000020.1 GCA_016295005.1 Christensenellaceae bacterium
TTTTATGGCGAGCAACCTTAAAAACGACGGAGATAAATTGTCGGTAGTGGTTGCGGGCGACGGGGTCGGCGGAAAGATAACCGTTTGCGGAAACGGAAACCTTTGTATGCGCGGAGTGATAGATAACCCCGAAGCGACCCTTCCTTTAAGGGCGGACGGGAAACTTGACGTCGGCGGCTGCGTAGGCAGAAACGGAAGAATAACCGTAACTAAAAGCATGGGCTTAAAAGAACCGTATTCGGGAAGCAGTAAACTCGTTACGGGGGAAATCGCCGAAGATTTCACCGCGTATTACGCCTATTCGGAACAGATGCCGACGGCAATCGCGCTTGGCGTAAAGATAGGAAAAACGGGTAAATGCGTAGGAGCGGGCGGCGTAATAATACAGGCGCTTCCCTTCGCCACCGAAGAAGATCTCGTAAAAGCCGAAGATATAATGAAAAACTTTTCGAATATATCTACGCTAATCGAAGAAAAGGGCGCGGAAGGCGTTCTGAAAGAGTATTTCGGAGATATAGATTATCGGGAGTATAATCCTGAATATAAGTGTTTGTGTAACAGAAATTACGTAAAAGGAATACTTACTTCGCTCGGCGAAAAAGAAGTTAACGACATAATAGAAAAAGAAGGCAGCGTAAAAGTAAGTTGCCAATTCTGTAATAAGGAATACGTTTTTGGTAGGGAAGACGCGGACAAACTGTTTAAAAAATAATGGGAAATAAAATCGTAGAGTTCGACAACGGAATAAACCGGTACAGAACGGTAGCGGAGAATCACGCCGAAAAGGGCGAATACGCGGAAGCGCTCGGCTACTTGTTTACCGCGCTCGAAAAGGGTTTTTCGCTCGATACCGTAATGGATATAGCGGATACTTACGCCGACGCCGGACTTTACGAACTATCAAATAAATACTGGTTCAAGTTTTTGGATAAAGCGCCGGAAGAAGAGAAATCCACGGCGTACGAAGAACTCGGCATAAACTTTTTTTATCTCGACAATATCTGGCTTTCGGGTTACTACTTTCATAAAAAGGTGGAATGCGACGGCTTTATCGCGCAGGAAAGTCTCGACCCCGCGATAACGGAATCTTTTTCCAAAGATATCGATAAAAGAAGTTGTTATAAAATAGCCTATCCGTTTGACAGAGCCGATTACAAAAAAGAACTTAAAGAAGCGAAAACGCTTTTAGTCAACGGCGATTTTAAGGGCGCTATAAAAAAATACGAAAGTATTCCGGAAGGCTCGCCCGAATACAGGGAAGCGCAATATCAGTTGTCGGTAACGTTGTTTGTCGTCGGCGAAGTGGACGACGCTATACTTATAAACCGCGGGCTTTTACAGGAAGAAGAAAGTCTTTCGGTTCTGTGCAATTTGTCGAGTATGTACTCTTTTCAGGGGATAGAAGATTCTTCTTCGTACTACTATAGAAAGGCACTTAAAATAGAAGAAAAGGATTTAGAAGATTACTATAAAATCGCGACCTGCGCGATAGAACAGGGCGACCATAAAACTGCCGCTAAAAAGTTAAAACATATTCTGGAAGAAAACGAATACGACGTGAATATGCGGTTTCTTTACGGCGTGGCGCTTCTCAATCTCAAACGATACGACGAAGCGAAAGACCAGTTTTTGTTTTTGTATAAAATAAATCCCGAAAATATGGTCGCGAAATACTATCTTTCTTTTACCGAAACGCTTAAAACGGGTAAAGAAAAAGCCGACAGATATCTTCCCGTAAGTTATCTTAACGAACTGCCGTTAAAAGCCGAAAAGAAAGCGGAAAAACTTATCGCCGATTACGCGGCGTTACCGCTCGGAGAACTTCTCGATAAGAGGAAATCGGAAGATTTTTACGATTTATTAAAGTGGGGAATAAAACACGGCGGAGAAAAGACGAACAGACTATCCGTTTACGTTCTGATGCTGGCTTCGGAAAAGGATAAAAAATCGGACGAAATATTGCGCGGCGTGCTGCTCGATCCCGAAACTTCGCCCGCTATAAAAGAAATGACGTTGTTCGCATTGATTATCGGCGGAGAAAGACGCCCGACGGGGGTTTTAAAAGGTAATTACTACGTAAAAGTAAAACCGAGAAAACTCGCGTATAAAGATAAAGGCTTCCCGACGATATTTTACGCTTACGCTAAATGTCTTTCAAGACTGGTATTTTCGCCGGTGGAAGATTATTCTAAGATAGCGACGGCGGCGGACAAGTTCGCGTTAAAAGCCGCGGATAAAATCGGGGAAGAATATTCGAGAGAAGCGATAGCGGCGTTTATAGCGACTTTATGCGACTTTAAGGAACTTAACGGAGAGAAAAGAATCCGGAAGATGTTCGGGGCGAACGCCGAAGAGTTCAATAAAATCAAAGAGATATATTACGGAGACAACAATGATTAAAATCGTGGATTTGGGGAAAGCGTTCGATAAATATATATCGGGTTACGTATATAAAAATATAGGCAAAGTTAAGCCCGAAGAAATAGAAAACAAAATACCGCTTTTGTACGAAGAATTCGGCAAAGCCCCCATAAAAGAACTTGACGGGAAATCGCCCGAAGAATACTACCGCGCTTTTTCTTCCGAAGAACTTCTCGACGCGCTTGAAAAGCACGTTGACGGAAAAGTCGACGTACCCGACTTTTTGTGCGAAGCGATAGCGGAAAAAACGGACGCGGAAGAGTTTATCGCGAAAAAGTTAAAAGAAGAAAATTCCGAAGAATATACTATGTATCTTCTCAACATGCTTTCCGAAAAGGACTGCAAAAAGTCTCTTCACAGACTTTTGGAATTCATTATGTTCGATTATACCGAACCGGTAAGAGAACTTTCCACCGAAATACTTAACGGTTACGCAGACGACGTAAAAGAAGAAATTCTCGCGCAGTTTAAAGATTCTGTAGAAGAGAAGAAAGAATGCTTTACCGAAATACTTTCGCACGCAAAAAAAGACGACAGAATATTTGACCTTTTAATTGCGGAATTTGCCAAGCATAAAGACAATATTCCGCTGTATGCCGGGTATCTCGGCAAATACGGCGACGAACGCGCTTTACCCTTTTTAAAGACCGCGGCGAGTTCCGATTCCATAAATTATCAGGATTACGAAGAACTTCGTTTCGCCATAGAAGTTTTAGGCGGCGAATGCGAAGAGAGAGATTTTTCCAAAGACAAGATTTATAAAAAGATAAAAGGCGTATCGGAAAAAGGAAACGATAAAGCCGAATAAAAAGAGAAATTCAATAATTAAAAGAGAACGGTTTTCATATTATTTTGGTAGTATGAAAACCTTTTTTGACGCAATAAAACTGACTTTTGTAATTTTAGGCGGAATAATCGGCGGCGGCTTCGTTTCCGGTAAAGAACTCTCGGTGTTTTTCGGGGGAATAAGCGGAACGGAAACGATTATCGTTTTATCGGTTTGCTATCTTACGTCTTTCACGGCGATACTTCTTCCCGAAAGCGAAAATGCAAGAACGGAAAAACAAAAAAAATACGACGACGTGTTTTCGATAGGACTGTTGTTTTCGGCGTTTATATCTTTTTCTCTGATGGTATCGGCATATGAAAACGTGTTGAAAGAATACTTGGGGGCGTACTCGATATTTTTACTCGTTCCGTGTATGGGTATGGCGGCGCGACTTGCGGTAAAGGGAACGGCGGCGGCCGAAAAAACCAACGTTATTTTAACGGGTGCGGTGGTAACGGCAATCGTCGCGTTTTCATTCGACGGGATAAGCGCGCCGTTAAATGGTAAGGTAACGATAATCGGCGGAATAAACGGACTTTTTTACGTTTTTATGAACGCGTTCGTAAACTGCTTCGCGATAACAAGAGCGAAAAAAGGGAAAAATAAAAAATCGGCGGCGATAGCGGTAATTCTATCTACGATAATACTCGTGTTTTTAACGATTCTCGTTTTAAAAAAGATAACGAAAGCGGAAACTATGGATAAAGAACTGCCGCTTTTATCTTCGGTAAACGAAAAGTTTAAGATAGCGTTTTCGTTAATAATGCTCGCGGCGATATTTACTTCGGCGGTTTCCGCCTATTCGCCGATAGCCGATAAAGCGAAAGAAATGTACGGCGGCGGATTTATCGTAAACGCGGTAATAATCGCGGCGGCGTTTTTGTTTGCCCGCGCGGGAATGGAAAGGGTAATAAAATACGGATATCCGGTAATCGGGGTAATCGGCGGCGCGTTTATAATGACGAAATGGATAAATTTTATAAGATTGCGAAAAAACACGAATAAACGATTGACAAAATTTTCCCGAATTGATATACTTACAATGCTTAAAAAAGCGCCGTGCGGCAAAGGAAGGTGAAAAAGGTGTCAACCGTAAGAGTAGGCGAAAACGAAAATCTCGAAAGCGCATTACGTCGTTTCAAAAGAAAATGTTCCAGAGACGGCATAATCGGAGATATGCGTAAAAAAGAATTTTACGAAAGTCCTTCCGTAAGAAGAAGAAAGAAATCGGAAGCCGCAAGAAAGAGAAGCATAAAAGGTTAATAACAGAACTCACCGAAGATAAACGCTCGGTGAGTTTTATTTTTACCGTAAGAAAAAAAGGGAATTTTGTCGAAAAAAGAGGAAAAGAACGATGGAAGAAGGAAAAACCATAAAACAGTATTGTAAAGAAGCGAAAAAGAGAATGAAACAAGGTTTTTGGCAGGACTACAAAAAGAATCTCGACGAAGAAATCCGTCGCGGAGAAGAAAAGGGAATAGCGGCAGCCAGAATCAAAGAATATTACTCTGAAAAAGCGCGAGAAGACATAAAGAATTCCGGCGAAGACAAAGAAGATTTTTATAAGAAAGTCAAAAATCTTTTAGATAGCGAAGGCGAAGTTTCCGACGCTATCGGTCGGCTTACCGACAAAAAGTATTATGACACGCTTTCATACGAAGAAAAACAGAGATACACTTTAAGTTTATCGGAAAAATATCTTCAAGCGGTGGAAAAATATAAGAAAGAAAAGTCCATAAGTTTATAAAGCTTAACGGCAAAAACGCGGAAAAATTTCCGCGTTTTTACTTTGTTTATTTTTGTCCCGTAACGTTTACCGATATTTTCGTTTCGAATACGGATAAAAAGTTGTCTTTATAAGAATGGTAATAAGGGTAATTGAACCTATAAAGGTTTCTTTTTATTTTAAGGAAGTCGCACCCCGTGCTTTTTTCTTTTTCGGTAAGGGAAAGAATAAGAGACTTTATTGTTTCTTCGGCTTTTTCCTTTACCGCCGCGGGTAGTTTAACGTTGTTGATATACGTGCTGCCCGATTTATCCGCGTTCTGGTCCATAATTTTGCAGTAAATATCTACGGAAAATTCGGCTGTTAAACTTTTTTCGTCCGCAACGACGGCGGTTTTTGCGTTCGCCCTCATAATGGTTAAATAGTAGTTTTTGCCGTCGGCGTCGTATAACGGAAAAGAAGTGCCGTTCACGTCGGAAAACATAAGGTTATAAGCGAAAGTTTCTTCCGACGAAAGAAGCCCTACCATTTTACCGTCCAAAAAAAGGGCGGTGTTCGTCGCGTCGAACAATACTTTTTTGTTTTCCGAGCCGCTTTTTGAAGAACTGCCCGAAGAGTCCGACGAACCGCCTGAAGAAGAGCCGCCGCTTTGGTTTCCGCCGGACGGCGTTTTTTCGGTTTTAATAAAGGGGGTAAAAGAAGAAGCGTTTTCCGAATAGTAGTCGGAGCAGAAATCTTTTATGGTCGTAACCGCGATGTTTCTGTCAAACCCGGGGTCTTTCAAGATAATTTTTTGTATGGCGAAAGAAGAAATATTGTCGAGCGGAGAAGATAAATCTAACAATTCTTTCGCCGTGTTTTCGGCGACTACCACGATAGCGGAATCCTGTACTCTCGGACTTTTCGAAAAATAGTCGATAACCCTTATAACGTTGGTTTTAACCAACTCGTTGCCCAAAATTATAAGGTTGCAGAAAGAAAGTTTAGGGTACCACCCCGAAACGTTTCCTAAACCGTTAATGGCTTCGCTCGCCGTTTTTCCTGTGGAAGAAAGGGTTGCTTTCTGGTTTTCCGAGTTTACGCCGTTGGCTTCGGGAACGGCAATCTGCGCCGAAACCTCGTATTCGTCGCCGTTAAGGTCTATGGCGATAGCGGTGATGATTGCCGTTTTTTCAATATCTATAAGACCGAAATCGTTGGAGAAGAAAAACATTGACACGATAACGAGAATATAAATCAAAATTTTAGTTAAAACTCTTTTCAATTTTTCGTTTCTCCTTTTTTAAGAAAACGGATAGTATCGGCAGAATATTCCCGAAGACGAAGAAGAACCAGAACCCGTAACCGGTAACAATCTGTTTAAGACTCGCAAGACTTTCATCGAGCAGATAACTTAAAATCATTACGCCGCCGTTTACCGCGAGCGAAAATATCCAACGCTTGTTTTCGCCGAAAATTTCGCATAACACCGTCACCGCGAAATACAGCGGTAACGAAAGGCTGAAAACACCGACGAAAAGTATAAATAAAATGGCTATATAATCGAACCTTCCCACGTTGTTTATTACCGTCGCGTATTTCGAAAATTCCGTCAAAGCGAAAATCTGCCGCCAGGAAATGGAAGTGAATATGCAGTAGAACATAAACACGAAAAGAAGAACGAAAAATTCCGCCAGAATAAAAGACAAAAACAACTTTTTACCGTCGTTCTTTTTTCTGTCGAATCTGCCCACCATAAAAAGCAGATAAACCGCGTCGCCGAACCAGCCGTAACCTTTCATTCCGGCGGAAACTATTTTTCCCGCGCTTTGTCTTCCTATGGGAAAGATTGCGAAAAAGTCCGCGCTCTGAAGGGAGAGAAAGAACAAAAACACCGTCGAGGTGCAGGTAAAAATCCACATAACGTCCGCGGCTCTGCCTAAAACGCGTAACTGTTTAAGCCCTAAATACGCCGATATAATAAAGAAAGGCAAAAAGGTTATAAAGGACGGGGGCGTTTCGTAAAGGGTGTGGTCAACGTAGTTGCGCTGTTCGGAAATAGGTAAAAGAGCGGAAACGAAAAAGTAAATAAAATACAGAAAAAGCAAAAGGTTTTTAATCGTTTTCCCGAACGTTATTTCCAGTAACTCGAAAAAAGTTTTGTCCGTAAGAGAGTTTAAAATCAATACGGAAATAACCGCCGCGGCGTCGGCTAAAACGTCTAAAAGACAGGCAATCCACATGTCTCTTCCGCACTCGGAAGCGAGAACGCTCGGCAGAAGAAAAAATTTCGTTACGGGCAGAAACGCCACGGCGAAAAGGCAAACCTGCCTTGTTTTAAGTTGACGATTCATAATTCTCCTTTGTCGATTTTTCCTTTGCCGCCCCTTTTTAAGGAAAGGGGTTTTACGTGGACGTCGACCAAATCGTTTTTAATAAACCCGTCTTTTAAGTCTTCTTTGACGAGCGGCGCGTAAGGCGCCATTAAGGGGGTGGAATAATTTTCGAATGACACGAGATAAATAAACGTTCCCGCGCACGCGGCTAATAGCGCGTAACCGCCGAGAGAGCCGCCTATTATCAGAAAAATCAGCCTTAAATTAGAAAAAGACTGTTCTAATTCCGGAACGGTATAAAGGCAGATTCCGGAGAGTGCGACAATCATAAGGGTAGGCGCGGAAATAATGCCTGCGTTTACCGCCGTTTCGCCGAGGACGAGGCCGCCTACTATCGAAACGACCATGCCCACGTATTTAGGCATTCTCACGCTCGTTTCGTTTAGAATTTCGAATATTAAAAGGGTAAAAAACATCTCGTAACTCGGCGAAAGGGGAATTCCTTTGATTCCGTTTACTATGGTTATTAAAAAACTTAACGGAATAAGCTGTAAATGGAACAATTCCGCCGCAACGTAAAATGCGGGAACAAGAATAGAAATCATAACCGAAATAAGTCTTAAAAGTCTTGAAAAAGTCGCGCTGTACGCGGAAGAATAATAGTCGCTCGGGCTTTGGAAATCTTCCATCAAACGATAGGGTACGGTAAGAACTATCGGTGAACCGTCCACGAAAACGGCGACCCTGCCTTCTAAAATTTTAGCGGTTAAAATGTCTGGTTTTTCGGTGTTTCCGACTTGTTTAAACAGCGAAGCCTTGTGTTCTCCGAGATATTTCGAGATATAAGAAGAGTCGAGAGCGGCTTCTATGTTTATGTTTTGTATTTTTCTTTTAACCGACTCAACGAGTGTTTTGTCGGCAAGGTTTTTGATATAGCATAAAGAAACCTGCGTTTTGCTGAACTTTCCCACTTCGAGATTTTCGAAAATAAGGTCGGAAGTTTTAAGCCGCCTTCTCATAAGACTTATATTTACGGGCAGACTTTCCACAAACCCTTCGCGGGGACCTTTTATAACCGCCGAAGTAGGAGGCTCGGAAATGGGCCTTTTTTCGAAGTTTTTAAGCCCGAAAGAAAACGCCGTGGAAAATCCGTCGATAATAAGCGCGGTGTTGCCGTTTACTATCTCGGAAATCAAAGCGTTCATATCGTTTGTCTGCTTTTTCTCGGGCGAATAAAGGGCGTCCGACACGGTTTTATCTGAAACTTCGCCTTTCAACTCGTGTAAAGGGGTGATGATAAGGTTTCCCACGCCTTTAACGTCGGTCATATCCTTGACGAAGATAATACAGCCGTCTTTGTCGCCTGCTTTAATAGACCGAAAATTCACGTCGGAAGAAGGGAGTTCTTTTTTAAGAAACTCAACGTTTTTCGTTAGGTCGGTAAAAAGTTTCATAACGGTAGTTTTTGCCTGCGGGGAAAAATTATGTAACCGTGAAAAGAAAAAAGAAGATTACTTAATAACGTTGCCGTAAAAGAAAAAAAGAAAGGGGGATAAAAACCCCCTTCTTTTCAGCGATTGTCCGGTAAATAAAAGACTTTCATAGTCCGCACGACGAGAGCGGCAACCGAAAGAAGTTCGTCCTTTCGGAATTCGTTTTTCTCGTTTGCGGAAAGAATTTCGAAAACTTTTTCCGTTAAATGTTTCTCGTCGGAATCTTCGGCGGGTAAAGCGTCTTTTAAAATTCCGTCTATAACTTCCGCGGTTGCGGAAAGGGAAGACGGGTCTACGTAGTCGCCGATAATGCCTTCGATGACGAGCGCCGCGCCGGAACTTACCGCGGGAATTTTTCCGCTCTTAATTTTTTTATAGAGCGCGAAAATTCCGCATGCGGCGGAACCGCATATAAGACCGGCGTACAGTTTGTCCTCGGTGATGAGAACGCCGCGACGAACGAAAATCGCGTCGTAGATAAAGTAAATCGCCGCTCCCGCGACAAAGGGCAGGTAAGTTTTAACCGCCGCGGATATTTTTTCTTTAAATAGAATATCGCAAACAATCATAATAGCCGCCACGATGACGGAAATTATTAGCGAAGGGAATCCGTAGCAGGTAAAAAAACCGTATAGTTCGATAAAACTCATAATAATGCCTTCTTTAAGGAAGCGTAGAAAAACGTTTATTCTCTGCGTGACGAAGTCTGCGGTAGTAACCGCTGTTGATTATAAAAACGAAATATCTTATAAATTGCGCCTCCTTGTAATTTATTTTCCCAAACGCCGAGAAGAGTGTAACACGGAAAACTTAAATGTAAATAGTTTAGTGACAAATTTTTCGGACTTGCCCGAGATTATTTTTTTCGCTTGACGAAAGTACACATAGTTAGGAAAGGGGGAAATTTTTATGTTTGAATTTTTAAGTTTTTTGTTAGGCAAGATGATCTTTTTCACGGGGGCGGTGCTCGGTAAAACCCACGCGTTTCCGCCGCCGCTTAATAAGGAAGAAGAACGCGACTGCTTAATCAGAATGAAAAACGGCGATAAATCGGCAAGAGACGAACTTATAAGCAGAAATATGCGGCTCGTTGCACACGTTGCGAAAAAGTACGCCGGCACCGCCGATTCGGACGACTTGATTTCCGTCGGCAGTATCGGGCTTATAAAAGCAATCGACGGATTCGACGCGGAGAAAGGGGCGTTGCTCGCGACCTTTGCCGCAAGGTGCATAGAAAACGAAATACTGATGCTTTTAAGAGCGAATAAAAGGTATAAAAACGATTTATCTCTATCAGACCCCGTCGGCGCGGATAAGGACGGCAACGAACTTACTTTAATGGATTTGCTTTACGCGAAAGAAGACGAGGTTTTTTCGGCGGTTGATAAATCTATCGAAAGGGAAAAACTCGTGTCGGAACTTAAACGCATTTTGTCCGACAGAGAATATAAGGTGATATGTTTAAGGTACGGCTTAAAAGGCAATAAGAGTTTCGCGCAGCGGGAAGTCGCGGCGTTTTTGAAAATAAGTCGTTCGTACATATCCAGAATAGAAAAGAAAGCCATAGAAAAAATAAGAGAAGAAGTTAAAAAAGGGAATTTTAATTGCTAAACGGGTAAGAATGTGATAGAATAAAAAAAACGAAAGGGGAAAAAAGATATGGAAAACAGAATAGCCGTGGTTGCGGTGATAATTTCCGACCCCGAAGCGTCGGGTATAGTAAACGAGATACTTCACGAATACAGAGATCACGTACTCGGCAGACAAGGGATACCGTACAGAGAAAAAGGGGTTTCGGTAATAAGCCTTATTCTCGACGCCCCGCAGGAAACGCTTAACGGCTTGTCGGGCAAACTCGGCATGGTAAAGGGCGTAAAAAGTAAAGTTTTAGTAACAAAATGAAATACACTTTCGTATCGGGCGCCAGCGGCGGAATAGGCAAAGCGTTTTGCTTTTACTACGCCGCCCGGGGCGATAATTTGTATATAACGGGAAGGTCCGATGAAAAACTTTCGGCGCTGAAAGAAAAGATAATCGAACAAAACCCGTCGGTAACCGTTTTGTATTACGCGTGCGACTTGACTAAGGAAGCCGAGCGTAACGGAATGGTTTCCGATATGAAAGAAAAAGGCGTCGCGATAAACAGAATATGTAACGTCGCGGGGGTTGATATACAGAAACCTTTCGAAGACTATACCGACGAAAAGGTTCTTTTCCAGATACGCGTGAACGTGGAAGCGACGATAGACTTAACGCATAAACTGTTAAAACTTCGCGACGGCGAAACGGAAATAATCACCATAAGCAGTATGTCGGGCGCGTCGCCCATGCCGTATTTCGCGCTGTATTCTGCAAGCAAAGCGATGCTTACCAACTTCTTTACTTCTCTTCATTACGAACTGAAAGATAAAGGGGTAAAGGTAACCACGGTTCTTCCCGGCGGAGTGTATACAAGACCCGACGTGTGCGAAGACATAAAAGGACAGGGCGTCTGGGGAAAACTTTCGGCAAAAAGTCCCGAATTCGTCGCGAGAAAGTCGGCGAAAGCGGTAAGGAAAAACAAAACGACTTACGTTCCCGGGTTTTTCAATAAGTTCTTAAAAGGGCTTATGAAAATCGCTCCGAATAAAGTTGTGCTGTCGTTTATAGCGAACAGATGGAAAAAACAAACGAAAGACGCGTTTTAAAATAAAAAACAAGGGAGAAAACAAATGAGTTACGCAGACGATATTTTTGTAAAAAACTGTACCGATATAATAGAAAACGGATTTTCCGATAAAGATTTGCCCGTTCGCCCGAGATGGTCGGACGGCACTCCCGCGCATACGGTAAAAAAATTCGGAATAGTAAACAGATACGATTTAAGAAAGGAATTTCCTATTCTTACGTTAAGGAGAACGGCGTTTAAATCGGCCATAGACGAAATTTTGTGGATATGGCAGAAAAAGTCGAATAATATACACGACTTAAATTCCCATATATGGGACAGTTGGGCGGACGAAACGGGTTCCATCGGTAAAGCGTACGGTTATCAACTTGGCGTAAAACATAAGTATAAAGAAGGGGAATTCGACCAGGTAGACAGGGTGCTTTACGATCTTAAAAATAATCCGTCGTCGAGAAGAATAATGACCAACATTTATACTTTTGCCGACCTTTCCGAAATGCACTTGTATCCTTGCGCGTACTCTATGACGTTTAACGTATCGGGCAACGTGCTTAACGGAATACTTAACCAAAGAAGCAACGACGTTGCCGTCGCCAACAACTGGAACGTGGTTCAGTACGCCGTACTTTTAAAGATGTTCGCGCAAGTATCGGGACTTATCGCCGGCGAACTCGTCCACGTTATAGCCGACGCTCATTTGTACGACAGGCATATACCCGTTGTAAAGGAAATGATAAAGGGCGAACGTCACCCCGCGCCGAAATTCATAATGAATCCCGACGTAAAGAATTTTTACGACTTTAAGGTGGAAGACTTCGCGCTCGAAGGGTACGAGTACAACAAGTTGGATTCTAGGTTTGAGGTGGCTGTCTGATGAAAGCGATTGTAGCCGTGGATAGAAAATGGGGAATAGGCAAAAAGAACGGGCTTCTTTTTTCGCTCCCCGCGGATATGAATTATTTTAAGGAAAAAACTACGGGAAAGGTAGTCGTTATGGGAAGCAATACGCTTAAATCTTTTCCGAACGGCAAGCCGCTTAAAAACAGAACGAATATCGTGCTGTACCCGAACGGCGAAAAACGCGACGACTGCGTAGTCGTAGGGAGTTTGTCGGAATTGTCCGAAGAACTTAAAAAGTACGAAAAGGACGACGTGTTTATAATAGGCGGAGCGATGTTTTATAAAACCATGCTTCCTTATTGCGACGAAGTTTTCGTAACCAAGGTAGACGCCGACGGCGAAGCCGAAGTGTTTTTCGAAAATTTAGACCAAAAGAAAGAATGGAAATTACTGTCGGAGAGCGAAAAGGTAAACACCAACGGTTACGATATAAAGTTTACCGTTTATAAAAACGACGAAGTAAAAGAATTTTAACAAAAAACCCAAGACCGCATAGCGAAATGCTATGCGGTCTTATAAATTCTCACGGCTAACGCCGTCATATCGTCTTTTTTGATTCCGTCGTCTTTTAATAACGCTTGCTTTACTATATCGTCCGCAAGGCTTTGCGGATTTTTAGCGGGAACGGTGCGTAAAAATTCTATAATCTCCGCAGAAGAACCGAACGCGTCGGAAACGCCGTCGCTTAAAAACAAAAGCATATCGCCGTCGTTTAATTCGGCGTGGCAAACGGACGGCTTCAATTCTTCTAAAATACCCAGCGGCAGAGAGTTTCCTTCCACTATTTTAATACCTTCTTCGCCTATTATGAATCCGTAAGGCGACCCGTATTTTATAAAGTCCGCCGAACAATTTTTAAGGTCGATGACGGAAATATCCAAAGCGGTGAAATCGTCTTCGGTGTTTATGGCGAGCAGTTTGTTTACCGTGTTTAATATCAGGTCGCTTTTAAGCCCCGCTTTATAAAAGCTTTCGATAAGGGAAAGGGAAGTGGAAGAAATGTTTTCGGCGTTTTTGCCGCTTCCCATACCGTCGGAAACGGCGACCAGAAATTTGCCGTCGTCGATTTTGGTGACGGAATAAGTATCTCCGCTTTTATCCGAACCGGTTTTCGTCTTTTTGCAAATACCGAAAGCGGCGTCGAATTCGGGACTTTTCCCGAAAGAAAGGTAGCATTTGTCTTCGGTTACGTCAGATTTATCAATTAAAGCCATTTTCATTCCGAGCGTTTTGGAAATAACGGCGGTAACTGCGGATAAAGAAAAGTTATCCATAGTTAAAATAAGGCTTACCGTAACGCATTTATCTTCGCCGTAAATAAGCAGTTCGCTCACCGAAAAGCCGCTTCTTAAAAGGGCGTCGGATAAACTTCTTTCGAGCCTGCTCTGATACTTTATCAAAGTACCCGTTTCGAGAGCAAGACCCCTTAATACTTCGGAAATGCCGCTCGTTTGCATGGCGATGAGTTCTCTGCCCGAATTTACGTTTATGTTTTCGAGAATTTTGGCGCGGTAAGAAGCCAGCATTTTGTTTATGGCGAAAATCATATCGGAAACCTTTCCGCACCCCGAAAGGAGCGACGCGGGGAAGTCTATGACCGACAGTTTGCCCTTGGCAAAACCTATGTCGATAAGTTTTAATATGTCTTCTTTTTCGGGTTTTCGTTTTTCGCGGCAATCTTTAAAAGACGGGCAGTTTTTGCAGACTGTTTGCCTTAACTCTCTGTCGATAAGCGTTTTGGCGGAATCCTCGCTCGTTCCGTTCTTTTTGAATAACCGAAACGCCGAAGACATTTCGGTAAACACGCCGGAAATCTCGTAAAGGCGGTTGCTTACCATACTGCGGTTTCGGTTTATCGACTGGCGAATCAGTTGTCGTTCTCTGAAAGAGTAAAGTTTGTCCTTGAATTCGTTAAGCAACTTCGTCGGAATAACGGTGAAAACGGCTACGCCTGCGAGAGCGAAAATCAGTTCTTTAACGGAGTATTCGCCGTAAACGGGGAACACTAAACAAACCGCGTAATCGCAAGCCATAACGGCAAGGGCGGCGGCGTAGCGCGAAAAAGAAGTAAGGCTTTCGGCTACCACGGCTATAATAAGATAAAAAGAGATATAGTTTACGTCGCCGTAATATAAAGCAAGTCCTATACCCAGCACGCAGGATATCAAAAGAGTAATGCCCTTTCTGAAAACGAACGCCGACAACAAAATAACGAAGTAAGAAAACGCTTTCCATACGTAAGGGGAAGCCACGCGGCATATGCCTAACCCTAAAACGGAAGTCACCGCGGCAAGCGTAAAAAATTCTTCTTTGGCGAACTTGTATTTTAACCCTTTTTTCGTTACCGCGCCGCCCGAAATATAACAAAACAGGGTTAAAACGGTGGTAAACACGCTCACGAGAACGCGTTTCATAATCGGAATATCTTTCTGAGTGTTTCCGAGAACGCAGAACACCGTCATTATGATAATCGACATCGCAACGTTAAGAAAGTCAGGCTTAAACCTTAACTTTTTATATAGTAAAAAGAGTATGAAAAAAAACGCTGCGGTAATTCCGGCGAATGCGAGATAGCCGACGTTGTTGCCGATAAGAAAAGACCCTACGAATAAAATGGGAGTAACGAAAACGTTCGCGCCGACTGAAAGCGCGGCGATAAACGCGGCGACGGAATAGGGGTAAACTTCCGCTTCCGCATAGTTGAACGCCACGAAAAGTATAAACAGCGACGAGTAAATCAAAACGGACACGTAATTAAAAGATTTAAATTTCTTCATAAAGGCATTTTATAATTATACGACCCGAAATTTTTACGGAAAAAAATCGAAAAAGAAAATATAATAGAATAAACGAAAAAAACTTTACTTTATCCCGCGCGATAAGTTAAAATAAATAAAAAAGAAGGAGAAATCCGTAATGAAAAAAACGACGATATTTTTAACCGTAATAACTTTGCTTTTCGTATCCCTGTTTTCTACGGGTTGTAATTTCGACATAAACGAAATTTTCGGTAATAGCGACAAAATCACCAAACTCGAACAACAACTTAAAGAAGCCGAAAACAAAGCGGCGGAAAAAGATACTAAAATCGCCGAACTCGAAGCGCAGATAAAGGCGTTAAAAGAAGAAATCGCAAGGCTTAAAGGGGAAAAGGTAGAAGACGACCTTTCCGTGCATTTTATGATGCTCGGGAATGAATACGCCGGCGACAGCGTGTATATAAAAGCCGGCGATACCGATATCCTTATCGACGCGGGCAGCAGAACGAGCAGCGCGGCGGTTATCGGCGAATACATAAATCAATACGTTACCGACAACGTTTTAGAATACGTAATCGCAACCCACGCCGATCAGGACCATATCGCGGGTTTTGCCGGGGATAAATCGAATAAGAGCATATTCGAACTTTATAAATGCGAAACCATAATAGACTTCCCGAGAACGGATTCGACGACAAAGACTCATGAAAACTACGTCGCTAACCGCGATAAAGAAGTCGCCGAAGACGGAGCCGTTCACTACACCGCTTTGGAGTGTTATAACAACGAAAACGGCGCGAAGAGAGAATACGAACTCGCAAACGGCATTACGTTAAAAATTTTGTATAACTATTTTTATGAAAATAAATCCACAGACGAGAATAACTATTCCGTCTGCCTTATGATAGAGCAGGGCGAAAAGAAGTTCTTATTTACGGGCGATCTCGAAGAAAAGGGAGAAGAATATCTCGTAAGAGATAACGCCGAAGAATTAACGCCCGTAAAACTCTTTAAAGCGGGGCATCACGGTTCCAAAACGTCGTCTAACGAAGTGCTTTTAGAAAAAATTCAACCGGAAATATGCGTGGTAAGTTGCGTTTGCGGAACGAACGAATATACGCCTACGGTTGAAAATCAATTCCCGACGCAGGCGTTTATCGACAGAATAAGTAAGTACACCGTAAAAGTTTTCGTAACGTCTATGGGCGACCCCGACTATACGGGCGGCGAGGCTTTCGTTCCGATGAACGGCAACGTAGTCGTTACTTCGGATTCCACGGGCGTCAACGTAAACTGCTCGAACAATAACACCTATCTTAAAGACACCGCGTGGTTCAAAGCCAAAAGAACCTGCCCGTCTTATTGGGCGGCGTAACGTGAACGACGGGTTTTCGCCCTTCGCTTTTAACGATAGCGAAGTTTTGATATTAGGTTCTTTTCCGTCGGTGATTTCGATATAATACGGGTTTTAATACGGCAATCCGCAAAACAGGTTCTGGAAAACGCTCG
>JAEDMA010000021.1 GCA_016295005.1 Christensenellaceae bacterium
CTTAACGTTCCGCAGGCAACGACGATTGCGTCCGCGCCGATAACGCTTGCTTTTTTAATATTACGGAAGGTTATCTCCCGCAATTCTCTTACGCTTTTATTTCCGTACGGAGCATTTTCGTTATCTCCGAAATAATAGTAATCGGTCCCCGTGTTGTATTCGTTAAGTTTTTTTAGTACCGATAATCCGCCGACTCCGCTGTCGATTAAAAGAATTTTCTTTCTCATATCGTTAAATTGTATGTCTATAATCCCTGAAATAGTGAAAAACCGGTATAAAAGAAAAATATTCGTTAAAATTTCGTTGCTTTTATATTTTTTTTATGTTAGAATATGAACTGTACGAAATGAAAAGAAGGAGTGCATTGAAATGCCAAACATTAAATCTGCTAAAAAAAGAGTTGTCGTAAATCAAAAAAAGACGGAACAAAACAAATCCATTCGTTCCGCTTTGAGAACCGATATAAAGAAGATCGAACTTTTGATTAAAGAAGGCAAAGTTGCCGAAGCAAAAGCAAACCTTTCTTCCGTTTTCGCTTCTATCGATTCCGCAAGCTCTAAAAATATAATTCACAAAAATAACGCTGCCAACAAGAAAGCAAGACTTTCTAGACTTGTTTACGTTGCCGAAGTAAACGCTCCCGCCGAAGTTAAAGTTGCGGAAGTTAAAGAAGAAGTTAAGACTGAACCCGTTGCGGAAGTCGCCAACGAAGAACCCGTTAAAAAAACGAGAAAACCCAGAGCGAAGAAAACCGAAACGGTTGCCGAATAATTTTTGGTAAATGTGCATTTTGAAACCGCCGAAACATCGGCGGTTTTTTAAGCTTTGGCGAAATTTGTTTTTCCCCCGTTTTTATAAAATATAAATACTTAAAACGTCGTTTTATCGGCAACCCGATTAATAAGTAACCGTAAAAAACTAAAACCACGTTTGTCTTTCGATTTAAACCCGGATAAAGATTAAAGCCGCCCGATCGTTCGGGCGGCTTTATTTATTCTTCTTTCGGATTTCGCTTTCTGCAAAAGAAAAAGCGCAAAATTTTTCCTAATGCGGCAGGTGTTTTAATACAGCAAATTTTCATTTTTCCACCTCTTTTTACGATAGTAACATTATATGTCCTAAAAAGCCGAAAGTTGAACCGCTGTTGCAAGTTATAGGTTTCTTAATAATCTTATCGCCTCTTTTCTGTCGGGGTGATTAAACACCGTACTGCCCGCAACGATAACGTTTGCGCCGGCTTTTTTCACCGCGCCGACGTTTTCGAAAGTAATTCCCCCGTCGATTTCTATATCAATCTCTTTTCCCGTGGCGTCGACGATTTTTTTAACTTTTTCGATTTTAGGTATGACGCCGTCAATAAATTTTTGTCCGCCGAAACCGGGAAAAACGCTCATCAACAGTACCATATCGCAATATTCGATAATGTTTTCTATTTCTTCTACCGAAGTATCGGGATTTATTACCGCGCCGCATTTTACGCCGAGATTTTTTATTGCAAGCAAAGTATCTTTCAATCTGTCTTTACACGCCTCTTGATGCACGGTAATAATATCCGCGCCGGCTTCGGCAAATCTTTCTATATAGTTCCACGGATTTAAAATCATAAGATGAGCGTCAAAAGTTAAATCGGAATACTTTCTCGCGTCCTTTACGAGTTTTGGTCCGAACGTTATGTTCTTCACAAAATTACCGTCCATAACGTCCAGATGGATTACGTCCGCGCCTTTTTCGGTAATATCGGCAATTTCCTCCCCCATTTTTGAAAAGTCTGCAGACAATATTGAAGGAGCAATCTTTATTTTACTCATTTGTTTCCTCACGTTTATTCTCGTCTAAATATCTTTGTCTTAACTGCCCGCAAGCGCCGTCAATGTCTGCGCCCATTCTTCTTCTGACCGTCGCCGACAATCCACCCTTTTCGAGCAAACCCAAAAACCTGTAAGCGTCTTTATCAGCGGCGCTTTTAAGATTGTTTTCTTTTACTTCGTTAAGTCTTATAAGGTTGACGTGACACGGCTTGCCTTTTAACAATTTAATAAGCGCTTCGGCATGGCGAACGTCGTCGTTTTCGTCTTTTATCAAAACGTACTCAAAAATATATCTTCTGCCCGTTTTGTTAAAGTAGTTTTCGCAAGCGGAAAGGATTTCTCCTATCTTATATCTTTTCGCAACGGGCATAACTTTTGCCCTTTCGTCATCAAACGGATTATGCAACGAAATGGTAAGGGTAAGCGGAATGTTTTCTTTGGCAAGATCGTAGATTTTCGGAACCAGCCCCGACGTGGACAAACTTACGTTTCTCGCGCTTATGTTTAACCCGTTTTTATCGTTTAAGAGCCTTAAAAATTTAATTACGTTATCGTAGTTGTCGAGCGGTTCGCCGCTGCCCATTAAAACGACGTTTATTATCTTCCTGTCCTCTCCGAGTTTACCGCCCGAATACTTGTTTGCGGCAATAACTTCGCCTAAAATTTCGCCGGCGGTTAAATTTCGCACCAACCCGTGCAAACCCGAAGCGCAGAATTTACACCCCATTCTGCAACCGACCTGCGTCGACACGCAAAGAGTATTACCGTAGGAATATTTCATCAGTACGCCTTCGATAACGTTGCCGTCGTCAAGCAGAAACAAAAACTTTTCCGTTCCGTCGACAGATTTTAGCGTTTTTATAATTTTCACCGTCTGAGCAGAAAATTCTTCCGAAAGGTTTTCTCTGAGAGTTTTAGACAATTCCGTCATTTCCGAAAATCCGAGACCGCTATGAAGCGCTTTAAAAATCTGCATTGCCCTGAACGGTTTTTCGTTTCGTTTGATAAGAATACTTTTTAACTCTTCTAATCCGTAATTCAACAAACTGTCTTTCACTTTATTTTACTCTCTTTAGTTTTGCGAAGAAGAACCCGTTTCCGCCCGAAATATCGGGTAAAAACATAACCGACTCCCCGTCTTTCTCGCACGTAAGCGGAGAGTTCACGTGTTCGGGAACAAAATTATCGTGATTTTCCAAAAATCTTTCGATATTCTTGCCGTTTTCTCTCTTAAGAAGCGAACAAGTAGAATAATACAGATATCCACCTGTTTTAACGTATTTACAGACGTTATTCAAAATATTGATTTGTTCGGCGCATAATTCCGTCACGTTTTCTTCTTGCCTGTTAATTTTTATATCGGGATTATCGTTCATAACCCCCGAACCGCTGCAAGGAGCGTCGCACAAAACCGCGTCAAAAAAATCGTTGAACGACGGTTCGTTTTCTTTTCCGTTAAGGATAAACGTTTTTATATTCTTCCTTTTCATTCGTTCCGCGTATTCGTTTATAAGTTCGACTCTGTGCGGATAAACGTCGCAAGAATATACTTCGTCACATTTATAAGAAAGCCTTATGCTTTTACCGCCGGGAGCGGCGCAGCAATCGAGCAACTTTTCGCAAGGCTCTACCATATCGCAAATCGCCGCCGATCCTATCGCCTGATATGTATAAACGCCCTTATCATAATCAGCGTTACGAACGAAATTATCGAGAAGATAAACGTTGTTTAACGGAGTCTTCTGATACGTATACCCTTTTTCTTTTAAGTATTCTTCGCCGTCCGTTTCGTAAAAAGCCAAGGAAGTTTTCGCATTTTCGGCAGCCATAATTTTTTCCGCTCTTTGTTCTCCGTAATCCGAAACGATTTCTTTAACCATAAAAAGCGGATAGGAATACTTTACCGACAACATTTCGAATTTGTCTTTCGGCAAAGGTATTTCCGTCGATAAATATTTTCTTAAAAAGGCGTTGACAAATCCCGCCGCCCCTCCTTTACCGAGTTTTTTAGTAAGCTCGACGGCGTTTTTGGTTACGGCATAACCATGCTTATCCAAATACTTAATCGCATATAACGAAATTTTAAGAATCGTCCTTATCGCGAGTTTCGGATTTTTATCGCACAGCGCCGATATGCAATAAGAAAGTTCTATATCTTTATCCAAAACCCCGTAAACGGTTTTTATCGTAAGCGCACGATTCTTTTCTTCGATAAAAGTCGAAGAAATCGCTTGTTTAACGAAAGTTTTATCGCTGTAAACCTTATTCAGTATCTGATAGCAATCGTAAAACCAGTTAATCATTTTTAACCTATAAGGTCGCCCGGAGTAAATCTGTTGCCACGCAAAAAGTCTTCGGCGCTCATTCTGTTGCCGCCCGACTTTTTAATTTCTAATATTTTAACCGACCCTTTGCCGCAACCGATTTCAAGACATTTTCCGCAACTTAATATTTCGCCTATTTTGCCTTCGCCGTCAGATACTTCCGCGCGGTAAACTTTGAGCGGCGTTCCGTCTATTTCGGTATACGCTACCGGCGAAGGATTATACGCGCGAATTTTGTTAACTATATTTTCCGCGGTATCCGTCCAATCGATCAACGCGTCTTCTTTTTTTATCATTTTGGTATAAGTCGCCTGTTCGCTATCCTGCGGTGTCAGAATCTGTTTACCCGTAGATATAATTTCAAGCGCTTTCATAATACAATCCGCTCCAAGAACGGAAAGTTTTTCAAATAAATCGCCCGCGTTATCGGTATCGTTTATAGTAATTTTTTCGGATAACAGCATGTCCCCCGTATCCACGCCGACGTCCGTTTTCATCACGGTTACACCCGTTTCTTTTTCGCCGTTTAATAGCGCGAAATTTATCGGCGACGCTCCCCTGTATTTAGGTAAAAGCGACGCATGAATGTTATACACGCCGAGTTTAGGTATGTCCAGAATTTCAGCGGAAAGAATTTGTCCGAAAGCGCAGGTAATCATAATATCGGGGGAAAGTTTTTTCAAGTCTTCAACGCCTTCAACCCTGATTTTATCGTAAGAAAAAACGGGAACGCCGTATTCTTTCGCGAGTTTCTTTACGGGACATTCGGTAATAACTTGTTTTCTTCCCACAGGCTTATCGCGGTTGGTAACAACGCCTGTAACTTCGTACTTTTTGCTGTCTAAGATTCTTTTTAAGGGGGCAACCGCAAACTCCGGCGTGCCGAGATAAACAATTTTCATCGTTACTCCTTTGATACGCTTTTCGCTTTATCTATGTACAAAATTCCGTCCAAATGATCGTACTCGTGGCAAAACGCTCTTGCGGTAAACCCTTCCGCTTTTACGGTGAAAGGTTTGCCGAACCTGTCCAACGCTTTAACGGTAACTTTCATAGGTCTTTCGACCACGCCGTATTGACCTTTAATCGACAAACAACCTTCTTCTCCCGATTGTTTGCCCGATTGTTTTACTATCACGGGGTTAATGCATTCGTAATATTTATTTTCTGCGTAGACTATAAATATTCTTCTTAAAACACCCACTTGCGGGGCAGCCAGACCCGCGCCGTCCGCCTTAAAAAGAGTATCTTTCATGTCGTCGATAAGTTGCTGGGTTTTAGGTCCGAAGTCGGTCACTTCGAAACATTTTTTACGGAGAGTTTCATCTCCTACCTGTATAATATTTCTTATTGCCATTTTTGCTCCTTTATGACAGATTGTTGGGATTTATTTCCATGGAAACGAAAATTTTTCCCCGATTATACTTTTCGGAAGAATAATAAACCGTGTCGAGAATCTCTTTATCGTTCTTTTCCGTTCTCATAAGAATCTGATAACGGTATTGACTTTGCAGTTTTTTTATCGGAGCCTTCATCGCCCCGAAAAACCTGAATTTCTCTTTATTTTGGTTATAAAAGGAAAGCAACTCCCCGTATAACGCTTTCGTCGTTTCGACAGCGGCTCTTTCGTCGTCACACTTTATCATAACTCTTACTATATCGTAAAACGGCGGAAATCCCGTTGCTTTTCTTATCGATATTTCGTGGCGGTAAAAACCCTCGTAATCGTAAGCGATCGCCTTGCGAAGAACGAAGTTGTCGGGCGAATAGGTTTGTAGCACCACTTTCCCCGCGTTACCCGCTCTGCCGCTACGCCCGGCGACCTGCGTAATAAGCTGATAAGTTCTTTCGGCGCTTCTGAAATCGGAAAAATGCAAACTCATATCTGCGTCGAGAATCCCCACCAAAGTAACAAAAGGAAAATCGTGACCTTTTGCTATCATCTGCGTACCGACTAAAATATCGGCTTTTCTTTCCGAAAAAGCGCTTAAAATTTTGAAATGCCCTTCCTTGTTTTTGGTAGTATCTCTGTCCATACGCAGAATTTTCGCTTCGGGAAACATTTTTTGCAAATCGTAAACAACTTTTTCCGTTCCCGTGCCGCCGTATTTCAAGAACTTGCTTCCGCACTCGGTACAAGCCGTTATCATTTTATACTTCGCGCCGCAATAATGGCATAAAAGAGCGTCCTCTTCTTTATGATAAGTAAGCGCAACGTCGCACTCGGTACATTTTTGAACGTGACCGCATTCGGCGCAAATAACAGTTTTGGAATATCCCCGCTGATTCAAAAATATTATCGCCTGATTACCGCTGTCCAGACATCTTTTAAGTTCTTCACGCAAAGCGGAAGAAAAGACCGTATTGTTGCCGCGGCGGACTTCTTGCCTCATATCGGCTATATCCACTTGCGGAAGCGGTTTTTTATTTATTCTGTCGGGCAACGAGACCAGGTTATATTCACCTTTTTCGGCAAAGAGAAAACTATCCACCGAAGGGGTTGCGCTGCCCAGAACGAGTTTTGCTCCGTTATACTTTGCCCTGAATGTGGCAACGTCTGCCGTAGCGTATCTCGGAGCAGATTCGCTCGTATAACTGCCGTCGTGTTCTTCGTCTATAATTATAATACCGACGTTTTCCACCGGCGCGAATATTGCGCTCCTTGCGCCTATCGCGATTTTTGCTTCTCCGGAACGAAGTCTCCACCATTCGTCGAAACGTTCGCCTGCGGATAAACCGCTGTGCAAAATAGCCGCGGCATCGCCGAATCTTGCGCGAAGTTGCGACAGCATTTGCGGCGTCAAAGCAATTTCAGGCACAAGCATTATCGCGGTTTTCCCTTGTCTTATCGCCTTGTCTATAAGATTAAGATAAACTTCCGTTTTGCCGCTTCCCGTAACTCCGAACAAAAGCGTGGCAAGTTTATCGGTGTTTAATATTTCGTTTACTGCAGCCGTTTGCTTTTCCGTTAAAACTATGTCTTTTTTTGCTGCGGAAAGGGTAAGGTACGGCGAACGATTTTCTTTCTCTTCGGTAACGACGATATATCCTTTCGCCTCGCAACTTTTAACGGCTTGTGAACCGAACTTTTCGTTAGCGAAGGAAATTTTGGTTTTTCCGTTTTCGAGCATGTACTCTAAAAACTCTTTTTGTTTTACCGCCGTTTTTCTCAAAAGAGAAATCTCCGAACGGTTAAAACCGTCGGATAAAATCGCGTATCTCACGATTTGTTCTTTTACCTTGCCCTTTCTCATCTCCCCGGGCAGAAACAACCTTAATGCCTGAGCGCGCGACACGTAACACGTTTTGCGCATATAGTCCATAAGGGCGACGCTTTCGGCAGTCAATGCCGGAACAGGGTCTAACGATTCGATAATCGGTTTAACCTTTGACGGCGAATATTCGCACTCGGTTTTTACGTTTACGACTATCCCTTCTATTTTTTTGTTTCCGAAAGGGACTATTACCCTGCTGCCCGTTTTAATCGTTTCGTCGGTAAAAGAATACTCGAATATTTTATCCGCTTCCGAGCGGACTATATCGACTATTACGTCAGCGTACATACTTTACCGCATAGAAAAATATGCCCACACCGCTGTATGGACATATATTAAATCAGTCGTCGGTTACAACGACTTTGCCGTCGTAAATTTCCTGAGCGGCAACCGACAAAGGTTTTTCTTTGTTCGGAAGTTCCGTAAGTCCCTGATTCTGCGCCTGATCCATAATTTGTCTTGCGCGTTTGCTTGCCGCTACGCATAAAGCGTATTTACTTCCCGTTTTTTTTGCCAATTCGTCGATAGGCGGTTTATGTATCATACTAATTCTCCTTATACTATCTGTTTTTTTCCTTTTCTATAATGCTTTCGATTTCGGTTACGGCGGTTTCAAGATCGTCGTTAACGACCGAATAATCGTAAAGCCTTTCCATTTCCATTTCGTAATCGAGTCTTAAAAGCCTTGCCTTTATTTTGTCTTCCGTTTCGGTATTTCTTTCGACAAGTCTTCTTACTAATTCTTCTTTGTTAGGAGGAAGAAGCATTATAAGCACGGCGTCGGGAAAGTTGTTTTTAACCTGTAATCCGCCGTTTACGTCTATTTCCAAAAGAACGTCGCCGTATTCTAACTTATCCTTTACGAATTGCTTCGGCGTTCCGTAAAAATTGTCGAAATGGTTGGAATATTCCAAAAAACCGTTTTGCGATATTTTATTGTCGAAATCTTCTCTCGTGGTAAAGAAATAATCTTTTCCGTCTTCTTCGCCTTTTCTTGGCGCGCGCGTAGTATACGAAATACTCAACGCCAAATCCTTATTCTTTTCTACCAGACGTTTTGCAACCGTTCCTTTCCCCACGCCGGAAGGTCCCGACAAAACAACTAAAACATTTCTCATAATTATTCTAAATTCTGTACTTGTTCTCTTACTTTTTCGATTTCGTTTTTAAGCGACAACGCTAAACGAGTAATCTCGATATCGTTAGACTTGGAGCAAACGGTGTTTGCTTCTCTGTTGAATTCCTGCATTAAAAAGTCCGCTTTTTTCCCGCTTCCCTCTTGCCTTATTATTTCTCTGAACTGATGTATGTGAGAACTGAGTCTTGTAAGTTCTTCGTCGATATTGACTTTATCCGTATAAAACGCGACTTCGTTAAGAAGCCTTGCTTCGTCGTATTTTACGTCTTTTAAGGCTTCTTCAACCCTCTGCTTTAATTTTTGCCTGTACTCTTCCACAACAAGCGGGGCTCTTTCAAAGATACCGTTTCGCAACTCTTCAATTACGTCCATACGCCGTAAAAGGTCGACGCAGATTTTTTCGCCTTCTTTGCCGCGCATTTCGTTAAGATTTTCGCACGCTTTTTTTACGGTATCTTCCAAAACGTCTTTGAATTCCGAAACGTCATCGGAAGAGTTATCCGTTACGACTTCAGGAAGTCTCATAATTCCCGTAACGGTAACGTCGTTTACTAATCCCAACTCTTCGGAAATTCTTTTGCTTATTTCGTAATAACTTTTTGCCCTGCCTATATCGAGAGACAAGTTACGTTCTTTTTCTCTTATATCGGAGAAGTTCACGAATAAATCTATTCTTCCCCTTAAAACGTATTTTGCCACGGTCTTTCTTATAAGGTCGTCGAAAACCAGAAACGAACGCGGCATCTTTGAATTCAGGTCGAAATTACGGTTATTTACCGTTTTAAGTTCCACCGTTATCGTAACGCCGTTTTCGCAGTATTCCGCTCTTCCGTAGCCCGTCATACTATACATAATCGAATACCATTTAACCTTTGTTTATTATAATACCACGTTTTGCCCGATTTTTCAACTTTTTATCATAGATTTAAACATTTCTTCGTCTATAATTTTTATGCCGAGCGCTTTTGCTTTATCGAGTTTGCTTCCCGCGCTTTCGCCGGCAACAACAAGCGTAGTGTTTTTAGAAACGCCGCTCATAATTTCTCCGCCGAGTTTTTCTATTATAGCCGCCGCCTCGTCGCGCTTGAATTCGGAAAGAGTCCCCGTCAAAACGACTTTTTCCCCGCCGAAAACTCCGCCCGTAACCGAATTTTCATAAATCGGTTTCACTCCTGCGGCGTATAATTTTTCTATTTCCGAAACGTTTGCGGGGTCGGAGAAAAATTTATAAATTCCGTCGGCGATCACTTCGCCTACGTCGTCGATTTGTATCAACTCTTCTTTCGTAGCGTTTTTAAGATTTTCTATATCGCCGTATTTTTTTGCTACGTCTTTCGCCGTTTTTTTACCTATACTTCCGATACCCAACGCGAAAATAAAGTTTTCGAGCGGCGGATTTTTGGATTTTTCTATCGCCGCTAAAAGGTTATCCGTTTTAGCGTCTTTAAACCCGTCTAAAGAAAGCACTTTTTCTCTGTCGAGATTATATAAATCGGAGAAGTTTTCTACGCCGAAATTATCGTATAAAACACCTGCCGTTTTTTCGGAAAACCCGTCTATATTCATACCAGACTTGCACGCAAAGTTTGCAAGTTTTGCAATTACTCTCGGTCGGCAATGAGAATTCGGGCAGAACAGATTTGCGCCGATTTCTTTTAATTTCGTTCCGCAATACGGACAAACCGACGGTTTATCCACTTCTTTCGAATCGGGAAACACTTCGGTTGTACCCAGAATTTCGGGAATAACTTCGTTGCTTCTTCTTATTAAAACTCTTGCGCCGATTTTAACTTTTTTACGCATTAAATCGCCGTAATTGTTGAGAGTGGCTTTTTTTACAGTCGCGCCGCCGAGTTCTACGGGGTCAACGATTCCGAGCGGCGTAAGTTTTCCCGTTCTTCCTACCTGCCAGATTACGTCTTTAAGTATCGTCGTAACCTCTTCCGCTTCAAACTTAAACGCTATCGCCCATCTCGGGAACTTATCGGTAAAACCGAACTTATCACGAAGAGAAAAGTCGTTTACTTTTACGACGGCGCCGTCGGTTAAAACGTCTAATTTTTTTCTGCCGACTTCTATTTCTTTAATTGCTTTTTTTACGCCGTCAAGACCTTTTACCACCCTTAAAAACGGATGGACTCTGAATCCGTTGTTTTTCAAAAATTCCACGCACTCGGTCTGCGTTTCCATTTTTCCTTCGGACATATAGTTGACGTTGTAAAACATTATATCGAGTTTTCGGCTTGCCGTAACTTTCGGGTCCAAATTTCTTATGGCGCCAGCCGCCCCGTTGCGAGCGTTTTTTAGAGGGTCCGAAGCGGTTTCGTTATATTTTTCAAGCACGGAAAGACGCATAACTGCCTCCCCCTGAACTTCCATAACGCCTTTATAACCGATTTGCATAGGGTAACTTTTTATAGTAAGAACTTGCGCCGTTACGTCTTCGCCCTCAACGCCGTTGCCGCGCGTGGTCGCTCTAACAAATCTGCCGTCTTCGTAGGTAATGCATACGGTAAGCCCGTCGAATTTATATTCCACGGTGTATTCGATTTCTTCCCCGTCTCCTTTTATTCTGTTGTCGAAAGCGGCAAGTTCTTCTTCCGTGGTCGCCTTATCGAGACTATATAATCTTTTAATGTGTTTATGTTTTTTAAAAGCGGAAATCGGTTCGCCGCCCACCCTTTTGGTGGGAGAATCGAATAATACGACGCCGGTTTTTTCTTCGAGTTTTTTAAGTTCGTCGTATAACTTATCGTATTCCCCGTCGGAAACGGTGGGGTTATCCAACACATAATACTCGTAAGCGTATTTATTTAAAATATCGACGAGTTCTCTCATTTTATCCATTATATTATCTCCATAGGCGCAAATTTTGCCGCAAGCGACTTTATCCCCACACCGGGGAAAGCCACGTCTACTATAATATTATCGCCTTCTCCCCTTACCATTATAACCGTTCCTTCGCCGAATCGGGGGTGTTTTACCTTTAATCCCGTTCTGTATTTCGAAGCGGAAGCATTAGATACAGCCTTCGGTTTTGCATCTTTTAAAAACCGTTTCGCGTAATTCGAAGAATACCCGCCCGTGTTTTCGTTAGAAGAAAAAATATCTCCGCCGCCGTCGTCGCCGTAAGTTCTTCTCTGAAAATATTTATTTCTGCGTTCTTCTTCTCTTTTGACCGCTTCGGGGTCGATAACCATTCTCGCTTCTTTGAAAAAGAGGGACGGAGACGTGCGTTCTCTCTTACCGTACATAAACCTTTCGGTAGCGCGGGTTAAATACAGCCTTTCTTTTGCTCTCGTTACGGCGACGTACATAAGCCGCCTTTCTTCTTCCATATCTTCATCGTTATCTCTGCTTCTCGAAACGGGCAGAATCCCTTCGTCAAGCCCCGCAACGAAAACGCATTTAAATTCCAGTCCCTTTGACGCGTGAATCGTAGCAACGGTAACTGCGTCGTCGGTGTTTATGGCGTCGGTGTCGGAACTTAAAGTAACCGAATTAAGGTAATCGGAAAGACTTAAATTATCGTTCTCTTTTTCGAACTGAACGGCAGAGTTTTTAAGTTCGGAAACGTTCATTATTTTAGCGTTGTTTTCGTCCGTTCTTTCGGAAAACTGTTCTAAAAAATCCGTATCTTCCACAACCTTATCGATAAGGGCGGAAGCGCCGCGATCGGAAAAAGCGGTAAAGCCGTCAAGCAATAACTTAAAATTAAAAAGTTTTGCTTTTGCTCCCGAAGAAATCGACGTTTCGTCTAATCGGGTAAGCCCTTCTCTCATAGAAACGCCTCTGCCCGAACAGAACTCGCGAAGTTCCCGAAGCGTTTTATCGCCTATTCCCCTTTTGGGAGTCGTAACCGCTCTGATAAACGATTCGTCGTCGTAAGGATTGTTGACAATTTTAAGATAAGCGAGCAAGTCTTTTATTTCCTTTCTTTCGAAAAACCTGAAACCGCCGTAAATTTTATAAGGAATGGCATACTTAGTGAATTCCTGTTCAAAAGCGCGAGAAATGGCGTTTACTCTCATAAATACCGCGAAATCTTTATACGTGTAATCTGTTCTCGACAATAGATTTTTTATCTGCATGGCAACGTAAGCCGCCTCGTTATTCTCGTCCGTCGCCTCGAACGTTTCTATTTTTACCCCGTCGGAATTATCTGTCCACAACGTTTTACCGCGGCGCATTTCGTTTTTTTCTATCAGGGCGTTGGCGAGTTCTAAAATCTTTTTGGTAGAACGGTAATTTCTTTCGAGTTTATATACTTTCGCCCCCGCAAATTTACCGTCGAACTGCAAGATATTTTCAATTTTCGCGCCGCGCCACGAATATATGCTTTGGTCGTCGTCGCCGACAACGAAAATATTGCCGTGTTTAACGGACAACCTTTTCGCTATGGCAAACTGAACGGTGTTGGTATCCTGAAACTCGTCGATATGAATATAACGGAATTTTTCCGAATAATAATCGGCGACTTCGGGATGTTTTTTAAATAAAACGTAAGTTTTAAAAAGCAAATCGTCGAAATCGAGAGAATTCGAGCGGGCAAGCGAATCTTCGTAAGCCTCATAAATTTTACATACTTCTTCGATAAACTTTGCTTCGGGGTTTGCTTTCTCGTATTCGTCGGGAGAAAGACATTCGTTTTTGGCTATCGAAATATGGTTTTTTGCCGTTTTAAGAATAGTATCCGCTTCGTACCCCAAATCTTCAACGATTCTTTTTAACGCTTTGTCTTTATCCGTTTCATCGTATATCGTAAAATTCCTGTCGTACCCTATTTTATCTATATTAGAACGCAAAATCTTAACGCACATACTGTGAATCGTACATATCCACATAGCCGAACAATCGCCGCATATTTTTTCCATCCTTTCGCGCATTTCGTTCGCTGCTTTGTTTGTAAAAGTAATCGCAAGAATATTTTCTTTCGGCACCTGTTTTTCTTCGATAAGATAGGCGATTCTCGTAGTTAAAACGCGTGTTTTTCCGCTTCCCGCGCCGGCGATAACCAAAACCGCACCTTCGGTATCCAAAACGGGTTTTATTTGTTCGTCGTTAAGTTTTGCAAGCAATTTGTTTATCATAATCTTCTCTTTTTCTTTTTATTCCATTTTATTTTAACACAACCGAACAATCTTTACAAGCGATATAAATAAATAACGAACGCGCGCCGCTTTTTATTGCCTGATTCTTTTTTATATGATATTATGTACTTATGAAAAAAAGTTGGTTGAAAGGAAAAACCGTCGTAATAACGGGCGCAAGCGGCGGACTGGGGTTTTCGATTGCGAAAAAACTTATCGCAGAATACGGTTGCGAGGTTATCGGCATTGCTCGTAACGAAAAAAAGATTGCGGCGGCAAGAGAAACGCTCGGGGATTTAAAGGACAAGTTTTCTTATAAACTTTTCGATGTCGGAATAAAAGAAAACTGGTCGGAATTTTCCGACTACCTAAAAAACAACGGCATTAAAATCGACGTTTTAATAAACAACGCGGGAATTATGCTTCCGTTTCTGAAATTCGAAAACCTCGAAACTATCGACGTAGAAAGAATTATCGAAACCAACTTCGTTTCTTACGTGTTCGCAACGAAAACGCTTTTCCCCTTTCTTAAACAATCGACCACTCCCGCGGTTATAAACATTATTAGTGCGGCGGGTCTTTGCCCCGTAGCCGGCGAGAGCATGTACACCGCGACAAAATACGCGTTACGGGGTTTTACGGAATCTTTACAGGCGGAATACGGTAAAAGCATTTACGTTTCGGGGGTTTACCCCGGGTTTATAAAAACGGATATTCTGACGGGAGTAAAAGGAAATATCGGGTCGCAGATCATAGACAAAATCGCTATGCCGGTAGAAAAAGCCGCCAAATCGATTATAAATAAAATAAGCCGTAAGAAACGTAAAATCGTAATCGGCAAAGACGGAAAAGCAATGGCGTTTTTCGGTAAAACCTTCCCGAAAGCGACGCCTTCCATAATGAAAAAAGTCCTTATAAAATCAGGACTCGATATGTTTAAAGACCTAAAATAAGGAGAAACAGACAATGAAAAGAATTCTTACGATACAAGACGTTTCGTGCGTAGGTAAATGTTCTCTTACCGTTGCCCTGCCGATAATTTCGTGTTTCGGCGTGGAAGCGGCGGTTATGCCGACGGCGGTGTTATCCACACATACGCAGTTTAAAGGATTTACTTTTCGCGACCTTACTTCCGATATGACGGACATTACCGACCACTGGAAAAATCTCGGTATAACTTTCGACGGGTTATATACGGGTTATCTCGGTTCTTTCGAGCAACTTAAAATCGTGGAAGGCATTTTCGACGACTTTAAGACGGAAAACAACTTCGTGTTAGTCGACCCCGTAATGGCGGATAACGGCAAGTTATACGCAGGATTCGATTTGAATTTCGCCAAAAATATGGCTACGCTTTGCGGAAAAGCCGACGTTATAGTTCCTAACCTTACCGAAGCGTGTTTTATGCTCGGCGAGGAATATATCGAAAAAGGATATTCCGAAGATTATATCAAAAACTTGTTACATAAACTTGTAGGTTTAGGCGCGAAAAAAGCCCTTTTAACGGGTGTTTCCTTTAACGACGAAGATTTAGGCGTTTACGGTTACGACTCGGTTAAAAAGGAATATTTCTCTTATTATCGGAAGCGTTTGCCTGCGGCGTTCCACGGCACGGGCGATATTTTCGCAAGCAGCTTATGCGGCGCTATGGCTATGGGGAAAGACTTTGAAGAAGCAATGAAAATCGCCGTGGATTACACAGTAAAATGTATAGAAATCACTCTTAATACTCCCGACCACGTAGATTACGGCGTAGAATTCGAAAAAGCCATACCATACCTTATCGAAAGAATAAAATAATTTTAAAATTTTTTAGTAAAGGCATGAAAAAATCCAACAAAAAGTCAATATTTTCAGCGTTAAAAAATCAACTTTTCGGGCATTTTTTTGTGCATTTCGCAAATAATCAACGTTTTTAAGTGGTTAAACTTAAAATCACAGCAAGATTTTTTATTCCACCGCTCCAAGCGGTGGTTTTTTTCACTAAAGTCTACAAAAAAAGACCGCAAACAACAGTTGAAATGTGCCTCCAAAAGTTTTTCTTTTCTGTCCAAACTTTTGGGTTCACATCACGGTTTACAGTCTTTTTTATTTACAAGCATTTTATTTCTTTATCCAGGTGGACGGGAACAAAAGAATTAACACGGGGAATATTTCAAGACGCCCTGCAATCATAACGATCGAAAGCCAGATTTTGGAAAAGACCGAATACCCGCCGTAGTTCATTGCGGGTCCAACCATATTAAGACCCGGTCCCGTATTGCCGAAACACGCAAGCGTTGCGGTTAAGTCGGTTAAAACGTCGCCGAACGCGTCGATTGAAAGAAGCAACGTGGAAATTATAACTATTAACAGCCAGATACCGAAATAAGTTTTTACGCTTTTTACGGTTTTTTCGTCTACCGCTTCCCCTTCGAATTTTACGGGATAAACTGAACGGGGACTTATCATGTTTTTAATATCCGCAATAACGGATTTTACGAGAATCACAAGACGGGAAGTCTTTATTCCGCCACCCGTAGAACCCGCGCACGCACCGAATATCATTAAAAACAATAATACGGTTTTAGAAAAAGTCGGGAAATATTTATCGTAGTCTATCGAGGTCAACCCCGTAGAGGAACCTATAGAAGTTACCTGAAAGAACGCGTCTTTTAGCGCCGTTCCGAAGTCGGTATAAATGCTTCCGACGGTATAAAAAACGTTAAGAGCGATAAGAATCGTCGCAATGACGGTAATTATCGTATACACTCTTACTTCTTCGCTCTTTAAAACCTTTTTGAAACTGCCTATTATAATAAAGTAATACGCGTTAAAGTTTATGCTGAATATAAACATAAACGCCGCCATAACTATCTGGCAATAAGTCGAATACCCTGCGGCGCTATTG
>JAEDMA010000123.1 GCA_016295005.1 Christensenellaceae bacterium
TGAAGCCCTGTAACTTCTTTAACAATTTTATTTTGAGTTTTTACCCAGTCAATCAACTGCTGTCCTTTTGTAGGGTCAGACAAAATAGCTTTTATATCATCTGGTGAAACTTGCGCTTTTCCTTCAAAATCTTTGAAATAAAAGCAAATCTTTTTTCTTCTTCGCTTTTCCCTTTTGTATCGTATATATTTTTTTTGGGGATTTCCGTTACCGATAACGCTTTTTCCATAAGAGCGTTTACGTTTTTGTTTTTCCGCGCCGAAATTAAAACAACGGGAACGCCTAACTTTTCGGACAGTTTTTTCTCGTCTATAACCGTTCCGCTTGCGGCAACTTCGTCTGCCATATTTATCGCCACCACCATGGGAACGGAATAATCCTTAAGCAATAAAGTTAAATTTAAATGCCGTTCTAAATTCGTTCCGTCTACAATGTTGATTATCGCGTCCGGCTTATTGTTTTTTAAGTAATTACAGGCGCAAATTTCGTCGGCGGAAAGCGGCGAAAGAGAATATACGCCGGGTAAGTCGGCTATTTTGACGTTTTTATCACGTTTATACCTTCCGAAACCTTCATCAACGGTTACGCCTGTTCTGTTACCGGTTCTGCGGTGCAACCCCGTAAGCAAATTGAAAAGAGTGGTTTTGCCCGAATTAGGGTTGCCTATAAGCGCAATATTTTTATTCATATTCCACCTCTATATCTTCGGCGTTCTTTTTGCGAATCGCCATAAAAAAGCCTCTGCCGTAAATTTGCATGGGATCGCCAAGCGGAGAAAATCTTATTACTTTTATTTTAGTGTTCTCGATTAGCCCCATAAAAGAAAGCCTCGCTTTAAACCCGTTTTCGCCGTTTATTTTTTTTATTATAAGCCTGTCGCCCGCTTTTGCTTCCGATAATACCATAAAACTATTTTATTTGGCTTATAAAAAAATAAAACGGGATTTACAAAAATCCCGTTAAAATATAAAAACTCTCCCTGTTATAGGGAGAGTTTTTGTTAAGTTATGTAATTAAATTAGTTAACTGGAGTTAAAGCACCGTTGGAAACGTTATACTTCGTGCAACTATCATGATTTTCGGATGCAACATTTTCGGTTTCAAACTGACCATTTACAACGTGGAACTTATAGGTTCCGTTGGAAATGCAAATATTTGTTGTGTCAGTACCATCAGTAAGATGTTCTGCACGCCATACGTCGTAAGCCGCTTTCGCTTCCTGCATCGCTTTGGATTCCTTCGCCTTACCTACAACGTTAGAAAACGTAGGAATAAGCACTGCCGCAAGAATCGCGATTACCGCAATAACGACTACAAGTTCTACGATAGTAAAACCTTTCTTGTTAAACTTTTTCATTGTAAATTCTCCTTATGTTTCGGTTATATAACCGTTTTTTACTACTTATTGTTCATTTCGGCGTTTTTTTCTTCACTCATTGCTTTAAAGCATTCATCGCAATAAACGTCGTCTCCGACTTTATGTCCTTTCCAAAGGTTAAAAGATTTAATAGAAATATCTTTACCGCATTTTTTACATTTCAATTCTTCCGTATATTTTATCATAAACATTACTCCTTATAATTTTAATACAGATTTTACGTTTAACATTATTACACAACCGTACATAAAAGTCAATAAAATTACATAGGAAAACAAATTTTTTTATTTTTATTCGATACTTAAAGCCATCAATTCCTCTATACTTGTATCTCCGCTCAATACCAGCCTTTTGCACGAATCCCACAGAGTAACGAGTCCGTTGTTCAAAGAAATTTCACGTAATTCTTCAATGTTATGCGTGGTAACGATATCGTTTTTAACGCCTTTATCTATACGCATAATCTCGTGAACGGCTGTTCTTCCTTTATATCCCGTATGATTACAATACTGACACCCCTGCGCGTGATAAATATACGCGGGTTTAGTTAATCCCAGCGTTTTCATTTCCTGCGCGGTGGTTTTAAGTTTCTTTTTGCATGCGGGACAAAGTTTTTTTACAAGTCTTTGCGCGATTACGCCGACCAGAGCGTCTGCCAAAAGATAATCGGGTATCTTCATATCTTCAAGTCTTGTAATTGCCCCCGGGGCGTCGTTCGTGTGTAGCGTACTGAAAACCAAGTGTCCGGTTATAGCCGCCCTGACCGCTATTTCGGCGGTTTCTTCGTCACGGATTTCCCCTATCATTATTACGTCGGGGTCCTGACGCAATATAGACCTTAACGCAGTAGCGAACGTCAGATTCGCTTTTACGTTTACCTGCGTTTGCGTAATCCCGTGCATAGTATATTCGACGGGGTCTTCTACCGTTACGATATTTACGTCGGTTTTATTGATTTCTTTTAAAAAGGAATAAAGCGTGGTAGATTTACCGCAACCCGTGGGCCCCGTCAACAGAATTATTCCGTGAGGACTTGCAAGCATTTTATCTACTAAAACGTTTTCTTCTTCGGTAAAACCTAAATCTTTACGTGTAAACTTAAAGGAAGTTTTATCCAGAATACGAATAACGAATTTTTCGCCGTAAACCGAAGGAAGCGTGGATACACGGAAATCGTATTCTTCGCCGCCGACGGTAACGTTTATTCTTCCGTCCTGCGGAATGCGTCTTTCCGCTATATCGATTCCGGACATAATTTTGATTCTCGCGCAAATCGCGGGAAACGCGCTTATCGGGAAAGTCGTACGTTCCTGTAACTCTCCGTCTATACGGTAACGCACTCTGACATACTTTTCGAATGGTTCTATATGAATATCGCTCGCTCTCGACGGAATTGCTTCCTTTATAATCGAATCGACAAGTCTTACGCCGGGGTTATCGACAGTGTCCGCGATATAATCTTCGTTTTTAGCGGCGGCCTTTTTCAGTTCCGAAACGTTTTGTTCGTCGTCGCGGTGCAAATCGGTCAGCGCGGTTTTCATGGAGTTTTCCGCAGAAAAAGTATCTATCCTTTTTTCGATAGAGTTTTCGGTGGTTAAAACCATATCTGTCGGGCAATCGAAAAACGCCGTCAACGCCGATTTAGAATTGACGTTAAGGGGTTCCGCCACGGCAACGATAAGCACTCCTTTTTCATCGATAAAGACGGGCAAAAACTTGTTTTTCTTCATATAATCCGAAGAAAAATTTTCCGAAAGAGTTTTATCCACCCTCAACATATCGAGTTCGACAGATGGAATTTTATAATATTCCGATAACGCGTCAAGTTCGTTCGATTTTGTAACGTAATCGTTGTCAAGCAGATATTTTCTCACGGAAACGCCGTTCTTTTTTGCGCCTTCTTTTATCGAACCGACGTCTTTTCTTTGTATTAAATTTTTCTTAACGAATATGTTAAGCAAAATATCGTCTGAAATCATAGTGATTATCCTTTTATATCGTCATCATATCGAGTATAGGCGAGTAAACGGCAATAAACATTACGCCGACGACTACGCCTAAAATTATCAACATAACCGGTTGAATTTTCGCCGCGGCAGAAGTAAGGGCGCTTTCAACAAGATCGTCGTAAAACGAGCACGACCTTTTAAGTACGTCGTCAAGCGATGCGGTCCTTTCGCCTACCGATATCATTTGCAACATTATAGGCGGAAACAAATTGTAGTTTTCAAACGCGATAGAAAGCGGCAATCCCATTCGGATATCTTCCGCAGCCATTTTAAAACGCTTTTCGACGTCTTTGTTTTCAAATACTATCGTAACC
>JAEDMA010000124.1 GCA_016295005.1 Christensenellaceae bacterium
CAAGACCTAAAAGCATAGAGAAAAACACCACGACGTTCATTACGTCGATTTTGAGTTTTTCCGAACACCATTTTTCAAACCTTGACGGTTCGCCTTCGCCGTAAACTTCGGCAGACCGCATCAAAACTTTCGTACCGCCCACCAAAGACTGAAAAAAGGAGACGACCCCCCTTATTATCGGGAACCGTAAAATTTTGCTCTTATTCTTTTTAAGCCTTTTGCTTTCTATTCTTATAACGCCGTCGGCGTCGCGCACGGCAGTCGCCATACTCGTTCCGCTACGCATCATAACGCCTTCCATAACGGCTTGTCCGCCAATGGAAGTCACTCTTTTATGCTCTTTATTTTTCATTTAAAATTTAAAAAAAGACGGCTTCAAGCGTAAAAATACCCTCAAAACCGTTATACAGACAAAACCTATTTAACTTTGCTATATCTCTTGTTGAACTTATCAACACGGCCACCGGTGTCGACCAATTTTTGTTTACCCGTGAAGAAAGGATGACATTTGCTGCAAATATCTACTTTTATTACGTCAGCCTTCTTGGTAGAGCCGGTCTTAAAAGTTTCACCGCAGGCGCATACAACCGTTACTTCATGATAATCCGGATGAATTCCCTGTTTCATAACGCACCTCTTTTTTTAATTTCCAAATTATTATAGTATATTTTTTTGTTTTAGTCAACTATATATCCGTAATTTTTTATCATTTTCGTTCGTTTCGTCCTATTTTATTTTGAAAGGTTTTTTACTTGCTTTTTTACTCACAATATAATATAATGAATGTCGATGAATTATCGCTTACAGAGTTAGCATTGTCGTTTGCGCCATAGTTTTATAAGAACTTTCGGTTTTTATAAACTTTGCGGGGACATTAGTTGCGGCTTTACTTAATCCATTGCGGATTTTAATTAAAAATTCGCTTAAAGCGGTGATTTCTAAGTGTTAAAATACACTTTTGCGGCTGTATGTTTATATAATACATTAACGGAGTATTTATGAAAGGGTGGAAATTAACTGACAAAAAAACTGTTCTCGAAGAAGAAGTTGCGGTAAAAGAAACCGTTTCCAACGCTTCGAAGGTGAAAGTCACCAAGGCTATGATAAATCTTTCCGACGTTTTGCGTTATAACGGCGAAATGGAATCGGAAAAAGTTGTTTTAGGCAGTTACGGGTTAGGCATTATCAGCGAAACCGACGCTAACCTTTTGGGGCTTGAACGCGGCAAACGCGTTTATATCGAAAACCACAAGCCTTGTTACGAATGTTTCAACTGTAAACAAAATCACACCGAAAAGTGCCTTAACATCAACACCGCCGCTGTTGATTACGACGGATTTTTGTGCGATTTTATTTCGATAGATTCGGATAAACTTTTCGTTCTTCCCGAATCCGTGACGGACGAAGAAGCCCTTTTTATCGGCGACGTATCCCTTGCCCTTTCGGTTATAGATTCTCTCGGAATCAAAAAAGGCGATTACATCACCGTTATCGGCGCGAACAACTTTGCCGTTATTCTTTCTCAACTTCTGATTTATTATCAGGCGGTCCCCGTTATCGTCGGTATCGACGAAGAACAGAATCGCATTGCGAAAGATTCGGGTATTTATTACGTTTTAGGTCCTAACGACAACTGGACGAAAGAAGTCAACGCCATTACGGGCGGGCGTATGACCACGAGCGTCGTTTACATTTCGGATAATAACATTTCCGTAAATAAAGCCTTTGCCCTTGCGTCGCACGGTGCGAACGTTGCGTTTACGGGTATTTCCAACAAAACGGGCGCGATTGCGTTTACGCAGGCAATCAAAAAAAGACTTACCATTCACTGCATAGCGGGCGAAACCGGCAACACTTCGGCAAGCATAAACCTTCTGGCGAATAAGGCGATTAACTTATCGAAACTTAAAATCGCCCACGACGATTACAAAAACGTTCCCGCGGTATTTTCTAAACTCGACGAAGAATACGAAACGACGGGCAAAGTTACCGAAACCATTATTAAAGTATTTTAATTTACAGATATTATAACCCCCGCTTTGTATATCGCAAAGCGGGGGTTTGTTTTTCCGTTTCTTTTTATTAAAGTCTATTTCCGTAAAAATTCGTCTTCGATTCTTTTCGCAACCGAAGCCATGTTTTTCACTTTCTCGAAAATTGTTTTTTCATCGTCCTCTTTTTTTAAATAAGAATCCGCTTCGAGAGTAAAATATCCTTTATAGTTTATATCTTTCAACGCTTTTACAACTCCTTTAAAATCGATTTTGTCGGTAAAAGGAAGTTCGTGCAGATCGCGAAGTTTATCGTTGTCGTGAATATGCAAGGCGGCAACGTGAGAACCGAGAGTTCGTATCATGCTTTCGGCAGACGTGTTCAAGCCTTTCATTTCGGCATGCCCTATGTCAACGCAGGCGACGAAATTTTCGTCGTTCACGGCAAGAATATGTTTTAAGAAGTCTTCCCCGTCGGAACACGCCGCTTTCACAGCATGACCTTGCGAATTATCCCAATTCCACATATTTTCCGTGGCTATTTTTATGCCGCAATCCTTTGCGAAAGGTAACAGTTCAAAGTACACTTCGGCGTTCTCTTCCGCCGTTTTATTATTGTCGGGATGAATGATTATTATCTTCGAACCCGCTTCGGCGGATATTTCTATTGATTTTTTAAGATTATCTCTGATTTCTTTTGCGGCAACGGGAAAGGGCGCGTGCGACTGGTTGCAATATATACCGTTATCCTCGCCTGTCTTTTTTAGACGTCTTACGTAAGAAAGATAATCTTTTCCGTTAAGCGGCGTATCGGGATAACAGAAACTTTTCGATTGACATTCGTAGCGAACCATGTTGTATATAAGAGTAAAATCCCAACAATCGAATCCCGCTTTCGCAATCGTTTCTATCGCCTTTTCTTCCCCGACGAGTTTCGCCAAAGAACCTATTTCCGTAGAAGTTTTCATTCGTTTTTCTCTCTTTGCTTTTGACTTTTAGTTTCGCTTTTTTTACGGCTTGCAAAAATTTTTCTTACTCATATTTTACCATTACAATCCCACAAAGTCAACGCCTGCCGATTTTTAACTCAGCGATAAGTTGTTTAATTTTCGAAGAGTAATTATGCTCTCTTTCATTATCAATATAAACGTTACCGTTTTCCGAATAAACAAAAACCATCGCGGCCACCTATGTTTTCTCCTTGTGTTTTATTAAAAAAAATAAATATTTTTATTGTCAAGTGTTTTTACATAACTTTTAATAAAAAATACAGCCGAGCAACGCCCGACTGCATTTTAATAGTATTATTAACCAAAAAAATTGCTTTAAAATTACTCTTCTGGCGAAAATTGATCTTTACCGACTCCGCAAAGTTCGCAAGCGAAATCTTCCGGAAGATCGTCCCACTTAACTCCTTGTTCGTCTTCGTCGTAAACCCAACCGCAAACGTTACAAACGTATTTCATACTTTTGATCCTCCTTATATAAAATGTATTAACAATTCAAACGTATTATATCAAGCTTTTCCACAAAAAGCAATCACTGCTCCTGTATTTTTGTATTATTATTTCCTCCGCAGCGTTCTCAGATATGTTTTTTGCTCTTCCGTAATCCGGAAACTCTCAACTGCTTTCTGAATGGTTTTATTATGGGTCCATTTTTCCAGACGATGATTTTCCAGATAAGGAACCGCCGCATCATACTGT
>JAEDMA010000022.1 GCA_016295005.1 Christensenellaceae bacterium
CGACGATTTCTTTGATTTTGTAACCGTCGGAATACATTTCGAAAATATGTTCGACGATGGGAGAAGTAAGTTCGTCTTTTTCGTAGCAATGCTCGGCATTGACTTTGTATCCGAAAGTAACTTGTCCGCCGTTGCATATGCCTTTTAAGACGTTTTCCGTCATACCACGGGAAACTTTTTCAGCAAGTTCCGCCGAATAAAACTCCGCCATGCCCTCAAGAACCGATTCAAGGAGAATGCCTTCCGAGCCCTCTCCTATAGTTTCTTTCGCCGAAATAACTTTTACGCCGTTTTTCTTCAAAAGACTTTTGTAATGAGCGGAATCATAACGGTTTCTGGCAAAGCGGTCGAGTTTCCACACGATAATGCAATCGAAAGCATGTTTATAACTGTCCTTGATCATCTTTTGAAATTCGGGACGGTTATCCGTTTTTGCAGACAGCGCGCGGTCGATATACTGCCCGACAACGTCGATTTCGGCATGTTCGGCAAACTCCATACACTCGCGAAGTTGCCCTTCGATACTTGCTTCCGTCTGATTATCCGAACTATATCTCGCGTATATAACTGCTTTCATTATAGGCTATCTCCTTTTAGTATATGTTGTTTTTTATAAACTATTTATCGGTGGATCAATTCCATCGATGCCGTATTGTCCATACTCTATTGCGGGAGCGTTTCCCATATCTTGTAACATTCTCAATAATTTAAAATATGTAAATATTAAAGGACTGTTTGAACCATTATTCGTTATTTCAAAGTCAGTCATGATTATTTTTTTTCCAAATAATACCGATTCATTTAACTTTACTTTAATAGCCGCTGAATAACTTGATAAACAGCAAATAAAATCAATGTTTTGATTTTTATTCTTAACAATTTCTCCTATATGTTCATAAATATTTTTCTCTATATTTTCAGTTTTCCAATCTGATTTCAGTGTTAATAGTCCGCCTATAATGGGAGCAGCTGTGCGCCCTTTCATAAAACCATTTATTGTATTAATAGGGGCAGAGGTACGCAATAAGCTTTTTACGCTTTCGATCTTATTTGATGCATATTGAATATGCTCTTTGGATAAGGTTTGTTTAACCTCAAAAACCCCATAAACACTTTCCGCCGGAATATATTTTTCGTCATTATATTCAAATATTGTAGGGGAAAAATGTTTATCATAAATCACAATATCAATTTGATCGCTACGATTTCCTTTACAGTCTATAACGAAAGCGTTTTCTGCTTTATATCTGTCAGGGAAAAAAGAAGTAAACCAGTTTTTCCACTCTGCTTCAGTTGCATCTCCTTTACTGACTGGGTGCCCAAGCAGGCTGCTTAAGTTAAATTTGGCAAGCATTTCTTCTTGTTTTTTGTCGAATAACATTTTTATATCAACTTTATCCATAATTACCACACTATTTTACTTGTTGTAACTTTATCACCGTGATCATAACTTAAAGACTGTATTGCTACGTTTTTTATTTCTTGTTTTTCTTTAAGTGCCATTGAATCTGCTATGTTATTTGCACTATTAGCGGGATCTATTATCCTTCTTGTTAAAATACTATCTCTTAATGATTCAAAAACCTTTTTTATATTTACATATAAAGAGTATGAACGGTCGCTTTTTAATACTTCAGCAGTTATTATCTCGATAGCAATGGAAGGCAATTCTAAGCCATGACAATTTCTCCATATTTTTAGTAACATCATCTCATTAGATAATCCACTGTTTTTGACGAGATCTATATGCTCTTGTATGTTTGTTTGTGTATTTCTATCATTTTTTCTTGAATATATATAATGATCTGTATAGTATTTCCCTTTTCTAAAATATTGTTGATTAATCCTTTTTCCTGGCGTCACGTCGATACTACAGCCTGCGTACTTTAATCCGATAGAAACATTTTGCAATCTAATGCAATCACTCGTAAAATGTAGTTTTAGAAATTCATATAAGTCAAAATAATAATCTTTAGCTGTATGTTGATTATCAAAATCGGTAATTGAAACAAACAAATCTATGTCCGACTTTCCTTTTATAGCATCGCCTTTTGCTTTTGAACCAGAATTTTGTATTTCGATTTTTATGTTATTTATCCCACGATTTGAATTGTACTTTTGTTTCCATTGATTAAGTAAGTCATACATGTAAGAATACGCTCTTTTTTCATTATCGTTGTACTGTTGATTATTTGATCTTTTGTTGAGCAAATCTCTCAAATATTCATCCACCGTTCTCATTATTGTTCTCCTTAAAATATATCTAATTTAATACACTAATTGATTGATAATTTTTAAATTTAATCAAAATCAATATCCTCTTCGGCTTTAACTTGAACGTCAATAAGATTGTCAATATTAACTTCAGAAACAAGCCAATTGCGAATTTGGCACAATTTAATAAAATCGCCGATTCTGTTTATCCCATTCATCTCTTTCAATGTAACAACAACAGCAAAAGGTAATGCGGCACCGTGTTTTGATTGCAGTCTTTCTTTTGTTTTTATACTCAATCCCCAGTTATCCGCATTAAACTTACTCTTTGGGCGAGAACCTTTCTTGATGGTATCGGCGATATGTTTTATATTATCCCATTTACGATAGAAACTTCTTGCGCTTTCTTCGGTGATGGCAATATTTCCTTCATCGCCTTGAACGTTTTTATCAAGGGACAAAATATGCGTTTTACCTTTGATATCTTCTTTTAAACGCCCGAAGTGTATATCCATTTCAGTATTTGTATAATCAACACCTTGGCTTCTCGAACAGGTCGGGAAGTAACATAAAGTTGCTCTTGCAAAAAAGGGGTATTTATTATCATAATAAGGAACAGGAATGTTATAAGCGTACGTTTCATAGGCTTCGGATACACCTGTTAATATAAAACGAATTTCATCCGATGGTGATTCAACAATATCTTTGATGTCTTTTGCAACAATGCCGTATCCCATCGAATGAGAAACATTATCCTGTCTGTTCCATTTTGCAGCAGAATCGATAATTAACGCTTTTGCAACTTCACGGCTCAACCCTAATTTGTATATAAGAAAAGCCATTTTTCTTGTTATCCACGGAGCAGCAAAAGACGTTCCCGTTACAAAGTATTCGCCCAATGATGAACAGACTCTGATTTTTTGTTTTCCATCGCCGCCATAATAACTTACGTCGGGTTTATTGAAAAAGGATAAGACAGGCCCCACTCTTGTGTATGAAGCAGGCTTATTACTGAAATCGACTGAATTTACGACAATGGAATTCAATGAATCGGCAGGGGCCCCGAGTTTCATGCCAAATTTTCTATTTTCTGGTCTATTAGTCCCAGCGACAATAAATATGACATCATATTCGCTTTGAATTTTGTCAAGCTCCGCACCTTCCGGCGATATAAAATTGTTGTTAATTTCCAAAACAGAACCTAACGATAGATTCCAGACTTTAATATCTCTGTGTTGTGAAACAATTTGACGTATTGCTTTCAAGACAGAGAATGAACTAAAATAGCCGTTCTTAGCCACTCCGAAATGTCTGACACGGAAATTTCCGCAATTATCTTCAAGTTGGGGATTAAAAGCGGGACCATCAACGATGATTGAAGTGACAAAAGTGCCGTGCCTATAATCACTCGGATCAACGCCCAAATTAGGATCGAGCATATTCTTAAATTCAACCCAATTGTGAAAGTAAACACCGTCATCGAAAAGTGTATCGATTACACCAACCACAGGTTCTGTCGTCGGGTCGGGAATTGTTAGAATTTTATCAGATGCACTGTTGATATCGGTCAGCGTTAGTTTTCTAATATCTACCGTTTCCATAGCGATAAGGTAGGGAGCCTTATCTCTTAACAAATCAAGTTCATCTGGGGTAAGGCGAACTGTTGTTTCGTCAAGTAATGCAGCATCAATAGACGTTATACCTAATTTATTTAATAATTCGGTTGTTTTTACATTTGTTTTATATAAAGTAACGATTGTGTTTTCATTTGTCTTTTCGGACTCTCTGTCTATATTAAATTTTTGCACATAGTAACAATCAACTATTACTGCTTTGAAAATTGAAATACCAAGAGAATAGTTTGTGTTTTTGGCGTTTAACGGTTTTATATCAGCATGAGATATGCTGCCGTTAAAATCTTTATCAAGAATCTTTATACATTCGTTTAATCTATAAATGGATTCGCTTAAAATATCCAACGAAACAAAATGCGTAAAGATATGCTGTTTTCCCGAAGCATCAAATTTGGCTCCACGGACACTGTCGTTTGGTTTTATGTTCCCTTTTGCAAGAAGTCCTTTCATTCGGTTGCTTTTCGCTACAATTTTATTATAGTAAACACTTATAAGAGCACCGCCGATCAACGTTTCGGATTTCCAGTATTTTAAAATTTCTTCCAACTGCTGCTTTAAATCCCGCAGATGCTCGACATTAACCGGCAATCCTTTTTCAGGAATATTTGGGGCTGCCGGTTTTGTATGGTTTCCGTCTGTTTTAAAACTCCCTTTTAGTTGCAAAATTTTGTTACTCATTATTTTCTCCCTTTAATTCTCTGCCTGCTTGACTTTTTGAAACGCCGGTAAGAATTTCAATTTCCCTTAATGTGAAGCCTTGTTCTTGTAAAACTTTCAAATCAAACGTTGAAGTACTACAGATAGTAAAGTACAACCGCCTTAAATAATCAAACGGTTCTCCGGGATTGCTGAATGCTATCGACGTTTTAATTATATTTTTTAAAGAACCAGGCATTATAGGCGGATCCATTAGTGCAATTATCTTTTTAAATAATTTGATATTTCTACCTGCAGACTTAAATTTTTCAAGATAAAGATTTAATAAAACTTCTGAGATTTCAATCAAGTCCGATTTTTCGTATCTGTCAAAGTTGATTATCGCATCAAATCTTCTTGTTATTGCCTTGTCGAAATATTCGAATAAATTTGTTGTTGCAATCAAAACGATCCGCTCATCTAAACTATCAAAGCCTTTCAGAATAGTAGAAGTGGCTCTGCCCATTTCGCGTAAATCGTTGGAATTCGTCCTATCTAAGGCAATTGTATCGATCTCGTCAAATAGAATCACAACTTTATCCGGGCGAGAAAAACTATTGATTTCTTTGAATAAAGCTATGATATTTTTAGGCGTTTGACCAAGTTTACTATCGATTAAACTAGAAAAATTTACGTAATATAAGTCTCGTTCCAAAATTCTGGCAAGTTGCTTTGCCGTTTCAGTCTTTCCTGTTCCAGGTTTTCCTTCGAACAAAAATTTATTTACTCCAGCATTATGGGATACAGCGTTTACAATCCCTATTATATCTTGTTGAATAATTTTGGGAAGAGGTAACGGATCTCCATTATCATGAGTCCATTTTTCCAAAAATACACAATTATTTTCTTCCATTTGTGGAACAAAAGTATTAGCGTTTGAAAGCAATGCCGTGATGTATTCGGCTAATTGATTATCCCCATTATCATCAAAGTCTTTTGCTATTTCATACGCTTCGGTCCTAAATCCCAAATCGTTTCCTTCTACATGGTATCTGATTAAGTTTATAATATTTTTCTTTTTCATGAGATAGTCTCCTTTGATGTCAGAAATAGTATATCACACATCTGGGACAATGTCAATATATTTGGGACAGAATTTAAATAAAATATTTTTTAAATTGAAGCAAAAGTGAGAACCCACCGGCATAGCCAAGGAGTTTTTGATATTAGATAAAAAACAGGACGTAATCAACTGCCCTGTTTTTATATTTATTTAAAGAAATTTTGACCGACTCAATTATATCGCATCGATTTTTAACGAAACTTCGACTTCTTCTTTATCTTTTGCTTTTTCTATAAAATCTTTAACGGCGGAGACGGGGATGGCATAATTCATTGCCAATGCGTCCTCTCTGCCTAACGTCGCTATACCTATAACCTCGCCGTTACCGTTAAACACAGGTCCACCGGAATTGCCGTGAACAATCGGCGCGGAAAACATAATAAATTTGTCGCTACCGATAAAACGTTCGCTGTCGCTTACGATTCCGTCAAGAATACAAATTCCTTGCCCTTTGCTGTTGCCTATGGCGTAAATCTTTTCACCGGTCTCAACTTCTTTTGCGCAAAAAGTAACGCCGTCAACAGACAACTCGTCGGAATGCAACAGCACCATATCCTTCTTAATGTCGGCATAGATAAGGTCTAATTCGTATACGTTTTGCGACGCGTCCTTACACAAAATTTCATCAGCGGCATACGCAACTCCGCGGTCGCTTTTCTTATCGAATACGACGTGAGCGTTGGAAAGTATATAACCGTCGCCGATAATTATTCCCGTTCCGCGAGACGAAACCAAACCGAAATCCGCTTGAATTTCAACCACGAATTTTCTGTTTTTCTTGAAAATTTCGGTTGCGGAAAGCGGAGCATTATTTGCTTGTTCGGTTTCTTCTTCGCTTGCCAACTTTAAGGAGGCTTCTTTGGCTTGTTTTGCCGCTTGCCTTGCGGCTTCTTTTTCGGCTTGTTTTTTCAACTTTTCCTGTTGCTTTAAGAATTTGCTTTCGGTTGAAAACACTTCGCCGCAGGCTTCGCAACGGTATGTATAGAAAATATTTTCGCCGTCGTTTTTATGTGATATTAGTTTGATTTTATCGCTGCCGCATACGGCGCACTCTTTCGCTTTATAATCCATTATAGTCTCCGTTTTGTTTCAAAATATGCCGACAATCGACTTATACGCTCACTTTTAATCTCCATTATACGTTCCGTTGCGGTACGCCGTGAACTTTTCAAGTTCTTCTTGCGTAATTACGTTGCGAGAGTTTGTAAGAATTTTATTGCAATCGTCTCTCGTGATTTTTTGCGGCTGCCCCGTAGATACTTCACGCTTATACGGTTCGAGTTTTATTCTCTCGCAAATAGCCGTAACGTCTCCGCCGCCGTAACCTTCTAATGCCCACGCGAGTTTTGATAAATCGACTTCTTCGTCGCGGTCGATGCCGTCAAGCACTTTATGAACGAGAAACTCTCTCGCCGCCTGATCGGGAACGCCGACGTAAATTTGCGTATCGAATCTGCCGCCGCGGAGCATTGCGCTGTCTAATGCCCAAGGACGGTTAGTGGCAGCGATAAGCAACAACATTTTGTTTGCCGACGGTTTGAACCCGTCAACTTTGGTAAGAAACGTTGCCACGAAACGAGCCATCTCTGCATCCACTCCGCTTGTTCCGTCCCCGCGCTTACTCGCCACGGAATCGAATTCGTCAAAGAAAATTATGGCTTTATCGTGCTTTTCGGCTTCGGTAAAAAGACTGTCGAGTTGCTTACTACTGTCGCCCATATACTTGGAAATCAGGTCTTGACAGTTTACGGCAAAAAACTCCGCGTCTACTTCGCCAGCGATTGCGCGAGCAATAAAAGTTTTGCCCGTTCCCGGAGGACCGTAAAGCAGAATTTTACCGCCTGCTTTAATTTTATATTTTTCGGCGAGTTCGGGACGCTGCATCGGCGATAAAACTTTGAAACGGATTTGTTCCTTTACGTCGTCAAGCCCTGCAACATCAGCAAAAGTAATCTTCGTATCGTCAGAAGATTTCTCTTGCGGCTTAAATACAGGTTTGCTTTCCGCACCGTCCGTTTCGGGAACGGCTTCCGTAACCGTCTTTTTATGTACACATTCCTTTTTTACGAATTCGACTATTTTTACGGCGAGTTTATGGTATTCCATTTTTACGTCGTAAGAAGTCGCGTGAACGGAAATATCGTTAGCAAGTTCTGCCGCCTTCAAAAAAGCATCTCTCGCGGCAGAGATATCCCCTGCGTTGTAATAATCTTTCGCTTGTTGATAAAAGCTTTTATACGCTTCGATTTTTGGTTGATTATTCATAATTGCATACTTTTTTAACCCATTTTAATATATAATTTGCACAAGCGACAAACATATGCATTATCGCGAGCTTATTATTGTCGGCTTTTAATTCATTAAAAACAACCCCTTCTTCTTTTTTATCAAAAAACCTTTCAATAATACTATCAATGTTATTGTGAGAATATAAACATAATTCTGGATATAGATTTTTATAGGATTCTTCATCCGTAGCATATTCTGGAATATTTTTAAACGTATCCCTAACCTTTTCACTTATATTATCACTATAACTCTTACATTTATTAATAATTTCATTATCATTTTCTGCCCCATTTATTTCATTGAGTTCGAGCAATATTTTTTTTATTCTTTCAAAAATTTTTGTTCTATACTCGCCAGTTTGTAAGTTCTTACAAATGCGCCATAACTGACTAATATTTGATTGATATTCCTTTTTCATCGTTTCATCGAAGTCACTCGTGCTTCCGCTTGCTTCAATTAATTTGTAAATGCTTGAAAAACATTCACAAGCACTACGCGCTACTGGATAGATAGAACTGCTTTGTTGATTCGAAAGCAGAATTCCGACCGATGTATAATACTGCTTAAATAAAAAAAAATTGTGATATTATATTTACTTGGCTATTTGAATTACACAAATTCATATAATACTCATTTACTATAGCATCACGTAATTCGTTACTTTTTTGATAAAAATCTTTTTCATAATAAATCACACAGTCAACCCCTTCTATTTTTTGATTGTTGATAAGAATATTCCGATTCTACAATATATATACTTTGATTAATATCATTTTGATTTAAAATTTTTTGCAATTCATCTTTTGTAGCCCCGCTATTTCTACCGATTATTATTTCTTTCAATGCACATATTCCGCTAGACTTTATCCACGGTAACGCACAATGCGGTATTGGGGATTCCTCAAAATTTCCTATTTCAGATTTGTTTTCTCCAAATTTTTCTCCATCGGCATAATACACTATTCTTATTTCACGTTCATCTTTGTAGGTTGGATTTTTAATGATGGCAGAATATGAAATTAATGTTTTTAATACAGTTAAGTATGGCGGATATCCGCATTTAAGTTTAAATGCTTGTATACACGTTTCTGTCAATTGTGTTAATAGCACATTATCCTCATAGTATACCTTGCTATATCCAATTGAGGGTTCATAAAGGCTGCTACTAAACGGGACATCGTTTCTTATATTGCAAAAAAGATTATGCGAAAACCCTAATGCATATCCATTTCCGTGATCGCCATACTCATTCCAATTTTGAGCCAAATCCCTATTTTCAGTGAGACAGGCACAAAGTAATTGACTATACCCAGCATCTAAAGAAAAACTATAGGTTTGCAACTCTTTTTCAAGCATAAAGATATTTGATTCAAAATCAACACCATCTACCTTTAAAGCTTCAATTACATCACCTTTAATTTTTTTCCAAATAATACGCAATGTCCTTCTAATTTCTTCTGAATCGTTTGAGTCTATAATTCGCGTAAGCCATAAAGATTTTGATTTTATTATATTTCTAAAATCCTCTTTTTTGCAATAATAATATAAAAGTGGACTGCTTGTATCTGTGTTTGCCGTCATTTGCTATTTCTCCTTTCATTTTGTACACAATGAATATTGTTAAATAATGCGCCTTTCCTGTTTATTCATTGTCTTTTTTAACAGCAATGATTTCATCTTTAATGTTTGCAAGTATTTTAGTCGCATATTCGACATTGAAATCATTGCTGTTTAGTTGATCATAAAAATCCAATATGTTATCTTGTAATGTTTTAATGGAAGCAATTTCTTCTTGAATCTTTTTTACTTCTTTTTCATTAGCTAAAAATTTGGCAGATAATTCTCTCGATTTGTCTTCAGATATTTCCTTTAAGTTTAAATACAAGACAACAGACGGCCAAATCGCAACGCCAACAAAGATTAATGTTAACCCAGGCAAAGCCGAGCCACCAACACCAATGGCTCCGGCTGTTAGGGAAATTAAAGACATTATCGGAATAGCAATTTGAACTTTACTATTACATGATTCTCTCGCCGAAGGAAGCATTATCGTAAAAAAAAATCCCGCAACCCCACCAAATAAGAAAAGAAAGACAAATACATCATTCATAAAAATTTTCTCCATTAAAAAAACTACTATTGAAAATATTATTTGCTCAATATGCGCAAAACCAAATTATACTTCCGATAAGCATTATAAGTTCGGCGAAAAAAGTAAAAACACCAAACTTACTTCCATTCTTGAAATAAAACGCTTTAACCGCAGATGGAATACTGGAACTGAAAGCCAAAATACACCCCATCATAAAAACACAACGAATCCCCCATTCAGAGTCTGCACTGAAACCATATATTCTAATCCACCACCCCAATATCAATCCGACAACTATACACATTATCTCACCATAATCATCGCTCCATGTCGGAAAAGACTTTACTATGCAAGATTTTAACCATGTGGAAAACTTATGCTTACGTTTATAATTTTCCTGCTTAATATAGTCATCAATGTTAGGCTTTATCGCGGATTCCCTGTTTTTTTGATATGAAATTTCTCTTTTTATATCGGCAACGGCAGATTCAATTTTGTTATTATCAAAATCTTCTTTTGCGTTGTCGAATATTGAAAGAACTGACTCCTGTTTTGCTTGAAGATTAGTCTTGTTTTCTTTCAATACCTGTTTATATTTTAAAATACTTGTTTTTATATCTTCACTTGTTCCGAGAATATGCATTTTAAACTCCTAAATTATATAGTTTTCACTCAAAATCTGAAATTTTTTCCCAATAAGGATTTTCGGCTTTGCAGTTAGGACAACGACGCTCTTTTATACTGTAAATTTCATCACAGAAATCGCAGTGTATTTCCACACCATAAAATTGGTCATTTATTGAATTTTTACTTTCAATCGATGAAATTGATTGCTCGCCATAATCTGAAGTTGTAGCAAACTGATTTAATATCTTTCGCTGTTTATCTCGCAATTTTAAAATTTCACATTTCAGAGAGTCCTTTTTCCCTTCAAGTACGGCTATTCTATTATTTATAGAACTAATGAATCGCTGTCTATTAACCTCTTTCTCTTTTTGCTCCCGTGCTATTTCTATCTTTTCTTTCTCATTACTTTCACGAATACAATCGGCGATCCAGTAGATAAATTTAATGATTGCGCCTAATCCTATAATAGCTATCCACCACAACATTATAAATCTTTCCTTTTGGTTTTTTCTCTATGAAGCTGTTTTTCAATTTCCTTGACTTCTTGTTCTTTTTTCTGAATCTCAATCTCTAAATCGTTATATTGCTTTTGTAGCGTTTCAATAAAACGATATTTCGATATGATATATTCGTTACCCACTTGCATAAGCTGAGAAAATTCGGGTATGGTGGAGAGAAGTTTTGGCGATTTTATAATATCACGTTCGCAAGAGACGCCAACCTTTTTCATAATCTCATCCGTTAAAGGCTTAAACTTGCGTTTTTCTTTTGATTCCGACCACTTTTTATATATTTCGTTTAATTTATTTTGATTTTCGCGAGTTGCGGCACGGTATGCGCGTATGTAGTTCTTGGTTTCGGAAAAATCGTAATCGGTATTTTCAAGTTCTTCGTTATTCCGGCACTCCGCGTCGCACAAAACCAAGCCCCATAATGCGTCAAAATCATCGTTTTTTTCAAGCAAAATCTGATTGTAATATTTATTTGCAAGCTCGAATTTTTTAAGCGGCAACAAAACAGATGATATTGCAAGAAGTTTTTCGCGCATTAAAACTTTATTGCTTTGCGGTATATATCTTATAACATTTAGGTATGCGTTATCCGCAATATCGGGAGCAACCGCACCCGTTCTGAGCGCAGTTAAAATATCGCCAGAGAACTTATTGATTAAGTTATTAAACTGCAAATTGTCTTCGACTTTTGCACCGGTATTCAATGAAAACTTGAGGAGATTTTCTAAATCTTTTATGGCTGTTCCGTCTTTATCCGCAAATTTAGCAACAGCATTAACAATCGAATCGTCACCGATTTCTATATCGGCAAACAAAGCGCCGTATAAAGCCTGTAAATTTGAATTATCTATATCTATAACTTTTCTATAATGCTTTTTCGCAATATTCCACCAACCTTTTTTAAGTGAAACATCGGCAACCATTAAAGAGTAATTGATAAACTTATCCACGGCGGCTGAATCGTAGTTCGCAAGAATAAAATCGGTTGTTTTTTCAAACTCTTCGACCGTTAAATACTGCGCCTTTTCCAATACCAATTCAGATAGCATTACCAATATATCTTTTCTTGCTGTAAAGTCATACTTTAACAATGTTTGTAAAGATTGAATTGATTTACCGATTTCCTTATTTTCTTCTATTCTACCGAGATATGCATATGCGAAAAACCCCAAATCGTAATCAGCGTTTTTGACGGAAGAATGGGTTACTATATATTCGATATCGTCTATTTTAACAGTGTTTATTTTGTTTTTTAATTCTTCGAAGTCTCTCGAATGAGTTTGGATATAAATTCTGCACGCCATTGCATCGTGGTTATTTTCATCCAACTCAAGAATTTTATTATTGTAAATTTCCGCTACGGAGAAACTGCTTTCTTTTATGGCGCATTTTACAATATTTACACATTCTTTAATATACAAATCTACTTTATTCGGCGCAATCGTGCTTAAAAACGCATTTATTGCTTCCTGCAAATTAGAGTCATGGGCTTTTATAAGTAACGGGATCGCTTCTTTTAAAGTTTTTATGGCGTCGGTTCTTTGCGGAATATTGTATTCGACAACGGCATTGAAAAACATTACCGCTTCGCGGGTCTCCACGTCGGCGCAACATTGCTTACAAGCCGAAACAAATAAATTCGTAGCTTTTTCTGCCTCTGCCTTGCTTGCGCAGGACATAAGTTTATGATATAAAGATATTTCGCTTTTAGGGAATTTTTCGGCGTTTTTTGCAAATTCTTCTTCGTTTTTGGCTTCAATCGTCAATAATATTTTACCGTACAATGCGGTTGCGTTATCGGCAGTGGACAAAACGTCGTCAAATTCATGGCGAGCGAAATTAAAATTCCCTTCTTCAAGAGAAGTGAAAGCACCGTCGAGAATTTTTTGCGTATCGGCATCGAAATAATCAACCTTATTTCCACCAAATTCTTTTACTTCAAGATTGCCTGCGATTTTAGTTTGCTTTTTCGCGATTGCGCCGTTTCCGAGAGCAATAGTTTTAATCGATTCGATATCGACTTTTTCTTTTTTTATTCTTTCGCCCTTTTCGATACTGATTCTTTCGATACCGTTATTTACGTTGCCTATTCGCGCTTTAATTGCTTTATATAAATCGTCGAGATAATAGGCGGACGAACAATCTACGCCTTCGATTTCTGCTATCTGAGACGGGAGATCGGCGGGCGGTTGTTTATCGAATACATAAAACAAGGAATCGTTCGCCTTATTAAGACGAGAAGATTTTTTGTTTTTGCAATTCTTCATAAAATACAAGTACCTCGTCCACTCGTCGCGCACCCAACCATCGGTTATATACGATTTTTTAGTGCCGACCAGTATCATTGCGCGGCAGGAAGCAAGCGCGGCGAAAATCTTCGGTTCATACATCTGACCGAGAACATTCCCTTTGCCGATACTCACAGGGCTAAAAAACACCTTATAGCCCTTAGACGTGAAATAATTATATATTTCCCAACCTTTCTTCTGGTCAAAGGTTTCAACGCTACGAATTTTGCCTTCGCTATCGGTAACTTCTTCGGTTGACTTAAAACTGATAAATATATCCGTATCGGCTTCTTCGCTTATTTTTTCGCAAAGTTCCATTCTTATTGCTTCGATGAGTTCGCCGAAATGCTGATATTTAGAGCGATATTTACCTTGTATAGCTAAATTGTAGTTTTCATCATCAAAAACGCAATCTCGCTTAAAAACTCTTTCGCTGTAAAAAACGGGCTTCCTTTCGTTTGTTTTCGGATCGTTTACAAAATGTATCTTGTTTTTTGCGAGAAATAACAGCCAGTTCAATATCGGATGCGATTCTCCGTTTCTTGAAAGCGCGTCTCTGCAATAATTTTCAGCCGTTTCAAACTGCGAACCGTCAAGATATGACATTATCGCATTTGTATCGCTGAAAGTATTTTCATTCTCGATGACAGTTCCGCAACTTGCGCATTTTAATCTGCCGTTTTCTATTTCTTCTACTAAATTGCTGCCACATACCGGGCAAATAATTCCTTTGTAACCCATAATCTCTCTCTTGTTCTTATTTTTTTAAATAACCCTATTTTTCTCGGCGTTGATTTCGGCGGAGATGTCAATATCGCTCGATACGGGCGCAGAACCTGTGAGTTTTGCTCTTGCCGCGTCTATCATCGGGCGGACGGCATCCATTTCGGCTTGACTTCTTGCCTTATTCGCGGGGTTAGAAGTACGCATCGCACCTGCCATAGCCTTTTGCGAAATCTTGATAGTACGCATATATTTTGCAACTTTTGCATTCGCCTTTTGGATTTTACGTATATCAGGCAGGTGGGCTTTATTGCTCGCCATAGCGTCGAGCGCGTTCATAGCCGTCGCCATACTTACCGCGATAGAATTGGACACGTTTATAATATCGAAGTTGGCTTTCGTCTGCATTAAACTCGAAATAACGTCGTTAAGTTCAATTAAAGCGTTGCAAGCGACTTCATACGTTCCCGTATCGCCGTTGATTTCCGCTTCTGCGGCAATACGAGCGTATTCTTCGCGCTTAGTTTGCAAAGTTTTAATCTGGTCGTTGAACACTTCGAGTTGCTCGTCGCGAGCCATCTGAGCCATTATTTCTTTTTCTTGTTTCGTTTTGAAAAATGCCATTTTATTTATCCTCCCCTATTTTTTTCGTCGAAGCGGCTTTGCCTCTTTTAAGTTCGTCAAGATTTTCGCCGTTAAATTCTCTTTCGCGTTTTTTACGCATAAGTTCTTCTTTATACGCAAGCGCACTGTCGGTTACGCTCGTTTGCTTCGTGTCTAAGCCGAATACTTTTTCGTCCATACTCTTGACCTTTTCGGATATCGCCTTAATGTCTTTATCCATAACTTTAAGAATAGCGATTGCCTTATCAGGTTCGTTGACGACGGCTTTGAGTTTGCCTATATTAAGCAAAACTTTTGCCTTGGACGCTTCTTCCACGCTGAACTGACTTGCCGTTAAAATCTCGCTCGCGTTGGCGTAAATTATATCGAGAATATTAAAGCACGCGGAGTAGTTGCTACGCCTTACGTTGAGCATATCAAGTTTACTCTTCAATGCCGAAATCTTGCGGTATAAGTCGTTTATCAAGCGTTCGTTGTCTTCATTGAGCATTTTTTCGTCGAGTTCGGAAAGGTCGGTTTCAAGACCTTTGATTTCCTTTTCAAGACGTTTTTCCTGCTGTTCGAAGGTCGTCTTTATTTCCTTCAATTCGTCAAGACGGGCATACAATCTGCGCTTCGACCAGGAAAGTTTTTTTGCCTTGATTTCCTCTTCGTCGATATAATCGATTTCGCCGTCGGCGATTGCTTTGAACGAATCGAGATAATACAACAAATCGTCTGCCGCCTCTACAAGACGGTTGCTATAATCCTGTTCGAGTGCCTTTTTTACGTTTACAAGGCACGACCCGATTTTGTCGCTCGCCATAGTCAAATCTTCGTCGCCCGTGAAGATAATTCCGCTAAGTCCGTCCGCAGCGTTAACCAAAGAATCGTAAACTTCTTTAACGGTATCTTTGTCGAGATTTTTACCGTACTTGCCCTTTTCGATTCTATACAGGAACGCTTTCATTTCCTGCATAAGTTCGTCTTTTACCTGATTATTGTTTTTTACCGAAGGCGTATATTTTTTCATAACCGATCTCCTCATCAATCCTTTGTGTATAAGCCGTTCTCTTTATAGAATTTGAGCGCGGACAGTAAATATTCTTTTTGCGTAGTGCCTTCTTTTGTAAAGAAAACGTTGAGTTTCACTTTGTTTTCGTCCGATTTATGTCTTATACGGTTGAGTGTAGTCCATATTTCGGAAGCATACCATGCGTCTTCGGCATTAAGCCCGGCTTGCATAAATCTCACAATCGGCAAAGATTCGACTACCGACGGCTCACCATTATCGTTTTCCTTATACACGCGCGGCATAAACGTCGTAAACGAGCCGTTTTCGTTACGCTTTTTAAGCAGATAACGATTGCCTATTCTCGCGCGCTCGACTATCTTCATATAATCGCGGAAATCGATCAGGAACTTCTCATTTTCGTGCATAAGTCCGAATTTGTGTATAAGATTGTCTTCCACGTTAGAGTAAATCATCGCCGCCGCGGGAACGTAATCGTCGTCGGTTGTTGCGTTTGATATAATGTTTTCAGCCGTGAGAGTTAAAGAATCAACCGTTGATTCCTGCGCGCCGTCGCGGAGTGGTAACATTTCCTGAATTTTTTCGTCGAGTTCGGAAGATAAACTTTT
>JAEDMA010000125.1 GCA_016295005.1 Christensenellaceae bacterium
CCTTTGGCTAACTGTTCGTTGCTCGATGAGGCTACGGCTGCTGCGGAGGCTGTTTCTTCAACCGAACAAGTCGCGGATAGCGCCGTTTTGCAAGAAAACGAAGAAGATATAAGACCTTCTTCCACCACAATGCAGTTCGGCGACGGCGATCTCGACCAGATGTATAGCGAAATGGGAAGGGAAAAAGACCGTGAAACGTACAAAATAAACGGAAAAGGAAAAGCCGTTTTGTTCGTATATTCCATAGTCGTTGCCATTATCCTTGCGCTTATCGTACTTAACACGGGAGTTCTTGCCAATATACGTTCGAGAATGGAAGTAAAACAATCCGAACTCGGAATTTTGGCAAAAACCTATCAGGACAAGCAGGATTATATCGATTCGATTTCCGATAACGATTACGTTATCCGTCTTGCGGAAGGTACTTACGGCATGATTAAAGCCGAATAAGTATTAAAAAAAGGTTTGCCGAGTATATATATTAATAAAATAATGTATCAGAGGTAAACGACAATTAAAAGCGATTTTTCAATATCGGTTTTACGAAAGAGGTTATTTGCGGTTTTTATCGCGATAACCTTTTTGTTTTTGTTCCTGTTCGGAAGAATGTTTTACGTTCAGGTTATCTGGGGTAAAGATTTGCAGAGAAAAGCCATAGACCAGTGGACGAGAGAAATCCCCGTGGTTGCTCCGCGCGGAAAGATACTCGACAGAAACGGCGTCGTTTTAGCGTCTAACGACGATACGTATTCGGTTTTTGTAAGGAAAAAGGCTGTTAAAGACGTGGCTTTAACCGTAAGTTCTTTATCGACGGTTTTAGAAGTAAGCAAGGAATATGTCGAGGAACGAATAACGAAAACAAAGTCGAGCGAAGTAACCATAAAAAAACAAGTCGATAAAAGCAAAATAGACAAACTGCTGAAACTTGATTTAAACGGCGTTTATTATTCGCGCGATAATTCCAGGGCATACCCGTATAACGATTTCCTTTCTTCGGTGTTAGGGTTTACTTCTACCGACGGAAAAGGGCAGGCGGGGCTTGAATTGTATTACGATAAATATCTTTCGGGAATAAACGGCGAAATATTATACGAAACCGATATTGTCGGCGTAGAAATAGAAAACGGTAAAGCGAGTTACATTCCGGCAACCGACGGGCTTAACATAAAATTATCTGTGGACTACGAAGTTCAGCAACTATGTGAAGCGGCTATGGAAAAAGCGTTGAACGTTCATAAAGCGAAAACTGCCAAAATGATCGTGATGAATCCGCAAACGGGCGGAATCGTCGCTCTGTGCACTAAACCGTCGTATAATTTAAACGACGTTCCGAGAGACGATTTGGAGCGATTAAACAAACTTTCGAGAAACAGCGTTATTTGCGACATATACGAGCCGGGGTCTACATTTAAGATATTAACCGCCGCGGCGAACGTTCAGGAATACTTAAACGGTAATTCCGCCGCCTTTTCGCTTTCGCATATATTTAATTCTTCAAGGTACAGATATATTGACGGCAGAAGAACCAAATGCTGGAGCGATCACAAAAACGGCAAACATTCGAATTTAAATCTTCAGGGAGCGTTAAACAACAGTTGTAACCCGATTTTCGTAGATATAGCAATGTCGCTCGGAAAGGACTCTATGTATAAGTATATCAACGCGTTCAATTACGGGAGCGTAACCGGTGTTGATTTCGGCGGGGAAGCGCAAGGTATGGTATTGCCTCCGTCGTCCATTGAAAATATGGATTTGGCAAGAATTGCGTTCGGGCAGACGATAGCGGTAACTCCGCTTCAACTCGCCGCGGCAACTTGCGCGGCAATAAACGGCGGATATTATTACGTTCCGCATTTTTGGAAGAGATTTACTCCGATAAAGGCGTGGTTGCCGAAAAATACGGGACTAAAGAAAAATCACGACCGATAAGCGAAGAAGCGTCGAAAATAATCCGCGAAATGTTGGAAACGGTTGTTAAAGACGGTTCGGGTAAGCACGCCTATATCGAAGGTTATAGAGTGGGAGGGAAAACGGGCACGGCGCAGAAATACGAAAACGGCATTATCGCGCAAGGTAAATACGTCGCTTCGTTCGTCGGGTTTTTCCCCGCGGATAAACCGGAATATCTCGCCCTCGTGATAATCGATGAGCCGCAAGGCGTTTACTACGGTTCTACGGTTGCGGCGCCTTATGCGAAAGAAGTTTTCGAGGGAATTATAAACGTTAAAAATATGCAGGCAGGATAATCGACCCGAATAAGGATACAGAAAGTTATCCGATTACGGTTTGTGTGATTCCAAATAAATATTAACAATAAGTCTTTCGCAAAAAGTCGGGAGACTTATTGTTTTATACCGTAAAAAATATTACTATTTTATTTGTGTTTTTTTTATCTCTGTGATAAAATAACTTCTGCAAATAACAGTGCGACGGTTTTTGTGAAAGTAAGATACTGCGCGCTGTTATTTTACTTGCGATAAAAAAAGGAAGGTTTGCGTACGATGAGCGTAAAACGAGAAATAAAAAGCGTTATTTTTACGATAGTTGCGTCGATAATATCGGGTTTGGCTTTGCACGTTTTCGTTTATCCTGCAGACTTCGTTTCGCTGGGACTTGAGGCGGTTGTTACGATGCTTCAGAAACTAACGGGCGTAAACGCCGGCTGGTTTAATCTCGTGCTGAATATTCCTTTGATTATCTGGGCGTGGTTTAAACTTGATAAACGGTACGTTTTTTACACGCTTCTTTTTACTTTTTTGTCGTCGATTAGCCTTATATTGCTTGAACTATGGAATTTTCCACAGTATTCTTCGGAAAACGATATAATTATCTCGGCTATTTTTGCCGGCGTGCTAATAGGTACAAGAACGGCTATTATGTTTAAGGTAGACGCTTCTACGGGCGGTATAGATATTATCGCTTGTATAGTTCAAAAGAAATTGCAGTACGTTAACGTCGAAAGAATAATAAGCGTTATCTGTTGCGGAATAATCGGCGTATCGTACTTTGTTTATAAAGATTTTAACTGTATTCTGCTTTCGATTGTGTTAATGTTTATCTCGGAAAAAGTAATAACGTTTATGATGAAAGACACGAGAGAAGCGCTTGAAGTTAAAATAGTAACAAAGTACCCGAAAGAAATTACCGAAGAATTTGTCTCAAATCTTCAACACACGGCCACAATAATAAACAGCAAAGGCGCTTACACGAATGCGGAAAATTCGGTGATACTTGCGGTTATTAACAGAAGACAACTTCCGCAATTTATAAAAATCGTAAAAAAATATCCCGAAACGTTTGCTTATTATAGCGACGTTCAGGGGGTATACGGTAAATTCCGTAAACAAAAAGACGGTCCTCTTGTCGATACCAGAACAAACAAAACAACCGAATAACGAAAAAGGGTCGAACGCTTCGACCTTTTTATTGTATAGAATAATGTTTGCGTTATAATTAAGAACGGGCTTTCAGCCGAACTGAAAAGTCCGAGTGCGTTATGGAGTACAAAAACAAAAACCTGAACCGTTTACGGTTCAGGTTTTTGTAAAGGCTTATGTAATGCAAACGGTTTTTGAGTAATATTAAATTGTATTTGAAAACAGACAGCCCCACGGAGTCGCATCTCCGTCAAAGACTACGATGGCTTTCAGCCGAACTGA
>JAEDMA010000126.1 GCA_016295005.1 Christensenellaceae bacterium
GTAATATCTTCTTTATTTTCTGACGTAGATAGCTCTTCATGTGGACTTTCAGAAGATATATCAACCCCCTTACCGATCAGATAACATTCTTTTTTGAATCGCTTTGCATATTCCCGTTGCATATTCTCGGCAAAAACTTCTATATAGCTGCATTTTGCAATAATTTTTTTTAATTTTTGCCGCAAAACACGAATATAAAATCTTCTAAAAGGGGAACGAACGAACCGTAAATCTCCGTACACATCGTCGGTAATATGCCCTACGACCGGCACTCCAAGTTTATCAATTATATAATTTTGAAAATCGCACGTATACCAAGAAGCATATATCGGCAGATAAATTACATCCGGTTTTATCTCTTCCAAAAACCTATTCAGTTTTTTTGATTTCTTCCATCTCCCCATTTTCCAGATACAATCTCTGGCTATATATGAAAAAGTATTTCGCGCAATATTTTTTCCTAAAAATTTTGCTCCCGTATCAACATCTTCACTCAATTGACTCGTTTGAATTTCACAAGGGTCAACTTTTTTCTTAAATATACTTTTAAAAACACTCCTGTCGGTTATTTGCAACGTGCGTTTTACAAGATTATCATTACCAAAGTCGCCATGGCAGCATATGTTATATATCTCTATATCTGACATTCCGTCAAACAGGTTGGAAAACGTATTACCAAAACTGTTCTGTTTATTCCAGGCATCCTTAGAAATTATTAGTACTTTCACGATATTTCCTTTTTATATACGTCGCAAAAACAAACGACCCGATACGAATTCCAAACAACCTAACGACAAATCCCGCTATTTTATTTTTTGGACTTTCAACATATTTACATAGCCATTTATATTTCTTCAGCCGCTTCAACATCTCTGACTTGTCAGAATTATTCAAGGACCGAACAACAAGACCTAATATTATAAAATACTGATATGAAATAAAATTCAAGCACGCTTTTTTACGTTGTTCCTGCAAATCACTTTGTCTTATTTTATCAGCATAAGTTTCTACCGAGAAAAAAAGATCCTCAACGTTCTTTCTGTTTATTGTCGCCGTTATGCTTCCCTGTCTTTTACGATAGCAATAGGCGATATCCGGCAAAAAGTCTGCTGTTTTGATATATTGAAGACATCTACACATCCATTCAACGTCTTCCGAAAACATACCCTGTGTAAAATAAAGTTTATTTTCCAAAATAAATTCCGTTCTAATACATTTTGACCATGCGGATGAGTCTATCCTGTCATTTCGTGAAAGATAGTTTATTAAACTATCGTCGCGTAGTGTTTTCATTTGCGATAAATCGAACGGCTTATCGGCAGTGAGATTTCCGTTCTTCAACATATTATATCTGCAGAAAACCATATCGACATCGCGATCTTTCAAGATGGCATATAAATGAGCAAAGTAGTCCTTCTCACAATAATAATCGTCTGAATCACAAAAAATCGTATATTTGCCGACAGCAAAATCAATGCCGGCATTCCGCGCACCAGAAAGCCCCCCGTTTTCCTTATGAATCACCTTTACTCTGACATCTTTTTCGGAATATTCATCACACATTTGCGGACAATTATCCGGTGATCCGTCATCAACCAAAATAAGTTCAAAATTTGTAAACGATTGATTTAATATAGAATCAACACATTGATTCAGATATTTTTCAACTTTATATACAGGAACAATAACCGAAATAAACGGACTACTTCTCATTTCCAATTACCCCAATTATTCTCTTATTTATCTTCTTTTCATTGAAATTTTCTTCGGCAAACTTTCGGGCGTTTTTACCCATTTGTTCCGCTTCGTCGGGATGTTCTATACACCAGATAGCCTTATCCACCAACGTCGCGGCGTCTCCAACCGGTACCAGAAAACCCGTCTCGCCATTAGTTACGGCATCTCTGCACCCCGTACTGTCAAAAGCGATTATGCCACGCCCCACAGATTCGGCTTCCATAACAGACATGGGCATACCTTCTTTATAACTCGGCAAAATCAGTATAAAAGTATCTTCTATATACGGTCTTACATCGCTGGTAACGCCCAAATAGTTAACGCTTCCGTCGTCGATATAGCTCTGAATATCGGAAAGTTTTACAGATCCTTCCGCCCCCCAATAATTAAATACGGCGTCGGGATATTTTTGTTTTACGAGTCTTGCGCATTCGCAATATTCGTATATCCCTTTGGTTTTCAGCATTCTCGCCACCATTAAAAACGTTTTATGATTTTTAACGGGCTTATAAGCAAACTTTTCCAAATCAACGCCTATACCGTGTATTATCTCGCATTGATTTTCTTTAACCAACTTTCTATCTATAAACTCTTTTTTATTGTCGTTATTTAAAAAGAATACTTTTTTGCTGTATCTGAAAGATTTTTTATACAAAAAACAACAAACCGCGCGTATTATTTTCCATTTCAAAGTATTATAAGTAAATGGATCGCCCGTACCTTCTACCATAGAAAAAATCTGTTTCACGCCGGCTTTTTTAGCCGCGCGCACCCCGAACACGTTCGGTTTTAATTGAAAAGTGAAAACAATATCAGGTTCGACTTTCTTTATTATTTTTACATACTTATTTTTAAGAGTGAGAATTTTAAATGGATTCGTCGAGCGGTTCTTATCTTTAATATAATTAAATTCTATGTCTTCCTTGTCGATTCTTTCTTGTTCAATATTGTCAAGAGTCAGAACCGAAACTCTATATCCGCTGTTCCGCAACGCTTCAATCAGATTTTTTCTAAAACCGAATATATGTGACGAATTAGGCGTAATAATGAGAATCTTTTTCATTTGTTCACGTCCCCGGTATTTTCTTTTTCTTCTTTTCGGGTGTTGTCCGTAGCCCCCTCAACCACGCCTTCGCTTTTAAGCACCTTTGCAAAAGTACCGAAAAAGCATTTTACGTCCATGGCAAAAGCAGAAAACCCGCCCTTCTTTATTTTGTCCGTATACTCTCCGTCTAACTTGGCTTTCTTTTCGATAGTTAATTCGTCACGACCGTTAATCTGCGCCCATCCTGTAAGCCCTGGTTTAATATCGTTGCTGCCATATTTATCTCTTTCCTCTATCAAGTCGTACTGATTCCACAATGCCGGGCGCGGTCCTATTATACTCATTTGCGAAACGAATATGTTATATATCTGAGGTAACTCGTCAAGACTTGTCTTTCTTAAAAATTTACCGATTCTCGTTATATATTGTTCGGGATTTTCCAATAAATGAGTCGCTTTATCATGCGGCGCGATTTTTTTCATCGTTCTGAATTTTAACAACGAAAACGTTTTCTTGTTTTTACCGATCCTTTTTTGCTTAAAAAAAACAGGTCCGGGATCATCGATTAAAATTGCAATCGAAACTATCAACATTAACGGAAAAAGTATTATTATTGCCAGCCCGGAAAATAATAAATCCAAAAACCTTTTGAAAAATCTGTACATATTCCACAACCTTATATAATGTGACAAACGGTTTTGCAAGTTTAACTTACCGCAAAATTCGTTTGTGTTTACACTTCAAATACTGCGCGTCTACATAATTTCTCATGTTACAGACTAACTTATTATACCACACAAAAAGGAATAACTCAATATAAAAA
>JAEDMA010000127.1 GCA_016295005.1 Christensenellaceae bacterium
CTCTTCTCTTCGGATTTCCCGGAAGTTCTTCTTTCTTGACCGTGGTAAGCGGTACCGACGGTATGTTGGGGTCGGCGTGAGCGATTTCGATATAATTTTCAAGGTCGGAATAGGTTATCTCGTGCAACTTCGCCATAGGATTGTCTTTATTCATAACGAGTACGAATTTAAATGCGGCGATTACTTCGCCGACGAGTTTTTTCTCGGCGAACAACTGTTTATAAACGGGGTCGTATTCTTCGGCGTATCTTATTACTCCGAGATGATATCCTTCTTCTAAAACGTTTTTAATCGTTCTCGAAGAGTTCGTTTCTTTATAAAGAACTTCAAACCCTTCTTCGTAACTTAATTGTTCGGAAAATTTTGCGAACGCCGTTCCGATATAACTCGCTCTCGGAACTGAAACGGAAAAGGTCTTCTGCGGTTGTTTATTGCCGCAAAATAAATTTTCCACGTCTTCGACTTGTTTTAAAATCGTTCTCGCGTATCTGATAAAATTTTCACCGTCGGGCGTCAAATCCATTCCCTTCGCGGAACGGTGGAATATTGTAATGTTAAGCGACGATTCCAATTCCTTTATCGCTCTCGACAAGTTAGGTTGACCGATAAACAAGTTTTCCGCCGCTTTGTTTATCGAACCCGTATCTGCTATTTCTACCGCATATTTTAACTGAACCAAATTCATACCGAACCTCTATGCAATTATATCCTATAATTAGGTTTTAGTCAAAGCAAATTTTCCTTTTACGGCAAAAAGACTGTTAGAAACGCAAAAAAGAGCGGCAATAACACCGCTCTTTTCTTATTTTCTTTTATATTATTCGACGACGGGTCCGTATTTAGCAAGATTCTTGCCGACTTCGTTGGTTTCGTATTTAACGAAGTTTTTATTGAATCTGCTCGCCAGATCTTTAGCCTTTTCTTCCCAGACCTTAGCGTCCGCATAAGTATCTCTCGGGTCGAGAATGTTCTTGTCAACGCCGTTGAGTTCGGTGGGCACTTCGAAGTTGAAGTAAGGAATCGTCTTGGTGGGAGCGTTGTTGATGTCTCCGTTTAAGATAGCGTCGATGATTCCGCGGGTATCTTTAATGGAAATTCTCTTGCCGGTTCCGTTCCAGCCGGTGTTTACGAGATACGCTTTCGCGCCGTTCTTTTCCATCTTCTTAACTAATTCTTCCGCGTATTTGGTCGGGTGCAATTCAAGGAATGCCTGACCGAAGCAAGCGGAGAAAGTAGGAGTAGGTTCGGTTATTCCGCGTTCGGTTCCCGCGAGTTTAGCGGTGAAACCGGACAAGAAATAGTACTGAGTCTGTTCGGGCGTTAAGATAGATACAGGCGGCAATACGCCGAACGCGTCTGCGGATAAGAATATAACGTTCTTCGCAGCGGGTGCGCTCGAAATAGGTCTTACGATGTTCTTGATATGGGTTATAGGATAAGAAACTCTGGTGTTTTCGGTAACGGATTTGTCGGCGAAATCTATTTTGCCGTTTTCGTCGAGCGTTACGTTTTCCAAAAGAGCGTTTCTCTTGATAGCGTTATAAATGTCGGGTTCGGATTCTTTATCGAGATTGATAACCTTCGCGTAGCAACCGCCTTCGAAGTTGAATACCCCGTTATCGTCCCAGCCGTGTTCGTCGTCGCCGATAAGCAATCTCTTGGGATCGGTGGAAAGGGTCGTTTTGCCGGTTCCCGAAAGACCGAAGAAGATAGCGGTATTTTCGCCGTTCATATCGGTGTTTGCGGAACAGTGCATCGAAGCGATTCCTTTAAGCGGCAGATAGTAGTTCATCATGGAGAACATACCTTTTTTCATTTCGCCGCCGTACCACGTATTGATTATTACCTGTTCGCGGGAAGTAATATTGAAAGCAACGCAAGTTTCGGAATTCAAGCCGAGTTCCTTATAGTTTTCAACTTTCGCTTTAGAAGCGTTATAAACGATAAAGTCGGGTTTGAAGGTTTTGAGTTCTTCTTCCGTCGGAGCGATGAACATGTTTTTGATAAAGTGAGCCTGCCATGCAACTTCGACGATGAATCTTACTGCCATACGAGTGTCTTTATTCGCGCCGCAGAAAGCGTCTACAACGTATAAATCTTTACCGGACAATTCTTTAATGGCAATGTCTTTAACTTTCGCCCAGACGTCTTCGCTCATCGGGTGGTTATCGTTTTTGTAACCTTCGGAAGTCCACCATACGGTGTCTTTCGAATTGTTATCCATAACGATATATTTGTCTTTAGGAGAACGACCCGTGTATACGCCCGTCATAACGTTAACGGCGCCGAGTTCGGAAACCTGACCTTTTTCGTAACCTTCGAGAGTACTTTTCGTTTCTTCGGTAAAAAGTTGGTCGTAAGAAGGATTGTATACGACTTTACCTACGTTAGTAATACCATAATTATTCAACTCTGTTTCTTTCATATATTTACCTCTTTTATTTCTTTTTTACACATTATACAATATTCCGCGCAAAATGTAAATTATTTTTTTTACATATAAATATATCAATTTATAAATAATCGTTTATATTCTCGTGCGCCGAGATATTCCGTTTCGGTTCTTATAAGGTATTGAATCGTCCGCGCCGGCGTTTAATCTTCGAACAATTTCATTCTTTCAAAAGGAGTTTTGTTCGGCTGATGGAAAGTAATTCTGTTTTTGCCGTTTAAGTCGGTGAAACGCATACAATGACCGCCGTCTTTATCGAACAGTATCTTGTCAAAAACGTATTCACCGTATATTCCCGTTTTACTTACGCTTTTAATTATCGCATACCCCGTTTCGGTATAAGTAGACCATAACAGAACGATATCGTTTCCTTCCTTATACAAATACGGACCTTCCGCGACTACGCCTTTTATTTTATCCCCGATTTCAACGGCGAACCCGCTTTTTCTTCCGCTGACGATTCTGACGGGGGTTTCCGATAAAGTTTTCAAATCTTCGGACAATTTAGCGATATACAAACTTCCGTCGCCGTTACCGTTAATCGGAGTAAGCCATTCGTTGGAAAAACATAAATACGGCTTATCTTCATAAACGAACAACGTGGCGTCAAGACAGCCCCACCCCTTCGGAGTAACGTATTCGCCCGTCAGCATTTTAAAGTTATCGTCTAAATTTTTTGACGAAAAAAACATGCTTCCGCGACCGATACCGTCTTTAAATACAGAAACAATTAGATAATAAGCGTCGTGATATTTATGCAGTTCGGGAGCCCAGATATTAGTATATTCGTCAAGAGAACCGTCGGTTACCATAGTACAGACTTTCTCGTAATTTTCAAGGTCGTCCGATTCGTATAACGTTAAATCGCTCGCTTTTCCCCACGGATCGTCGCCCGTAGTTCCGAGCAGGTAGTATTTACCGTTTTCTACGTAAACAAACGGATCTCTTATATGTATCTCTTCTCTTTTCATAAATAAATCCTGTACTTTTTTGTTTTTATTTTTGGTAACGCCGTATTCGCGGCGTTTGAAATTCTGATTGAAACCAAGCGTTTTTATTGCAAACGAACCGTTTTATACGCAGGGGTAACCGGTACGTCTCCGCTTCGCTACGACGGCAGAGCCGAACCAAGAC
>JAEDMA010000023.1 GCA_016295005.1 Christensenellaceae bacterium
TACGTTTTTGTTGTCGGAATAAGTAACTTCCACGTTCTGGTCTTTCGTAATGTGGGAAACTTTCAAAGTAGTTTTTGTGCCTAAATTCATACCGTTTAATTTTACGTTATCGATAACGTATCCCTCTTTGGCGGTAATGGTAAGAGTAACGTCACTGCCTGCCGTAACCGTGTTTATAGCCGACGCCGTAACGCCGTTGATTTTAACTTCGCCCTTTTCTGTGTCGGAAACAAGGTTAAGAACTCTGTTTCCCGAAACTTCTTCGGCGGGTTGCAATTCCATGCCCGAAACGAGCGTTTTCCCTTTAAAAGAAATCATCTGCGCTTCGTAAATAAACTTGTTTTCCCCTTTCGCTCCGATCGTATTACACCAAAAACCTATATTGCCTTCTTCGTAATTTTTATTGGTCGCGGCGGATAACGTTACCGTTTTGGTTAAAGCGGCGTTGCCTGCTTCTTTATCCGCAAGCGTTTTGTACGCGGTAACAACAGCCGTATCTCCTTCGATTTTCAGGTCTACTATACAAGAAGTCGTACCCGAAATCGTACCGATTTCGATATAGTTGTTTGCAACCCCGATTTTTCTTAAGTTATCCTGAATATGGCTGATCTTAAGGGTAACGAAGTTTCTTTTCGCGTTGCTTCTGCTCCATTCGGCAAGGTAATTAAGAACATATCCATTTGCCTTTCCGTTGTCGGCGTTACCCCTGAAAATGAAACCCCCATCGCCGACTCTGACGTCGGTTCCGTCGGTAGAAACGACAACGTCATCGGAAGTAATGCCTTTGGCTTTCTTCTGATTATCTATATCGAAAGCGATAGTCGTTTCGAAATCGCCGAAAGAATATTCTTTTAATAATCTTATGTCGGTGCCGTACCATTTGTCCGTAGGTACGTCATAATTATAGATTATTTTGTTTTCGCTGTTTTTAACGAGCGCCTGACCCACGTTACCCGATAAAGAAAAAATCTTGCTTTTATCGGTAAAGTCGTTCATATTGACGTTATTAACGGTTACTTCCGTTTTGGCGTTTTCGTCGTAAGACGGGTTTTTCTGCCAAACGTTAAAATCGTCGAACGAAAGCGGAACGTATTTAGCGCTGCAAACACCCGCAAACCCGCAATAACCCGCGGTAGCGGTTGCTCTTCCGAACGCCGAGTTCGCCGCGGAAACCATCAGCACGCCGTCGAGATAAATTTCGCATCTTTCTGCGGTAGCCTTTACCCTTATGGTGTGCCAGTTTCTCCAGTCGAAATCGTCGCCGAGTTTGGTGTTGATTTTGGCGGAACAAACCGTGGCTCCTTCCTTAGCCCAACCGCTCGTTTCGCCGTACTCGTAAAACCCTATCGCGTAGTTGCTTACGCAAACGCTTCTGCCTTTAAAGGTGTGGGTATTCGCATCGGGCGAAATTTGCGTTACGAAAAAAGGTATGTGCGTGTTGACGGTAAGTCCCGCGCCGAGATTCGCATTGTTTTTTTCCATAAATTCGCCGACCGTTTCGGTAACGTCCGCTCTCATTTTGACTTCGAAAACGTAATCGGTCATATCGGCGGTGCCGTAAATGAACTTACCGAAATCGGTAGCGCCTTCTTGTTTGTAGTTGACTGTGGTTTCGCCCTTAAAATTCCAACCGATAACGGTTTTTTCGCCGTTATTGTAGGTGTAAGAAGAACCGCCTTTAACCGCTCTCCAACCTTCGGCGAGTTTACCGTCGAAGTTGTCGGAGAAAGTAAGAAGGTATTTATAGCCGTCGGTAGATTCCGCTTTTACCGAAAAAGAAACGCTAAAAAGCAAAGAGATACACAGGATAACGGCAAAGGCCGCTATCCATAGATTTTTATAAAGTTTTTTCATATTTTTCTCACCATTCATTGTTCCATTCGCCCGTGCTTTCGTTGATGTCGTCGAATTTAATCAACGGTGAAGCCGCTAAGACGTCTTCTGTCATTAACCCCGAAAGAAAGATTTCGGGAACGATATAATTTTTTTTCATATTAGTTATCTCCTTAAATTATAAAAGATAAGCGTTGATATAATAAGTTAAAGGTTTAACGGAAACCGATTCGTCGTTAGAACCGTTGCAACCCACAATAAAGAATCTGTTTCCGACAACCGCCATACTGCCGTAAGAAAGATACTCGGTTTCTTGAATGGTATGGAAGGTTTTCTGCGTGAAACTGCTTTTAGTAAGCGTGTCGCCGTATTTAACTACGGAATTACTTACGTAAAGGCGCATAACCTTTCCCTTGTAACCTTCTACGGGAGTACCCTTATAATCTTCGTCGGTAAAATACGATACCGCGATTCTTCCGTCGGGAAGAGTGACTATATAAGGAGCGCCAGAAGCGTAACTCGCGTTATAGAAAACCTGTTGCGGAGCGGTAAAGTTGAGCAAATCTTTGGAGTAGCTGATAAACACTCTGTAATTTTTGTTTACCGTGCCTTCGAAAACCATTGCGTAAGAACCGTCGCTAAGTTTGGTAATAACGTTCATTCCGTCACGGGAATTTCTATTTACGCCGCTTATCACAATCTGTCTGCCGTTTACGGTGATTTCGTCGCCACTAACGGAACACTTGATCGCGACGATATTCTGATAACCGCCCGTGCAAACCAAATCGGAATTAGAATCTATCCCGTTATAAGCAGCCGATCCCGAAATATCTACCGAAACGTAAACGTAAAGTTCGCCGCTTGCCGTAAAAAATGGGGTGGGTTCCCATAAACCCGTAGTATCGTTATTCGGATTGTAGTTTTCCAATACAATTTTTTCTTCGCCGTAAGTTTTAGAATTTACGTTGTAGATTTTATATCTTATCGAAGAATAATAATTTTTGCCGGCTGCAATCGCTCTGTAAAAAACCGCCACGTTGCCGTTAGGTAACTCTATAGGAGTGAGATTACCTTTTTTTAAATTTTCCCCTTCAACGGGATCGGCGGTAGTAGTAACCACCGTTAAAGGGTTAGTAAAATTTACGCCGTTGTCCGTAGAAATTGCCGATTTAGAAGAATACGTCATAAATATTTCGCCGTTTTTAAGAGAGATGATTCTGGGATATCCCCCTGCCTTGCCGAGAGCCGCAACGTTACTTTGGGTAAACGTTACGCCCGCAAACTCTCTGATAATTTCTCTTTGTTCAACGGTGAATTCGTCAAGGTTACCCGAATCGATTATTTTCTGAGCGACTTCCTGAATACTTCTGGAATTATTCGCTGCGGTGTAATCGGTGTAATAAACGTATTCTACGCCGTCCACCGTGAATTTAACGTAGCCCCTTGCGGAAATTGCCCTGCCGAAACTTTCTTCGGGAATATTGAGAAGCGAAACGTTATAGTAGTAAACGTCGTCGATTAAAGTAAGTTCTGCGGGAGCGGTGATATTTATAACCTTAGCGGTATCGAGCGTAAGAGCCGCGCCTTTAAGATCGGTAGGAATAAGAACCGCGCCGAAAACGGGATTGTACGCCGCGAGATTATCGTAATCTGCTTTACTAATGCCTACGGTGAATCTTAATCCTGAAGAACCGTCCGTTTTAAGTCTTATAGAAGCGCCGTTTACCATTTCGAAACTGTCAACTTCGGGCATAACCGTTTTGACAGCGCGAGTATCGGGTAAGAAGGTCGCTTCGTAATCGAATTTCGCCGCTCCTCCGTCGTTACATTTAAGTCCGATATAGCCTTTTGTATAAGTATTGTCGGTTACGGTTGCCGATTTACCGTTTAAGTTGTTGTATAAATCGTTTTCGCTGGTATATACGGTGTAACTGATGGTGCTGCCTACCGCAGAAAGCCTTACCCAAATGGTAGTGGTTCCCGTAATACTTACGCCGCTACCCGCCATACCTGCATCGCCTGCCCATTGTCCGCTTTGTTTTCTGATACAAAGGTTAACGGTATTTACTTTTTCTCCGGTTTTACTTGTTTTTACCGCATAATACTGCAAATAATAACCGGTAATATCGTTATTGCCGTCAGTAAGGTTAGCGCGGAAAAGCACGCCGGAATCTGCGCTCGTTCTTATTTCGGTTTTTTGCGCCTGATTTTCCAAGTCGAGTTTTACTATCGTAGTGAAATCGGATACCGATACGGACGTGTCTAAAATCGCTTTCGTTCCTATGTTATCCTTAAACGCAACGGTGTTGGTTGTTCCGTCGTAATTAAGAGCCGCAGAACCTACTCCGTAACCGATAGAAGTACCTTTATTGATTAAGCGCGCGCCGTTAACGTAACGATAGTCTGCAAATTTATACGATAAGAACGATACCTGAAAGTTTCTTTGATAGTCGGTAGTACCCGCGTCGCAGAAAATTCCTACGCTGCCGCTCGTATGAGTTGTGTCGGTAATAGTTCTAGTAATACCGTTGGTTTTATTTACGAAATCTTGCTCGTTACAGTAAGCGGTGAAACCTAATTCGGAACCTACCGCCCATACGTCTAACCATACGGTGTTGGTGGGCGCTTGCGCTTTGGTAAATTTAGCGAAAACGCTATTGTTTATATCTACTGTGGTTGCGCTGCTGTTATATTTTCTGAACCATATTATCGTAGCGCCGTCATTAACCCTTACGAAATAATTGATAAGATAACCTTTAAGCGTTGTCACTGCCTGACCCGTAGTCATCGAAGCGCGGAGCAGTAACCCCGAACGCGCCGTGGTTTCTTTTGCCGTTCTCTTCGTGGCGGTTTCGGGTTGATTATCCACGTCGAATTTAACCGAAGTTTTTATGTCGGTATGTTCGGTATTGTCGATTAGTTTTATAGACGTTCCGCTGTTAGTCGGGAAAGAAAGTTTGTTTTCTACCTGATTGTACGTCGGCTTAACGCCTTGACCTACGGTAAAGGAACTTGCGTCAACAAAAATTTCGTTTTCATTTTCCACGTCTCCCCAGACCTTAAAATCGTCGTAATAAAGAGTGGAATAGTTTTCTCCCCTTGTACTGTTCACGCCGACGGATCCGGTTAATCCTACGTAACCGCTCGTGCCTGTTGCTACTGTAAACGCGCTCTGTGCGGACGAAACCATCAGAACGTCGTCAAGGTAAAGGTCGCATTTTTCTGCGGTAGCGACTACTTTAATCGTATGCCACTCACGCCAGTCGAACCCGGTAGCAAATTTGTTTACGATTCTCATAGAACCTGCCCAGCCGGTTTCTGTAGGGCCGCCAAACTGAAAGAAGCCTATCGCGTAGTTGTTAAAGCAAACCGAACGACCGTAGAAAGTGTTGTTGTCGATGACCGTTGCGCCGGAAGAATTAGTCGTCGTCTTTTTAATATCGTTGACGAAGAAAGGTATGTTATAATTCATTGTCATACCCGCGGCGATATTCGTACCATTATACGTTTCAAGATATTCGTTAAGCGTTTCGTTGACGTCTGCCTTAACCTTTACGGTGAAAGTATAATTCGTCATATCCGCCGTGCCGTAGAACATTTTGCCGTATTCTTTTTGAGAGAACACGACCTTGCCGTTTTGGGTCGGCCACATGTCTTTCTTTACGCCGTCTTCCGCGTAGGTTACGCCGTTTTTACGCGCGAAATACCATTTGTCGGATATATCCCCCTGAAAGTTGTCCGAAAAAACGATGTCCGTCACAGTGCTTGCAAAAGCGTTTGTTTTCGGGGCAACGGAGAAAGCAAGCGTAAAAGAAATTACGCACGTTATCAGTAAAGAAATTACCGATAAAGTCTTTTTGGTTTTCATAATTTACCCCCTTGTTAAATTATTTGTTTTTATTTTCAAAATCCTTATCCGCAAGCGAACAGAATTCTTTTATTATTTCGATTTCCTTATGCGAATACGGTCTTAAATTCGCGCGGAAAATGTCGTGTTGCCAACGATCGATGGGAAGGTTACTGCCGCGTAAACTTTCCCACGGTTCGTAGTATTGCGCTCTGCTTTCCACAAGCCCGTATTGATAAGAACCGATATTTTCGAGATAGAAGAGCGGGAAAATTTGTTCAACGTTGTTATCGTAAATTCTGTGGAGCCACTCGGTGTTATATAAAGGTCTGCCGTACTTATCCTTTAACGCTTTAACGGTAGAAACAACGTGTTCGAAAGTGCCGTAGTGGTGGAAACTTACGATATCCGATAGTTCCATCGCCAAAAATTCTATGTCGCGAAGATTAGAAAGCGGATTTTCCACGTCTTTATTAAAGGTCATAAGCCAACTGTCTGCCGTAAGCGGTTGAATAGGATTGATTTCGCGCGCTATCTCGAAAAATTTTCTTAAATGCTTTTCCGATTTATTGAACCTTTTGGTGTTGCCGGGTTCGTTCCACATATTCCAGACGATAACTCTTTCGTCGTCTTTATAAGTAGAAATAATATCTCTTACCCATTCGTAATACTTGGGCGCCATATCTTCTTCGTCGATAGGAAGATACCCTTCGTCAAGCCCCGCCCTATGCGGCGAACGGATAACTCCGCCGTGATATCCCCACGCCGTTTCCACGGGTTTGGTAATATCGGGCGCTTCGTACTGGTCTTTCGGTACGGTACAGTCGTTGCCGAACTTGAACATTGCCGTTATGTGGTGCTTATCTAAAATAGATAACACTCTGTCAACCTTCTTTTTGTAGGCGACGGGATCTGCGTACCAGGTTTCGAAGTTCATCGCGATTCTCACCGAGTTAAAACCTATGCTTTCGGCAAGAGCCATTTCCTTTTCCATACACGCCATTCTTTCTTCGAACATAGGTTCTTGCCATAATTCGAACTGACAAGTGCAGTTGCCGGGTAAGTAGTTGCAACCCCTGACCCACGCGTGCGAATTGTGCCACGCCCACGCCTTTTCTTTGCTCCATTGCCCCTTATACAATTTTTCTTCCATAAGATTCTCCCTATAAGTAAATTTCGTTAATGTGTTTTATTTTTTCCAAGGAAATTTTCGGTTTTCTGTCGAACGTCAAAAGACCGTTCTTTTCCTGGTAAACGTCGGTAAATTGCGTATAGCAGTACCCTGCTATTTTTTTGTTTTCGGCAGTCGCTTTGACTAATCCCGCGATACGGTTTTCAAGTTCTTTTTCCGTATTCGCGGCGTTGCCGTAACCCCAACTCGTATCGTCGGGCGAATATTTCACTCCGCCGAATTCGCTTAAAATTATCGGCTGACCGTCGTAACCGTAACCGTCGGAAAACGCGCTCCTCGTGTGCAAATCTTTTACCCTTTCGCCTGCCGCAAACCCTTCCGTATCGGAATACGCTTCGTAAAGGGATTCTTTGTCCTGCGAATAGTTGTGAACGGTAAGTAAATCGGTAAAGGTGTGTTCCCAACCGTCGTTGCCGACCGCGAGCCTGTCGGGTACGAGCGTTTTGGTAACAAAGTACGCGGCGTTTACGAAGTTTTGCTGCCGTTCGTTTTCTTTAACCTGCAACGCGCCCCAACTTTCGTTAAACGGCACGTACGCCATAACCGAAGCGAATCCGCGAATCTGCTTGACTATGCTTGCCCATTGCGTAAGCAAAGCCGTAACCGTTCTGTCGTCGGTAACGTAAGCGGAAGGCATTTCGCACCAGACGTATAAGCCCATCATATCGCAGTAGTAATAAAACCTTTCATCTTCGATTTTCTGATGCATTCTCACGCCGTTAAAGCCCATTTCTTTTATAAGGCAAACGTCGTTATAAATCTGTTCTTCCGTACCCGTTAAGTCTCCGCCGACGTAATACCCTTGATTTAATACCATTCTTAAATAGGTGGCGGGCAGATAGTTTATTAAAATTCTGTCTTTATCCGTCGTATAAGAAACGAGAGCAAAATACGAACCTACTTCGTCGATAACTTTTCCGTTCTTTTTAAGGCGGTATTTAACGTCGAAGAATTGTTGCGGAACGCCTGCCGACCAAGGTTTCATCGGAAGTTGTTCTTTGCGGTTTTCAAGGTCTATTAAAATTTTGCCTTCCTTGTTAAGAATTTCCGTTTCCGTTTCGGCGACTTTATTTCCGTTAAAGTATACTTCGGCGGAAAGGAACGTCCCTTTTTCCGCTTTGTCAACTTCGTAATGAACTATCGCTCTGCACTCGGAATATTCCGTTTCGGGGTAAACCCAGTCGATTTTGTTTTCGCCCGTTTCTTCTATCCACACAGTTTTCCATATTCCCACGGTGGGTTTATAAAAGCAACCTGTGTTATGGTCTAAATGGCGTTGTTTTCCTTTCGGATAAGCGGGGTCGAAAGGATCTACACAACAAACTACCAAAACGTTGTTTTCTTTAATTTCTTTGGTAATTTCGAAAGTAAATCTGTCGTAGCCGCCTTCGTGAGTACCGAGATATTTACCGTTAAGCCATACTTTGGTAAAGTAGTCCGCCCCGTCGAAGTTTATAAATACTCTTTTACCCCTACTTTTCTTAAACGCAAACTGTTTTCTGTACCAGACCGTTTCGCAGTCTTTTTCTTCGTTTATTCCGCTGCTTTCGGTGTTATATGCGAAAGGAAGATTTATTTCAAGCGGAAGTTGTTTTTTACCGCTCGAATAGTCGAGATTGTTGTCATAATCAAAAGCGAATTCGCATTTTCCGTCAAGCGAAAGAAAAGAATCTCTCACGAATTTCGGGCGCGGATAACCGCTTTTATAACATTGCGCGTGTTTCATAAATTTCTCCTTGTCTTATCCTTTAACTCCCGTACCATTTATCGCAAGTCCGCCGACAAAATATTTCTGGAAGCAAAGATAAACGATAAATAACGGAATACAAGTTATCGTTGCGCCCGCGAAGGCGTACGGTAAGTCGTTTTTAGTGCCGTCCGACAACGCTTTCAGGCGAAGTTGCAAGGTCTGAACGCTTTCGCTCGTGAGATATAAACTCGGCGCGAAGAAGTCGTTCCAGTTGCCGATGAACATAAATACCACCTGCGTCGCGATAGCGGGTCCCATCATAGGAAGCATAAGGAAGAAGAACTGTTTAAGATACCCCGCTCCGTCGATTTTGCCCGCTTCGAACATGGAATCGGGAATTCCTTTCTGGTACTGGATATAGAAAAACATCTGCGCGACCGAACCGAACATCGTCGGAAAAAGCAACGGCCAGAAAGAGTTTAATAAATTCATCGAACTGTAAACTCTGTACAGCGGAAGCACTACCGACGCGTACGGAACCATAAGACCGCTTAACAAAATGATTAAGTGAACGGTTTTATGCTTAAAATACATTTTCGAAAATGCGAACGCTTCGAGCGAAGACATAAGCACGCAAATAGGAATAGTGCCTACTTCGATAATCATCGTGTTTAAAAATCCGCTGAAAACGTTTATTCTGTTGAATGCTCTCGCGTAGTTTTCCCATTGCGGAATTCTCGGAAAAATAACAAGTTCCAAAGTGTTCTGAACTTCCTGCGGGGTTTTAAGCGAAGACGCTACCATCCAGAAAAACGGGAACAGACAGGTAAAACAGGTAATAACGAGTATCGCGTAGGAAACGACGTAACCGATAATTTTTACGTAATCTTTTTTCATACCGTCACCCCTCGTATACCCAACTGTTTGAAATCTTGAACTGAACGACGGTAAGAATTAAAATCGCCAGAGAAAGCAAGGTGCTTGCCGCGCCCGCAATTCCGTAAAGCGAACTCTTGATGCCGTAGTTCCATATAAAGTACACGATAGTTCTCGCCTGATGATTGCCGGCGGCAAAGATAAGCGAATCGGTGTACATCTGTAAGTTACCTATAACGCCCGTCGTTAAAAGATAGAAAACGGTAGGAGTTATAAGGGGAAAGGTGATTTTAACGAATTTTCTGAATTCGCCCGCGCCGTCTACCGTTGCGGCTTCGTAGTAAGAACCGTCTATCGCAAGCATAGCGGCAAGGAGCAACATCATCGTTTTACCGATAGATCCCCACACCGTTTTGACGATGATAGCCGTTCTTAAAAGGTGTCCGTCGGTAAGCCACATAAGTTCGGTACCGAAAACTTTGTTTATAATACCCGATTCGTTATCGAAAATGTAGCGCCATATAATGTTCATGGCGACCGCCGAAGCGACTACGGGCATATAGATTAAAAGTCTGAACACGTTAGACCCTTTTATAAACGGTCTCGATAGTATCCCCGCGATTACAAGCCCCACGATAATTCCTAAAGGAACGCTTATCAGAAATATAAGATTGTTTAATACCGCGCGTTGAAAGTGTACGGAATAAACCGTAAAAAGTTGTTTATAACAGTCGAAACCGCTCCACAGAGCGCCTATCCTCGAAAAGAAAGGTTCCGTTTCGATTGCGCCGTTATAATTGCAGAAACTGTATAAAATACTTACGATAACGGGAAGAAACACGAACAAAATAAAGCCGACGTACTTAAATGATATAAACGCCATTGCCGTCCAGTGTTCACGACGTTTCAGCGTGCTGCGATTAGTATTTTCCTTTGTCATCTTTTCCCCTTTTTAAAATCCCACTTCTCCCGTCGATTTTCACTCGGCGGGAGAAATATCGGTATGTTCGGTTATTTTTATTTTCCCGAAGATTTGTTTACGAATTGATTTCTTACGGCTTCGAATTGTCTTTGGAAGTCGGGTTTTTTAGCCTTTAACGCCGCCGCGACGTCCGTCCATTTTCCGGAGTTATCCGCTTTCCAGAAAGAAGAAACTTCGCCGGTGTTGCCGGACATAAATTCGGAAAGGTCGGTAAACCAGGTTTCGGAATAAGTGTACGCTTCGGCGCGGTATTTTCCGCCTACTTTATCCGTTTCGGAAGTGCCGTTTACGCAGTCTACCCATACGCCTCTGTGAAGAGGTTGTTGTTTTTTCAATAAATTCTGCGAGTTTGTGGAGAATTCTTCCGCAAGTTCGGTAAGGTTAGGAATACACTGACCGTTTCCGTAAAGGTCTCTTTGCGCGCCTACGTCTAACGCTACGTATTTAAGGAAGGTAAGCGCCTGATTTTTAACGGTGGAGTTAGCCGAAATGCAAAGACCCATACCGCCGACGTAAGATGTGGAAACCGACCCTTCCGCGTCGCCGCATAAAACGGGAACTATATCCCACTCGAATCCTTCTACGCTTTCCCAGAAAGTTTTCATTTTCCAGGGACCCGTGTAGAAGAACATCGCTCTGCCGCTCGTAAAGAGCGTTTCGGCGCCGGTAGAAGATTTACCCGCGGACGGAAGAATTCCTTCTTTATAGAGTTGCTGAATAAAACTTACCGCTCCCGCGAAGTTGTCGCTGTCGATTGCGAGTTCTTCCGCGTTGTCGTCGGTAAAGAAGTTAGCGTTGTTGGAATATACCGCAGACTGTAAATCGTAAGCCGAGCAAACGAAAGAATCTTTATACTTAATGTTGCCGTCCGAGTTTTTCAGAGTGTTCAGTATCGGTTTAAGTTTTTTACCGAGAGTTATGAATTCTGTAAAGGTCATGGGATTCGTCGTCGAAGTAACTCTTTCTAAATCGATTTTATCGGTGTTGGCTTTATTGTACGCCTCGACGCAATCGGTAAGCATATTTACGTTATAGCAGAGAGCGAAAGGACCCATATCTTTGGGAAGTCCGTACATACCGGCGTTATCCGAAATGCCGAGTTTTCCCGTAGCAGGGTCATAGCAGTAAGCGGAATATCCTTCGGTGTAAAGAGAGGACAACTCCTCTTCGATTATGAAGGATTTAAAGTCGTAAAGTTTGCCTGCCGAAACGTAACGCAGGAACATCGCGTTGGAAAGCATTAAGCAGTCGGGAAGGTTTTTGCCGAGTCCGTCGAGCATAACGTTATAGCCCGAAGAGTCGGTAAACCATTCGAGTTTTACCTTAATGCTGTTCTGAGAAGCGTTGAATTTATCGACGATTCTTTTATAGTTAAGTTTTTCGTTGTCTTCGTCCCTGCCCATAAATACTACGTGAGCAACGCCTTCGGAATCGATATATCCCTGATATCCGCCGTCGCCGCAACCCGCTCCTATAACGAAGCAGGAAAGAGTTAATACTATGGCAAGAAAAATTCCTGATAGTTTTTTCATATTCTTCTCCTTATTTTATATTTCGCTATAACGGAAGTTTTTGAGCACCATATGCCCGCCGACCCCGTAAAATCCTATATAACCGCTCGTGAAAGGCTCCTCCGCATCTACAAAAGAAATAACCTTTTCCCCGTTTACGTAAACGGTAAGTTCGCTATGGTAAGCCCTGATTTTTATGTTTATGGATTTTTCGCCCATACCGAAGAAGGTTTTACCGCCTTCCAAATCTACCGAGCCTATCTGTTTGGAATTGAAGTTGCATTTATAGAGCAACAACCCGCTGTTGGTAACGCTTAAAAAGTATCCTTGCCACCCGAACGTGTTCGCGGGGACTTTGCTGTTGGCGGCGTAATGATAATTTTTCGCTCTGAACAGAAATCCCCCGCCGAAGTTCCCTTGTAAAAGTGTTTTTATCGGCAATTTTACGTCTACCGAGAATTCGTAGTCGGTCATACCGCGGCTGCCCCAGTAGGTCATAGTTCTGTCGATATATTCGTTTACGCACATACCGTCCGTATCGTAATAAGAATATCCGATAAGCGTTTTAACGTCATCCGGTTTGGAAGTAAGCGTTTCCGTTACTTCCCCGTAACCGCCTGCGTTTTTCTCGGTGGAAAACTGCTTAACTTTAAGCGTTCCGCTATAAACTCTTATTTTAAGAGTGTGTTCGCCTTTGTCGATAAAAAATTTGCCCAAAGACATATTCATATATTCCGCGGTACCGAAAGACGTTTCGTCCACGTCCATTCTGAATATGTGCTCGTTATCGATTATTACTTCTACGATTGCGCCCTTGCTGTCCGCAGAAACCAACGCGCTTAAATCGTACCAGTCTTGAATAGGAGCGTTTACGTTGTATTTAACCCAGTCGCCCGCTTTAAGTTCTACCGCGTATCCGTTATCGGTTAAAATCGTACTGTCTTTTTCGCCCTGACGAACGCCGTTTTTCTTTTCGGTGGCGTCTTTAATCTGCCAGCCTTTGTTTTCCCCTTTAACGTAAGCGTAAGCAGGGAAAGTCCCCGTAAGATTTTTAACCGCGTCGAAGTCGCTGGTGCCGAACGCGTCGTTGGTAAATACCGTAACCGAAGCGGCGGTCGATTCGCCGTACCCTATCTTGCCTTTGCCGATTTTTATGTCGGCGGCGGCTTTTTTCATGTTATCGAAATAAAATTCCGCTCTGTCCGTTCCGCAAACGGCTTTGATAACGTGTACCGCGTCGGGATTTGACCCCGTGGTAACGTTTACGTTTGCAAGAAGTTTCTGTTTTCCGTTTGTAACTTTTATGACGCTTAAAAAGTCGTTATAAACGGTGAATTTAACGTAATTGCTTTGGTCGACGTAACCGATATACGCTTCGGCTTTACCGTCCGTCGTTTTAAAATTCAGTTCGGCGGTAAAAACTTCCGCGGTTTCCTTATCTGATAGAAGAACGCCGTCCCCCGCGATAAGTTTATCGGCTGTCGCGTAGTAATCGGGGTTTTGCGGTTTGTTCACCCAGAAATTAGCGAGCGAATCGGCTGTTAAATATCCGCCGTTCGTGTAGTATCTCGTAAGATTATATCTTCTCGCGCTGCCTTCCTGAACGTTGTTGTAGTTGATACGTTTGGCATTGTGATAAGCGGTATATACGCTGTCGAGATTAGGTCCGTAAGTGTTGGTGCTGTGTCCCGTGCCTCTGTAATTCGAAAACCTTTCCAAAGCGCTTATAGCGTTGCCGTTATACCCTACGTATATGGGATCGGTGTCTTCGCCGGTAGAAACTAACGTAACGTTGTTGTATATGTTATTGAGATTGTCGTAAATAAAATCGGAAGTAGTGTAAGAATAACCTACTCTGTAAGAGGCGCTGTCAACGTGGTTGCCCGTAAACGTAACGTAAGAATACCCGTTTCTCGTAAAGTACCCGGGGCCTTCCGTCCAAGCGTTGCTTAACGTCGCCGATTCAAGACTTTTCGGTTCTCCGAAAGAAACTTCGGCAGTACCGCTCTTTTCGGTTATCTTAACCTTTCTGTAAGCGATACCCGTATGAGTTGCCGACGCCATATAAAGTTCGCCGTCGTCGGCAAGATAGAAAGTACCGTCAATTTTGCCGCCGAGATTTTCGGAGACTCTTTCAAACGGACCGTTGGGATTTTTACTTCTGAAAATGTAATGACCCTCGCCCGTCTGCGATTCGATGAGATAGAACCAGCCCTGATAGAATATTACTTCGGGCGCGCAGGCGATAGTCGTTTCGGGGTTTTCTTTGTTGCCTTTGCCGTAAGCCCAGCCCGCCCACTCCCAGTCGACGAGATTTTCGCTTACCCAGCAAGGGATAATGCCCTGAAATCTTTTTTCGCCGTTAAGAGAAGAATACAGGTAAAATTTACCATCGTATCTGAAAATATAAGGGTCGCCGATGTCGTAAACGTCGCCGTCGCCGTCGAAAAAATCGATAAAGTTTTTATATTTTTCTTCGCTTTTAACCGTGTAAACCGTTTCGTTTTCGTCAACGGGATTGCGTTCTCCTAAAACGTAGTTTTCGCCGCACCCCGCAAAGGAAAACAAAGAAGCCGCCGTAACGCAGGAAAGCAAGAGAGAAAGAAATTTCTTTTTCATAAATTCTCTCCTAATTTGCGGGCGTAACTTTAAGACCGTTAAATCTTACGCCTTTCTTTTGCGAAACGAGACCTACCGTAGACCAGCCTTCTTTAAACTGGTATTTGGCGGGAGCGGCGTTTGCTATACCCGTTGCGCTCTGTCCGTCGGTGGTAGCGAAACACACGAGTTCCCATTTTTCCCCTTCGTCGTCCCATATATAACCGTTTACTCTGTCTTCGACGATTTCCACTTTCAATCTGAAAGTTTCTCCGTCGCCGCTTGCAGCGTATTTAGCAAACTTTTTGGCGTAAGCGGAATTTTTGAGAGGTTCGGTAGAAAGACTCCACCCCGTCGAGCAGGAAACGTACGAACCGGCTTCTCTTTTTACTATCTGCGTCGCGCCGGCAGGGTTTGCTAAAATTACGAAAGCATAATAACTCGCTTGTGAGAACGGCGTCTCGTAATCTTTACACTCGCCGGACAATTGGAAGGCTATTCCCGCCCAACCCGCGCCGGACATAATGGTCATTTCTGTTTCGATAGAACCGTATCCGTCGAGTTTGCAACCTTCGATATCGGTTATGGCACCGTCTTTACTCGCAACGTAGTTACCATTTTCAGCAAGAGAAAAAGTGTTGGTAAGTCCTGTTTTATAGTAGGCAAAAAGGTTAAGGTCGTTTTCGCCCATAATTTTCCCGTTTTCTACTTTTTCGTTACTGACTACGTCCGCCCAGTACTCGAATTCGTAGGATTTGTCTCCTAAAACCATTGGCTTGGGCGTGGGGATATTCGTTATAGGTTTACCGTATTCCACTTCTATCGGATCGATTTTTTCATCGGTGTCCGTAAAGAATGAAACGGTATGAACGTAAGACCAGCCTGCGTAAAGCGTAATATCCGAATTTATTTTCGGGTTTTTAAAGTCGTATTTATCGGTGCATGCTTCGTCGTAATACCAGCCGTTAAAGGTTGCGCCCGTAAGAGCGACGGATTTAATCGGCGCGGGCGGATCGAAACGAGTTCCCGCAACGTAAATTTCGGGCGCTTTGCCTTTTGCCCCGTTACAGTTAAAAGTTACGGTGTACGTCGCGGGGCTTCCGCAAGAGCAGAAAACGCTCATACAAAACAGCATTACCGCAAGTAAACAGGAAGGTATCCACTT
>JAEDMA010000024.1 GCA_016295005.1 Christensenellaceae bacterium
TTTCGTTATGCTTGACGGTGTTCAATTAAAATTGAGTGACGATTGCGGTATTCGTTATAAAGTAAAAATAGGAAAAGATAAATATGACGAAATCGTAACCAACGATACCGAAAATAAAGTTACAATGCAGTTTATTATTACGAGTAGAATTGAGTACGATAAAATCAATGACGGAAACTATTTAAATGTTGAAAAGAAATATATTGTCAATGTTGATGAGCAAAAAATATATTTTGACGACGGCTACTATTATGCACACGGTTGTTTAATAAGACTTTCGGACAATAATAAAAGAGCAAATTTGGTAAGCGTTGCGGTAATAAATACGGAAGGTGAATCGGAAACTACGCACGAATATGCAAAAATCAATAATATTGAAAATATAACACGAAATTTATACGACGTAGTAAATAAAGCAACGATAGAAAGTGCTTTGGATGAGGCAAGTTTCATTTATAACTGTAAAGGTTACTCTTGGTTTGGAAGCGAAGATTTTCCTATCAAAGTAATGAACGAGGCACAATACGAAGGTTTAAAAGACAAAATACAAAAAGAGTTTGATTTTACCGGCAAAACGATTTATTTAGGGAAAGGACTTAAAAAAGCGGAAGATAACGAGTTGTTTAGCAATTTATCTACCGAACCGACTGAAATATCTTATACCGTAGATTTTAAAGACGCAAACGGAAATGTGATTTTAAGTAATTCCGATTACGCTTTCGGTGACGAAGTAATATTACCGAGTGAAAGTGAATTGGAAAAGCAAGGTTATACTTTCTACGACTGGGACAATACCGTAGTGGCGGTTAACGATAACGCTACTTATAACGCTATATATACTAAAAATATACCAACCGAACATACTATTGAATTGCCTTTCAATATTTACGGAGTATCTTCGGTAAACGTAGATAAAAATAAACTTAATATTCACTACACGTACGGGCAAATGACCGTATTAAATGGTGAAAGAGTTTTAAAACATATTAAAACAAGTGTACATTCAGCGGATAATGCGGGTTTCCAATTCTATTCAAAGAATAATAACGTTGATAAATTATATCTTGATTTTTACGTTGAAAATGCACCTGCTTCCGCAGAAGACGCATCAAATGTAAAACTTGATTTGAGATTAAATCAATATTCTGCATCTCCGCAAATAATTGTGCCTATAATTAAATCGTCTAATGGCAGTGAAGTTGACAGATTAAATTTAGAAAAAGGCGTTTGGTACACAGCGGAATACGACGTATCTGGAATTAAAACGAGTGAAGAAGGTTTAACGTATAAAATTTATACGACGCAAACTAATGGCGATGAAACCGTCGTTTATTTCAGAACTCCTTACTTTAAGGAAAAACAATGCACGGTAACTTTCAAATTTGAAAACGGCGAAGACGATTACGTTCAAAAATTATATAAAGGCGAAACTGTAATTGTTCCAGAAAATTCAACTAAGGAAGATGCTAACTTTGTTTATGAGTTAGACGGATGGGATATTGAACCTAATACCGTTTGTGACGGTGATGCAACTTATAAGGCAATATATAAAAAATCTACCGAAAAGTGCATAATTGACGTTCAAGTAACTTGTAATACGGCTTCACTTATTAGTGTGGTTACTGAAAATATTCCTGAACCGGTTAACGGTTATTCTATTGACGGAACGGTTTACCGTTACGTAAATGCTTCAACAAATACTAATCCGTCGTCAAACTTTATTAATGCGGGAACAGTTAAATTTAAAGATATAAACTTAATTAGAGAATTGTCTTTTGATATATACTATCAATCTTACGGTTCAAAGCCGACCTTACTTGATTTATGCTTATTTGACGCTAGCAACAATCACTATTCAACTTTAGATAAAGCCAACGTTTCAGTAGTTGATTTGTCAACGGGAATTGACGTTTCTCTTGGTGTAGATAGAAGCATGAGATACGTAGGTAATAATAGCAACGGAACGCTTAGTACGGGCAAGTGGTATAGAGTAACTATAATCCCGAATTTCCCAACCACCGGAGTATATAAAAACGATTTGTGTATGTGTTTCTGGGGTAATACAACAAATATAGATATATATTATGCAAACGTTAAAGGTAAGAAAAATTTAAGTGTAACCACGAATAATGGTTTACAAATTACAAGCAATAATAGAAACGTTGTAGGTGGTAACTACGCTTATACAAAAACTACCTCTCATTCGGCGGCAAATTCTACTAATGATTATGCAATAAAGATAAACGGTGTAGGATATTCTAAAATTTCGTTTGATATTACGTTTAACTCGTTTAGTCATAACGGAGATAACAGTTATGGTCCGTACATTGACTTCAAGTTAAAAGTTAACGGGGCCGATTCTATATATAAAATAAAAGACAGTAATGCTAAATTGTATTATAACGGAATGGAAGTTGAAGTTCCCGATAAAGAAAGCCGTATATTTGGTGGTAATAACGGAAACGGTACGGTTGAAACGGGTAAAACTTATACGGTAGTTATAGATGTTCCTACTAACGTTGTAGGTTCCGACGGAAATATTTACTTATGTTTCTGGGGTACTACCGCTACGACGGTTTATATTAGTAACGTTCACGGAATAAATTAAAATACTTGATAAAAACAAAGCGGGTTTCCCCGCTTTGTTTTTATACAAAAACGTATTGACTTTACTAAAAAAATCGTATTTAATATTAAGAGTGATAAATAATAAATATATATATAGATTTAGGGAGAAGTTGTGAAGGAAATAAAAGAAAAAGAACTGTTTTGGATATATTATAACAATTTTTTTTACGGCGAAGATTTTAAAGTTGATGAATTCGGTTGGCATAAAAACGAGCCGAATTATACTTATACGGATTTGCGAACCAATAATATAATTCAATTTGTTAATAACGGAACCTGTTATTTTATTATAGAAGACGATGATAAAAAGGAAACTTTTACGCTTCATAAAGGGGATGCAATAATAATTAAAAGCGGAATAAAGCATACTTGTATTTCGGATAAAGACGATACGTGTGGAAGATACTGGCTTTCTTGTTCGGGAACGGAAATAAATTCAATAATGAAACAAGTCGCGAATATGGAAAATTATGCGATAGTCAGAAATATTGATACGAAGAAATTAGCAAAGAATTTTTCAATTTTGAAAGCAAATATGCGTAACGATTTAATTGCGGGAAACAATATTATTTCAACGGCTTATTTGTTATTTAATCTTATAGCGGAAACCAATATTTCAAAATTTAGAAAAATAAATAACGAAAAAGATAAAGAAAACGGAAAAATATTTATTGATTCGGTGGTTAAATATATTGATAATCATATAAAAGAAAATATAACCGTTAAAAACTTAGTTGATTATTTCGGTTATGAAAGGACGTATTTTTATAAATTATTTAAAAAACATAGCGGAGTCTCAATTCAACAATATATTACGAGACGTAGAATAGGTATTGCAAGAACACTTATTGCCGAAACCGATAAATCCTTTAGAGAGATTGCGGAAGAAGTCGGTTATACTAATTATTCTTCCTTTTATAAAATGTTTTGCTTGATTACTAACAGTTCTCCCGAAGAATACAAAAATTTATACGGTAAAAATAAAACTAACTAAGGATACGACTTATGAATATTTTTTTCTTGGCTTATCTATTGTCTTTCTTGTTTTTAACAATATAGGGTTAAAAATAATCAAGGGCGAAAAAAATCAAAAAATAATGAATCTTGTTACGGTAACAGGTATTTCGTTAATTATTTCTTTGATTATAGTTTTAATTACGGGAGATAAAATTACCAAAGATACGTATTTGTACGGCTTTTTATTCGGTTTAATTTTGGTAATCGGTTCAATCTGTAACTATTGTGCGTATGAAAAAGGTTCTCTTGCAGGCACTACGTTATTTAATCAAGGCAGTTTGGTAATAGTGGTCTTATTCGGCATTTTTTACTATAAAGAAGAATTTAACTTTATTTTAGCGTTAGGCGTTGTTTGTATGTTAGTAGCATTAACGCTAATGTCTTTGCCGGAAAAAACTCAAAAGGGGAATAAAAACTTTAATTTAATTTGGTTATTGTTTTGTATAGTTGTTTTATTTGCAAACAGTGGAATATCTATTGTTACCAAATTTAGGCAGGTAAAAGTCGGTGGGGAAAATCCGTTTGCTTTTATGTTTATTTGTTATTTGTTTGCTTTTATTATATCCGTAATAGTTTACGCAATTACACAAATAAAAGAAAGGACTTTGTTAAACGATTTGCGTAACGAAAAAACAATATGTTGGGGATATCGTTGCAATCTTTGGGAGCAACGGTTGCAAATATAATAGTAACGTATTTATCGGTAAAAATAATAGGAGCGATACTGTATCCTATACATTTAGGAGCAGGACTTGTAATAACCGTAATACTTGGAGTTACGTTATTTAGAGAAAAAATACATTGGAAAAATATAAGCGGTATATTATTAAGTGTTTTATCAATAGTATTGCTTAGTATATAAAGGAGTTTTTTATGAAAAAGACAAATATTTACGTTCCACTTATAACTCCGTTTAAAGAAGATTATAGCGTGGATTATGAAGGTGTTGCAAAAGCGACGAAATTCGTTCTTGAAAAGGGAGCGGACGGTATTTACGCTTGTGGAGGTTCTTCCGAATTTTCACTTTTAACTACGGAAGAGAGAAAAAAGATATTAGAAATAATAATTGCAAATGCAAACGGAAAAGAAGTAATAGCACACGTAGGTTCTCAATCAACGTTAGAGGCGGTTGAACTTGCGAAACACGCCGAAAAAGCAGGGGCTACGATGCTTTCCGCCGTATCTCCGTATTATTTCGGTTATAAGTATTCGCAAATAAAAGAATATTTTCATACGATAGCACACGCAACGAGTTTAAACTTAATGATTTATAATGCGGCACAAGTAAGACCGTTTTCTTATGAAGAATTAAAGGAATTATTGCAAGATGAAAAAATAACTTCTGTTAAATATACAGGATATAATTTTTACGTTTTGGAACGTTTAATTAACTCTTGTAAAGATAAAACGTTTTTAACGGGAGCAGACGAATGTTTCTTGGCAGGTCAAGCAGTTGGAGCACACGGTGCTATCGGAACGACGTACAATTATTTCGTTGATAGATACATAAAAGCGAAAGAATTGTTCAAGGAAGGTAAAAATCAAGAGGCTCTTGAAATAATACGAAAAGTAAATAACGTAACGGAATTGTTAATATCTTCGGACAGTATGCTTGCCGTTACTAAATATATTATGAGTTTACAAGGATTAGATATATTACCTATATCCCGTCCACCGTTTACGGAACTTGACGAAAAAACGAAAGAGAATATTAAACGAGTTTATAAAGAAAACTGTTAATAGTAAGAAATTTTAAAAAATAAAAATATGAAAAAATACGAAATAAAAAACAGCGTTTGTACCGTCTTATATTCAAGCAACAGTCATAACCGTGGGTATTTTGCGTGGCCGTCTGTTGCACAAATAGACGACAATAAAATAATGGTTGTATGTTCGGGTTTTAGAGAAGCTCATCAAGATCCTTACGGAAAAGTAATAGGTTTTATATCTTGTGATAACGGTAAAAGTTGGAGCGAACCTATCACGATTGCCAATTCTGTTTTAGATGATAGAGATTCGGGAATAGTATATTTTAAAGATAAAATTTACGTAACTTGGTTTACGGCGAAAAAACAAACTTATATAGGTGCAAATTCTGGTTCGGATTACGATAAAGATTGGGATAGATACTGTTCGCAAATATCTGATAATGAAAACGAAAAGTTTTTTAAACCGTTATACGTTGTTAGCGAAGATAATGGCAAAACCTTTTCTGAAATTAAATACGCTCCCGTTTTTTCTCCGCACGGTATGGTAAAATCTAACGAAAATAGGCTTTTTTACGTAGGTTATAGACCGCAAGAAAATTTTGCCTTGTACTTAACTAAGAGTGATGATGGAGAAAATTGGGGGCAACTTAATCAATTCGTTAGTGATGAAAGAGTAAAAAACGAAAAATTATACGAACCAACTTGTTTACCGCTTAAAGACGGAAGAATTTTAATTTTAGTTCGTTCGGAAATAGATGGAATAAAAGAACTTTACGCAACGGAGAAAGAAAGCGGAGTATATGATTTTTCTGAAATGACTTTGGTGACTCCTACCAAGAAATCGCCACCGCATTTATTAAGATTGAAAAACGGAAACATTTTATTGACTTATTGCAGAAGAGAAACACCGCTTGGAGTATTTTGTAGAGTAAGCGAAGACGAAGGAAAAACTTGGAGTGATGAATTAGTTGTTTATTTAAGCGAAGAAGAAATGAACGATAAGCCTAATTCGTGGGATATGGGTTATCCCGCAACCGTTGAATTGGAAAACGGAAAAATGTTAACGGTATTTTACGAGCGTGTTAAGTATTCCGATAACAACACCGCAATTAAACAAATTTTTTGGAATTTGAAATAACTTATTATAGATAAAACGGTAGGGATAAAAAGCAAGTGTGAAAGCACTTGCTTTTTGCTTCTTTAAATAGAAATACTTTTTTTTAATTGATAATACAGTGTAAAAAGCAACATTTTTCAATGTATATTGCAACATTAGGTCGTGTACTTGGCGGTAACTGTGTGATATCATAATACTATAATATTTTTTTGAGAGAACAAATGGAAGAAATAGTAAAAATAAATACAAAAAATACGACTTTATTGTTAAAAATAAACGATAAAGTTGATTTAATATATTACGGTGAAAAAATATACGATGAGAAAGATTATTCGTTTTTAGGACAAGATATTGCATTAAGAAAATGTTCTTCGGCGGACGATATAGACGCTACTCCCTCAATAATCTCTTTCGTTGGTGACGGCAATAACAGAGAAACTTCCGTTCATATAGTTGACGGTTTCGGAAATGCAAGTTTAGGTTTTAAAGTAAATAGATATTATTTTACGAACGAACATTTAAAAATGAACGGTTTACCTACCGCATACGGAAATGAGAAATTCTTCGTAATAGAATATAAGTCATCTATATCTAAAATAACGCTTAAAAAATATTTTGGTTTTTTTGACGATTGCGATGTTTTAACTACCGGAATAATTGTTGAAAACGAAGGTGACGCAAATATTTTCGTTCGTAGGCTTATGAGTATGCAACTTGACTTAATACAGGGTGAGTACGAAATCATTTCTTTAAGCGGTAGTTGGTGTAACGAAACGAATATTAACCGTACCGAACTATCAAAAGGTGTGTATAGCTTTGGAAGTTATTTAGGTTTATCTTCAAATGTGCATAATCCGTTTTTTATGATAAAAAATAAAAGTGACAATTCGTGTATAGCGTCTAATTTGATATATTCGGGAAATCATAAAGAAATTTTTGAAAAAACCGAATTATCGGGAATTAGAGCGATGAGCGGTATAAACGATTATTTGTTAAACTACGAAGTATTACCTAATTGTAGTTTTGCTTCGCCCGAAAGTGTTTTCGTTTGCGGAAATAGCGAAGAAGAAACTTCCGAAAAAATGCGTGATTTCGTGTTAAAGCATATAATTAATCCAAATTTTACGAATAAAGAAAGACCGATAATATTTAACAGTTGGGAAGGTTTAGGTTTTGATATCAACAATAAAAGCATACCAAATCTTGCTACGGTAGCAAAAGAGATAGGCATTGAAGTTTTCGTTATAGACGACGGCTGGTTTGGAGGTAGAAACGACGATACGAGTTCTTTAGGCGACTGGTACGAAAATGAAGAAAAATTCAACGGTAAATTTTGCGAAACCGCAAAACTTATTAAGGAAAACGGTTTGAAATTCGGTTTATGGTTTGAACCCGAAATGGTAAGTAAAAACAGTGAGTTTTATCAAAATCACAGCGACTACGCTATGACGATAGACGGGTTAACTCCGATAGAAATAAGAAATCAAATAGTTTTGGATATAACTAAAGAAGAAGTGCAAAATCATCTTATAGAAAGTCTTTCAAAAAATATAGAGAAATACGGAATTGACTATATAAAATGGGATTGCAACCGAGGTCTAACCGAAATAAGAAAATCCGGAAGTTATTTTTACGATTATACGGTGTCATTGTACAAAATATTAGATACCATAACTAAAAAATATCCGAATATTATAATGGAAGGTTGCGCAAGTGGCGGTAACAGATTTGACCTTGGTATGCTTTGTTATTTTTCTCAAATTTGGGCAAGTGACAACACTGATCCCCTTGTAAGAGTAGATACGCAAAGAGGTTTATTTTTAGGCTATCCGCAAGTTTCGGCAACTTCGCACGTTGCGGTATCTCCAAATCCGCACACGATGAGAAAATATAAAATAAGCGATAGATTTGCAATTTCGGCAGTAACGAATTTGGGTTATGAATTAAATTTGAATAATTTATCTAAATCTGAACTTGAAGAAATAAAAATCTATAACGAATTTTACAAAAGATATAGAAAAGTTTTGCAATTTGGCAACATAACAACTTCTTACGAAAATCATAACGATAAGAGAATTATATTTACTTCAGTATCAAAAGAGAAAGATTTAGCAGTATCCGTTGCGGTGGATTTAAGGTGTGTATTTGCAGGAATATACGATAGAGTTTATATAAACGGACTTCAAGATAATTACGTTTACAAAGTAAATTCAGTTTTTTCCGATAAAGTGAATAATTTGGAAGTTACAGGTAAGTCTATTAGAAAATGCGGAATATATGTAGGTAATTTCTTTACGGTAGATTCTGCAACCGAATATAACGATTTTTTAGCAACGGAGATTTTCGTATTTACAAAAATCGGTGAAGTATGATAAAGGTGTAAAATGGAGAAAGTAAAAACTTTTAATATAAGCGATAAAAAGAAAAATAGAATAAAAGAGTATTTGTTTATTTACTCCGCTATAATAATTCAGTTAACGGTATTTGCCGTATTTTACGTGTATGTTAATATTAATTCGGTAAAAATGGCTTTCCAAGTTACTATACAAGGAAAAACAATATGGACTTTAGAAAATTTTAAGGACTTTTTCAAATCGTTTACCACTGTTCTTGAAGGTGAAAATATGTGGATTGCAACGAAAAATACTTTTATTTTCTTTATTATTCACCAACTTTTATTCCCTATTGCATTTGTAAACTCTTATTTTTTATATAAAAAAATTCCGGGACATAAAGTGTATAGAATAGCGTTTTTCATACCGAGTGTGTTATCTTCGGTAGTGTGGTCCGCTCTTTATAAAGACATAGTTGGAACTAACGGACCTATTGCAATACTTATACAAAAGATGAACGGGTTAAATGCTCCTCCAAGATTACTTGGCGATCCGAAATACGCTTTGACTTTCGTTGCTTTGTATTCCGTATGGTTTGGACTTATAAGCGGTTTCGTATTGTATTCGGGAACTTTTTCAAGAATTCCTAACGAAATTATAGAAGCCGGAAATTTAGAAGGTATTACTTGGACGCAAGAACTGGTTAAAGTAGTAGTTCCTTTGGTATGGCCTACCGTATCTACGGTTTTCTTGTTAGGTCTTATGGGATTATTCACTTCTTCGGGTAATATTCTTTTGTTAACGGGTGGTGCTTACGACACGAATACTTTAAGTTTCTATTTGTTCTCACAAGTATACGGTAAACCCGAAACTTCTAACTCCTATAACTATGCGTCGGCAATCGGATTATTGTTGACGGCGTTAACCTTACCTATAGTATTCGGGGTAACCAAACTTACGAATAAAGTTGAAAACGTGGAGTTTTAATATGAAAATCAGAAAAAATATTTTAAATAGAAGGTCTGCAAGTCAATCCGCAGTATATATTGTTGCCAGCATTTTAATAGGACTGCTTGTATTATCTTACGTTGCATCGTTCTTTTGGGGAATAATGGCGGCTTGCAAAACTCATAAAGAATTGTTAATGGAACCGTTTGCTTGGCCTAAAAAATGGAATTTTAATAATTTTATATTAGCCTTCAAATCGTTAAAAGTATACGGTGTAGGACTTGCAGGTTTAATTGGAAATTCACTTATTCTTGCATTTTTCGGACCGTTTTTAGCAATCGGCGGTTCAACTATTTTAGCGTACGTTGTAGCAAAATACAATTTTGTTGGCAAAAAACTTCTTCTTGCAGTCAACGTTATAGTAATTTCACTTCCACTTGTAGGAACGCAAGGTTCAACTTACAGAGTGTTTTCGTCGCTTAAAATGATAGACTCACCGTTACTTCTTTTAAACTTTATAGGTAATTTCGGTCCTAACTTTTTATATATGCTTTCTTGTTTCAAGAATATTAGCAACACTTATATGGAGGCGGCAAGAATAGACGGAGCAGGACATTATAAAATAATGTTCAAAGTTATGATTCCTCTTGCGATTCCGCTTGCGTCGGCACTTTGGATAATGTCAGTTATTTCCACTTGGAACGACGTAAATATGGCGTTACTTTACTGGCCGAGAAGACCTACACTTGCAACGGGTATATATTTATTTAGAGAAATAGCATCAAGAACTAATCAATTAAACGTATATTATGCAGCGGTAATGTTATCAAGTATTCCGCCGTTAGTTTTGTTTTCAATATTCCATAAGAAAATTTTAGCGAACGTTACGTTCGGTGGTTTAAAAGGATAAAATAAGAGGAGAAGAATATGAAAAAGAGATTTTTTAAAGTAATAAGTGCAATTATTTCTTTGGTTTTAGTTTCAAACCTATGTGCGTGCTTAGGCGTTGCCGATAAAGTTTCAAATACCGAAAAAGATGTTGAACTCGTATATTGGGTATCGGGTTGGGGAGAAACTTATATTAACGAAATAGTTAAAAGGTTCAATGAAAAACAATCGGAATATACCGTAACGCTACAAGCGTCGCCAAAGGTGGATAACGGACCTTTATATAACGATCCGAAATCAAATACCGTTGATTTATATATGACCACTTTTGAAATGAAACACGCTTACACTCAATATTTAGAGCCGTTAAACGACGTTTTAGATTATAAACCAGACGGAGAAAACGGTTTGACAATTCGTCAAAAATTAGGTGATTTTTCAACGAAAAACACTTTAAGAGATGGAAATTTATATTTCTTCCCGTGGCTTCCGAATTCGGAAACGGGTATTGTTTACAACGTTGATTTGTTTAAAGATAAAAACGGAAATCCGTTGGAACTTCCGTATACAACAAACGACCTTATCAAACTTAACGATAAAATAGTGGCGGCCGGTAATATACCTTATATTTTTTCAAGTGACTACTGGAATTATATTATTGAAGCGTGGACGGCACAATACGAAGGTTACGATAAGTACAACAAACTTTGGAAGGGAATTTATATAGATAGCGACGGTGTAGAACACTCTAACGACGTTAGAATTTTGTCCGAATGTGAAGGAAGGAAAGAGGCTTATAAAGTTTTATATCAACTTATAAGTAAAGAAGGTTACGCTTACACTAATACCGACACTTTGGATTTCTCCGTATCTCAATACTATTTTATGGAGGGAACTAATAAAGTGGTTTTCAATCCTAACGGCAGTTGGGTTGAAAACGAAACGGGCGAAGTTGCTAACGTTAAAATTATGAAAATGCCGGTTTTAAGTTCTCTTGGAACTAAACTTGGCATAACCGAAAGTGAACTAAAACAACTTGTTAAATACGTTGACGGTGAACTTTCCGCAAGTGAAATGTCGTTTATAGAATCGTCTTCTTTCGGAACGACGGAAAATATTGACAGAGTAAGAGAAGCAAGGTCAATGATGTATATAGGCAATAACGCTGAAATAGTTATACCAAACTATTCTATTGCGAAAGACGGTGCAAAAGAATTTTTAAAATACTATTTCTCCGACGAGGCTATGGAAATCGTTCAAAAGCATTTAAAATGTTCGTTAACCGCAAAATACAGTAACGAGCCGAATATAGATACTTCTTCGTGGTCTTCGTTTATGAAAGATAATTTACAACTTTCCAAAACGGCGAAAAAAATAACTGTTTCTTTGAACGACGAATTATTCTATAAAGGTGGAATAAACTTAATGTATAAATACAACGCTCCGGCAAGATTTATATATAAAGAAGGCATAAAAACTACTACTGTTGACGAATTTTGGAATTTGGAAAAAACCTACTGGGAAACTAAATGGAGCAGTATATTAAGAAGTGCGGGAATACAGTAATGAAAAATATTAAAAAATTATTAAAAATAGTGTTAGTAAGCGTATTAACGCTGTCTCTACAAATAATTTTTATTCCAAAACAAGTTACGCTTGCGGGAACTGTAAACGACTATGTTATCAACGAAGAAATGCTAAAAGGCGACGCAGATAGTTTACTTCGGTGGAGAACTTTTTTAATGGAAGAAGAAAACGTTTCTTTTTCGGACGGTGTAATTAAATTCGGTAGATATTTTGATAACGATAATTCCTTAATTGCTTGGAAAAAAGTGTTTACTTCACCGCAAGTTAAAGAAACTTTAACCGTTTCTTTTGATATAAAAATTGCGGATATAAAGGGAGATAAAAAATTCGGATTTGTTTACGGATTAGAAACTATTGTTGACGAAGTCGGTTCTAACGGTTCAACCTTTATCTATTTTTCAAAAGAAAACGATAAAGTAGGTTGTTCTATAAATTTCTACGATAACGGTGACGAGTTAAAACTTTTACCTTTCACGGAGATAGAAAACAATAACAAAATAAAAGTAAAGATTTTCGTTTTGAACGACGGAACGTTAAAACTTTATTTTGACGGAGAAGAAATATACGCAAGTAAGAGTGAAAATATAAAAACTATACCCAAAGGGTATATAGGTTTTGCTACTCTTGGTACGTCAATATACTATGGAAACTATGTTGATATTGAAATAGGAAAGTTAATAGCGTTAAATAAATATTACGATAAACCGCAAAATCCTTTAATATGCAAAGCGTATTTTGAAAACGACGAATACAACTCTAACGACTGGGTAATCAATTCTACGGCGGTAAAAGGTGGAAACGGGTTAGTTGTTTCAAACGGAGCATTGAATTATAACTGGGCAGGACAAAATTCAGCATTTGCAAATAAGCACAGATATTCTAATTTTGAACTTTCCTATGAAATTTTCGGAGCGTGCAACGAAAAAGGTATTGCACCTAACGGTTTACCGAGATTGCCTTCTCAATGGCAATCGGTTGCTTGGGGACTTGACGGTTCAAGTGCATTAGGCGTTGCAACGAATTATATAACGAAAAGCGTTATATATTTTAACTGTGGCGTTGATTTAAGAGAAAAAATAACCGTGATTGAAGACGGGGTAGAAAAAGAAATAGATAACCCTAATTTATACGAGCGAAACGGAAAAACCGTTTTTCAATTCGTATATAACGGAAAATATTTAGCGAACTTTGCCGTTCCCGAAAAATATGCGTTTTTAGATAGAGAATTTGATGAGGAAACACACGTTTGCGTAAAAATTAGAATGGTGGACGGAGTATTATCCGTTTATATGAAACTTTTAGAAGAAGTAAATTATACGGAAATTTACCGTTACGTTTATCAAAACAGCAATGTTTCTACGGGATACGTTGTAATTAGAGGCGAAGGAAATCAATATACCGCAAATTATTCTAAATACGTTCAAGGTTCGTATTATTCGTTAAGTAAAATATTATTAACTAATCTTGATAATAACCCTAATACAATAAATACTACTTTCGTATCAAATAGAAAACCGATAGTTGAGGACGTTGAGTATATTGATACCTACGATGACGGATATTTATTGTTTAACAGAAGAAAAAGGAGTAAGTAAATGAATAAAAGAATATTATCGTTATTAAGTTCATTACTTATTGCGTTTTGTTGTTCTTTCGTAGGTTGCGGAAAATACGGTGGTCAAGATGCAATATCGTTGGAAGGATTTGATAAATACGACCACGACTCTTACGTTTCTTATGCCAAAGAAAACGGTTTTACTTTTAAATCGTTTAAGCAACAGTCGGCAGTTCCTTATTACAAATTAAAGTTTAGGGGCTTAGACGAAGACGAAATGATGATAGGCGGATATATAGGGCCGAGAACTCAATATCCTGCGGAAGGTTATTTATTGCCCTCTACAATAACTGACGAGGTTTTTGGAAAAATCGAGGAGTCTGGCGTAAATTATATAATAGAAAATGCATTTGATTATTCAAGTGATAAAGAACAAGTTACGAAAGCGTTAAATCTTGCAAACGAACATAATATAAATTATTTTATATGCGTAAACGATGCAATATCTTTTTCGGACAGCAAGGGATATAAGGTAGTCGATAAAGACCAATTAAAACAATACACCCTTGAAATGATGCAATTTGAAAATTTCGGTGGGTTTTACGGTAGGGACGAGCCTACCACGAAAATGTTTTCGCTAATGAAAACTGCTATTGATACATTTAAAGAAGTAAAATCGGAAATAGGTCAAACTGCTAACGACTTATATATTTATTACAATTTATTTCCTAACGTACCGGTAAGTCAATTAAACGGAGAGAGCGTAACGGAAGAAGGAGATTCTTCTACCAACGCATATAGAGTAAGTAATTATAGAGAATATCTTGAAAACTATTTATCGCTAAAACACAATTTTATTTCCGTAGATTCTTATCCTTTAACAAAAATGCAAGGAAGTGTTTCGGCAGGTTGGTTTGATTCGTTAGGCGTGCTTAATAGATACGCAATAGATAATCAAATGCCGTGGATGGGATACGCACAAGCAGGTGGTTCTTATCCTACATTCATAACTAATAGGGTAGTTGACGAGTATGAATTATGTTGGGATATCAATACCATGCTTGCTTTCGGTTGTAAAGGCGTATCTTATTATCCATTGATTACCCCGCCCGAAATGGTTAAGGGAACACCGGAAGAAAACGTAAACGAAGACTGTTTACTTAACAAATACGGCAATAAAACCAAAATATACGGCTACGCAAAAAAAATCAATAAACAAATAAAGGCAATAGACCATATTTTATTAAATTCGGCACACCAAGGCGTAATATTACATGGTGATTCTCCGTGTGTGTATAGGGATAGTAAGAGAGGAAACGAGTCTGATTTACTAACGAGTTACAGGGGCTTGAAAAGCGTTTCGGGAGATTCGGCTTTGATAGGCTGTTTTGATTATAACGGTAGAATGGCGCTTTTAGTCGTAAACAATTCGTTTACAAATCACAAAGGACAAATAACATTAAATTTTGACGAGAATTATTGTTATGTCGTTACGCAAAGAGCAACGAGAGCTATGTTAACGGGTAAAGATTTTACTTTGCAATTAGAGGCTGGCGAATGTGCACTCATAGAAGTGTTGTAAAAAAGAAAAATGGAAGATTTTTTAAAAAATAATTTTTGTATATCTACTTATTGTTCACCGCAACCGCCTAAAACGGTTGACGGAGTAGATTATCCCGATAGAGTGACGGAGGAACAGTATAAACTCTTAAAAGATTGCGGTGTAAATCTTTGTATGGGACATGCCGACGTTATGAATACTGATACCGAAAAATACGCATATAAGGCATTAGATATATGTGCGAAACTCGGTATAAAATATTTGGTAAAAGACGAAATATCAAAACG